>DATHWV010000078.1:0-6921 GCA_035460205.1 Ramlibacter sp.
AGCCGCTGGCCAATCTGCCTGGCGTGCGACTGCTGTGGGCCCGCAGTGCCGCCGACCTTGCCGGCGCCGACTGGATCGTCCTGCCGGGTTCCAAGCACACCAGCGGTGACCTGGCATGGCTGCGCGCCCAGGGCATGGACCACGCGATTGCCGACCATGCCGCGGCCGGCAAGCGGGTGCTGGGCGTGTGCGGCGGCTTGCAGATGCTGGGCGAGGCCTTGATCGATCCGCATGGGATTGACGGCGAGGGCCCGGGGCTGGGCCTGCTGCCGCTGGTGACGCGGTTCGCGCGGGACAAGACGGTGCGGCGCACGCAAGCGGGCTTCACCATGCTCAGCGGTCCGTGGTCCGCGCTGTCGGGTGTCATGGTGTCCGGCTATGAGATTCATCACGGCCAGACGGTGCAGCATCCGTCCATGGCCGCAGCCCGTCCCGTGTTGCCGGACGGCCTGGGCTGGCAGAACGCCGGGGGCAACGTACTGGGCGTGTACCTGCATGGCCTGTTCGAAGAGCCGGCGGTGCTGCATGCGCTGTTTGGCGCGCAGGCGCCCACGCTGGACACCGTGTTCGACGGCCTGGCCGACTTCATTGATTCGCATTTCCCGGCCGGCGCCTTGCGCGCGCTCATTGCCGGCGACTGACGCCAGGCTGTTCCATATCGGGTAAGCACGCAGTCACCTGTTGTGAAAACGCGGTTGTGCAGCGGCCTGCCGCGGTCTATGCTTCGCGCGTCAACACGTTGGGAGTGCCTCATGTACAAACGGATCCTGCTCGCTTACGACGGCACCGATGCCGGCCAGAAAGCGCTACTGGATTGCCAGGACCTGGCGCTCTGGAGCAATTCCGAGCTGTTCCTCATTGCCGTGATGCCCTCGGCGATGAGTTTCGTCGGCCTGGAAGGCGGCGTGTACGACATGGAACTCGAGGAGCGCGAGAAGAAGAAGCACCAGGCGGTGCTGGAGGACGGCCTGCGCCGGCTGGCCGACGGCGGCCGCTCCGCCAAGGGCGAAGTGCTGGTGGGCGAGGCGGTGGACGAGATCACCAAATACGCCCGCAAGATCGACGCCAACCTCATCGTCGTGGGCCACAAGCACCTCGACAGCTGGGCTGCGCGCTGGTGGCGCGGATCGATTTCCGGCGCCCTGATCGAGCACGCGCCTTGCAGCGTGCTGGTCGCGATCACCCAGTAGGTACCCCATCATGGCTGTGCAGTTTCCGGCCAACCGCCGGCAGCCCAACCGTTCCGCCGCCCTGGCGCAATACCGCCGGCGTGCCGACAGCTACGACCGCGAATTGCAGCTCTTCGAGCCCATCCGCGGCGAAGCGATTGCCTGCCTGGACTTGCATCGTGGCGAGACAGTGCTCGACGTCGGTTGCGGCACTGGCCTGTCCTTTGAGCTGTTGCACGACCGCCTCGGCAAGGGCGGCCGCATCGTCGGCATCGAGCAATGCCCTGAAATGCTCGCGAAGGCCCGCGAGCGCGTGGCCGCGAACCGCTGGCACCACATCGACCTGTTCAACGCGCCGGCGGCCACGGCCCGCATCCCGGTGCAGGCCGACGCCGCACTGTTCCACTTCACCCACGACATCCTGCGCGAGCCCACTGCGATTGCGAATGTGCTGGCCCACCTCAAGCCCGGCGCAAGGGTGGTGGCTTCGGGCCTGCAATGGGCGCCGCCCTGGGCCTGGCCTACCAACGGCTTCGTGATGCTGGCCGCGCTCTATTCGGTGACATCTTTGGAGGGGCTGGGCAAGCCCTGGGACCTGCTGGCCAGCCACCTTGCTGATGTGCAGGTGCAGCATACGATGCTGGGGGGAATCTATATCGCCAGCGGCCGCTACATGCATTAATCTTGGCGGCCATGAAAACACGCCGCCACACACTCAAGCTTGCCTCCGTCCTCCTCGCCGCCATGCTGGCCGGCTGTGCCGCTGCACCGGCGCCGCAGGACAAGCCAAAACTCGTGGTCTTCCTCATGGTCGATGGCCTGCCGCAACGCCAGGTGGTGGACTACCGCGACCAGCTCGTGCCCGACGGTTTCGCGCGCTTCCTCGATCGCGGCGCGTGGTTCGCCAACGCGCACTACAAGCACGCCTTCACGGTGACGGCCGCCGGCCATGCCACCGTGCTCACCGGCGCTTCGCCGCACCGCAGCGGCATCATCGGCAACGAATGGTTGGACCCTGTTACCGGAGCGCCGGTCTACAACACCGGTGACACGGCGGCAACCTACATCGGCCACAAGACCAATCCGCTGGACGGCACCAGCCCGCGCAACCTGAAGGCTGAAACAGTGGGCGACGTGCTGCGCCGTGTGGACCCGCGGTCGAAGGTGATCGCGATCTCCGGCAAGGACCGCGGCGCGATCCTGCCGGCCGGCAAGACCGGTGTCGCCTACATGTACCAGAGCTCGACCGGGCAGTTCGCGTCCAGCACGCACTACATGCCGCAGCACCCGGCCTGGGTCACCGCCTTCAATGCGGCCAAGCCCGCAGATAAATACTTCAAGACCGAATGGAGACCGCTCCTGCCCGAGGCCGCTTACGCCAAGTCCGTGCCCGACAGCCAGGCCTGGTTCGGCCCGCGCGGCGGCAAGCTGCCGATGATGATGGGTGTGGCCGCGGACGATGCGCCCGGCCCCGGCTTCTATGGTGCGCTGTTGACGAGCCCGTTCGCCGACGCGCTGTCGCTGGAGTTCGCCCGCGCCGCCATCGCGGGTGAGCAGCTCGGCAGCGACGACGCGCCCGACATCCTCGCCGTGAGCCTCTCCGGCCATGACTACGTGAACCACCGGTTCAGCGCCGAATCTCGCTTGTCGCACGACCACTTGCTGCAGCTGGACCGCCTGCTGCAGGCCTTCTTCGCCGACCTCGACCGCACAGTGGGCAAGGACAACTACATCGCCGTGCTGACGGCCGACCACGGCTTCATGCCCGCGCCGGAGTTCAGCCAGGCCAAGGGTCTCGACGCCGGGCGCGTCGACTCCCGCGGCGCGCTGGCCCGCATCAACACCGGCCTGGCGCAGAAGTTCGGCGAAGGCAAGTGGGTCACTGGCTATTCGTCGGCTTCGCTGTTGCTCGACAAGAAGCTCATTGCGCAAAAACAGGTGGACGCCAATGCGGTGGCCGAAGAGGCGCGCCGCTTGCTGCTCACCGAGAAGGGCTTTGACACCGCCTACACCCGCGCGGAGCTCCTTTCGGGCAGCCGTGCCGGCGCGCCTTTCTTCGAGGCCTCGCGCATGGCGTGGCACCCCGACGTTTCAGGGGACGTGCAGTTCACGCTCAAGGCGAACCACATGTTCGCATCGAGCAGCGGCTCGGCGGCCACGCACGGCTCGCCGCACCCTTACGACACCCAGGTGCCGATCCTCGTGTACGGGCCGCGCTGGGTGAAGCCGGGGCGCATCGACGATCGGGTGGCGGTGAACGACATCGCGCCGACGCTCTCGAAACTGCTCCAGGTTGCCGCTCCTTCGTCAAGCGAAGGCAAAGCGTTGCCGCTTCGGTAAACGCCCGGTAAACCTCGGCAAAGTTCCCGTCCGGGCGCAGGAACGGGCCTACATTACCTTGCGTCACCCGCCGATGGCTCATCGGCGGCCAAAGCCTCAGCCTGAGAGGACCGGACGCATGCCTCGCTCACGCGAGCCCCGCGCCGGTCCCTGATAACAAGGACAACGATGGACGCGCAGCCACCCGTTTCGGCCGACCCCCAGCAAACCCCACCGCCTGAAGGCAGCGACGCCCCGCGCCGCCTGAGCCGGCGCTCGACGCTCATTGGCGGCGTGATCGCCTTGCTGGTGGTCGCCGGCGTCGGCTGGCTCGCGTGGGACCTCACACATCCCGACAAGGCTGCCGTGGCCGAAGGCGGGCGCCCCGGCGGCGCCGCCAGTGGCGCGGGGGGCGGTGCGGGTGGTGGAGCCGGCGGCGGAGCCGGGCGCGGAGGCGGTCGCGGCGCGGCTACTACCGTGGGTGTTGCAGCGGCCGAGCGCGCCGACATCCCGATCGTCATCGACGCACTGGGCACCGTGGTGCCTCAAGCCAGCGTGAAGGTACGCCCGCAGGTCTCGGGCGTGCTGATGCAGGTGCTGTTCAAGGAAGGCCAGATGGTGCGCAAGGGCGAACTGCTCGCCACCATCGACCCGCGCCAGTTTGAAATGTCATTGCAGCAGGCGTCGGGCCAACGCATGCGCGACGAGGCCCAGCTGGAAGCCGCCAAGGTCACCTTGCAGCGCTTCCGGACGCTGTTGCAGCAGGATTCGATCGCACGGCAGGAAGTGGACACGCAGGCCGCGCTGGTCAAGCAACTCGAAGCCGCCGTGGTGATCTCCAAGGCGAATGAGGGCACGGCACGCCTGAACCTCGGCTACACGCGTGTTGTCTCGCCCATCGCCGGCCGGGTCGGCCTGCGCACGGTGGACGTGGGCAACGTCGTCTCCACCGGTGACGCCAACGGCGTGGCGCTGGTCACGGCCGTGTCGCCCATCGACGTGGAGTTTTCCGTACCGCAGGACCAGGCGCCGCTATTGCAGCAGAACGCCAGCGCCTTCATGGAGGCCCGCGCCTTCGACCGCACGCGCCAGTTGGTGCTGGACACCGGCGTTTTCGCGTCGCTGGACAACCAGGTGGACACGCAGACCGGCACCGTCCGCGCCAAGGCCCGTTTCAACAACACCAAGCTCGCGTTGTTCCCCAGCCAGTTCGTGAACCTGCAACTCAATGTGCGCACCATCAAGGACGCCGTCGTGGTGCCGGTGGCCGCAGTGCGCAACAGCAGCACCGGCGACTTCGTCTTCGTGCTCAACGAGGATCGCACCGTGTCGCTGCGCCAGGTGACGCGCGGACAGGCCACCGTGGACAAGGTGCAGATTGCCAAGGGCCTCGTGGCAGGCGAGCGTGTGATCACCGAAGGCGCCGACCGCCTGCGTGATGGATCGCGCGTGGTCCTGCCGGGCGACAGCCCCGGTGCGGGCGGGCGAGGCGCGGGTGGCGGGTTCCGCCGGCGCGACGGCGCGTCGGCACCGCAGGCGCCGGCTTCTGGCATGCAGGTACCAGCGTCCGGTGACGCGATGGCGGCGGGCGGTGACTCCGAGCGGCGCCAGCGCCGCGCTGCGGCGGCCGCAGGGGCGGGCAGTGCCGCCGTCGCGCCACCGTCGGGCGGACCCGCACCAGCACGTGCGGCAGCACCCTCCGCGGCTGGCGACAAGCCTACGCCCGAGCAGCGCGCGCGAATGCTCGAGTCCGCCAAGGACGACCCCGAGCAACTCGCGCGGCGCAAACGCTTCCTCGACTTGATCGACAAGGGCGACCCGCAGGCGCTGGAGCGCTGGCGCACCATGCAGCAGCGCCGCGGTGAAGCCGGCGGCAGCGGCCAGTGAGCGGCGGGCACTGATGTCTCCATCCCGCCCCTTCATCCTGCGGCCGGTGGCCACCTCGCTGCTGATGGTGGCGATCGTGCTGGCGGGCATCGTCGGATTCAGGTTCCTGCCGCTGTCGGCGCTGCCGCAGGTGGACTACCCGACCATCCAGGTGCAGACGCTGTACCCGGGCGCCAGCCCCGAGGTGATGGCCCAGACCGTCTCCGCGCCGCTCGAGCGCCAGTTCGGCCAGATGCCGGGCCTCTCCCGCATGAGTTCCACCAGCGCGGCCGGTGTTTCCATCGTCACGCTGCAATTCGGCCTGGGCCTCGCCCTCGACGTCGCCGAGCAGCAGGTGCAGGCTGCGATCAACGCGGGCGGCTCGCTGTTGCCCGCTGACCTGCCTGCGCCCCCGGTCTATGCCAAGGTGAATCCGGCCGACGCGCCCGTGCTCACACTGGCCATCACGTCCGAAACGATGCCGCTCACCGATGTGCAGAACATCACCAACACGCGGCTCGCACTCAAGATCAGCCAGGTCAATGGCGTCGGCCTTGTCACGTTGTCGGGCGGGCAGCGACCCGCGGTGCGAATCCAGGTGGACACGCGCGCGCTGGCCTCTTACGGCCTCACGCTGGACAACGTGCGCACCGCGATCACCGCCGGCAACGCCAACGGCGCCAAGGGCAGCATCGATGGGCCGACGCGCAGCTACACCATCAATGCCAACGACCAGCTCGTCACGGCCGCGGACTACCAGAACCTCATCGTCGCGTTCAAGAACGGCGCGCCGGTGCGCCTGTCCAACATCGCGAAAGCCGTGGAGAGCGCCGAGAACGTGAAGCTCGGGGCCTGGGCCGTGATCGACGGCAAGCTCAAGCCGGCCATCATCCTGAACGTGCAGCGCCAGCCGGGTGCCAACGTCATCGCCACGGTGGACGCGATCAAGGAGCGCCTGCCCGAACTCACCTCCGGCCTGCCGAGCGCGTTGCGTGTGGACGTGCTGAGCGATCGCACCACGGGCATTCGGGCCTCGGTCCACCACGTGCAGATCGAGCTGATCCTGGCCGTGGTGCTGGTCGTGTTGGTCATCTTCGCCTTCCTGCACAGCCCGCGCGCGACCCTGATCGCCAGCCTGGCCGTGCCGATCTCGCTGATCGGCACTTGCGGCGTGATGTACCTCCTGGGCTACAGCCTGAACAACCTCAGCCTGATGGCGCTCACCATTGCTACCGGCTTCGTGGTGGATGACGCCATCGTGATGATCGAGAACATCTCGCGCCACATCGAGGACGGCGAGCCGCCCATGCAGGCGGCCATGCAGGGCGCGACCGAGATCGGCTTCACCATCATTTCACTGACCGTCTCGCTGATTGCCGTGCTGATCCCGCTGCTGTTCATGGGCGACGTGGTGGGGCGCCTGTTCCGCGAGTTCGCCGTGACGCTGGCCATCACCATCCTGATTTCGGCGGTGGTGTCGCTCACGCTGGTGCCCATGATGTCGGCGCGCTGGCTCACGGCCCACCCGGGCGGCGAGACCGGGCTGGGCGGAAAGATCCAGCGCGTC
>DATHWV010000079.1:0-4608 GCA_035460205.1 Ramlibacter sp.
GAAACCTGCCCGTTCTCGATCGCGCTGCCGCGGCAGGAGGCGATGAGCCACGTGGGTTCCTGCGGCTGGCCGGCGCCGGGCGTCGAGGTGCGCCTCGCCGAGCCGCGCGACGGCGTGGGCGAGTTGCTGCTGCGCGCGCCGAACGTGGTGGAGCGTTATTGGCCGCAGGTGCCGGCGTGCGACGCGCAAGGCTGGTTCCACACCGGTGATCTCGCATCGCAGGCGCCCGACGGCAGCTACAGCATCGTGGGCCGCGCGCGCGACCTCATCATCTCCGGCGGCGAGAACATTCATCCGGCCGAGATCGAAACCCAGCTGTCGGCGCATCCCGCTGTCGCGGAGTGCGCGGCCTTCGGTGTGCCCGATGCGGACTGGGGTGAAGTGGTGGCCGCGGCCGTGGTGTTGAACCCTGGCGCTTCGGTAACTGACAAGGAGTTGCAGGACTTCCTGTCTCAGCGCCTGGCCCGCTTCAAGCTTCCGCGCGCCTGGCTGCGGCTCGAGGCGCTGCCTAAGACGGCGCTTGGGAAGGTACAGCGGCAGCTGCTTGTGCGCGCATGGCAAGCCACACCAGCGCCAGCACCGGGACACCCAGCAGCGCCGTCGCCGTGAAGAAATTGCCGTAGCCGAAGGTGTCCACGTACTTGCCGGAGTAGCCGGCGAGGAATTTCGGCAGCAGCAACATCATCGAGCTGAACAGCGCGTACTGCGTCGCCGAGTAGTTGACGTTGGTGAGGCCCGACAGGTAACCGATGAATGCGGCCGAGGCGATGCCGCTGGAAAGGTTGTCTGCCGAGACGACGAACACCAGCGCCCACACGTCGTGCCCGCGAGTGCCCAGCCAGGCGAACAGCAGGTTGCTGGCCGCGCTGAGGATGGCGCCGAGCATCAGCACCCGCATCACACCGAAGCGCAGCGCCAGCGCGCCGCCGAGGAAGGCGCCGGCCAGCGTGGTGATCACGCCGTAGATCTTGGACACGGCCGCGACCTCTTCTTTGGTGTAGCCCATGTCCACGTAGAACGGGTAGGCCATGATGCCCATCACGACATCGCTGATGCGATAGACCGCGATCAGCGAGAGGATCAGCGCGGCCTGCCAGCGGTAGCGGCGGATGAAATCGATGAAGGGCTCGAGCAGCACTTCGCGCAGCCAGGCAGCCGCATTGCGCGCGGGCGCCAGCACGGCGCGCGCGGGTTCGGGCGACAGCAGCACGGTGACGACACCGACCAGCATGCAGGCCGCCATCGCAAGGTAGGCGGTTTGCCAGGCCGCGTGCTGGTAGTTGGCGGCATCGGCCACCTCGGCGCGTGCCGCGATCAACAGCGAGCCCGCGCCAGCCCAGATCATTGCGAGCCGGTAGCCGGTCTGGTAAGCCGCTGCCAGCGCGGGCTGGCGCTGCACATCGGCCGATTCGATCCGGAAGGCGTCCAGTGCGATGTCCTGCGTGGCCGACCCGAAGGCCGTCAGCAAGGCAAACCACACCACGGTCTCCAGCGACGCCTTGGGATCGGTGAGGGCCATGCCGGCCAGCCCCGCCATGATCGCCACTTGCGACAGCAGCAACCACGCGCGGCGCCGACCCAGCAGGCGCGACAGGATGGGAATCGGCAAGCGGTCCACCAGTGGCGCCCAGGCCCACTTGAACGCGTAGGCCAGGCCGACCCAGGACAGGTAGCCGATCGTGGTGCGGTCGATGCCGGCCTCGCGCAAGCGGAAGCTCAACGTGCCAAGCACCAGCAGCAAAGGAAGCCCGGCCGAGAAGCCCAAGAACAGCATCCGCAGTGTTGCCGGCTCCAGGTAGACCTTGAGGGTCGCACCCCACGAGGGCTTGGGGGCTTGGCTGACAGGCGCGGCTTCGGGCATGCGGGAATAATAAGCGCATGCTGTCAGACCCAGTGCCTGTCGTTTCCGCGCGTTGGCTGCGTGCCTTGCTGGCCGGCGCCCTGCTGGCAGCGCTGCCGCTCGCGCCGGTCTACGCCGAAAAGGAAACGCCGCATGAGGGCGTGGAAGTCGGCAAGCAGTCGCGCCTCTCCAGCCTGGTGCCTGCGGCCGATGTCGAGAAGGCCGCTGGCCAGCAGTACGCCCAGCTGTTGCAACAGGCGCAATCAAAGAACGCGCTGGCGCCGCCCGGCCATCCGCAACTCAAGCGCCTGCAGGTCATCAGCCAGCGGCTGATTCCCCATGCGGTCGCATGGAACGAGCGCGCAAAAGGGTGGAAGTGGGAAGTCAACCTCATCGGTTCCAACCAGATCAATGCTTTCTGCATGCCCGGCGGCAAGATCGCCGTCTTCACCGGCATCATCGACAAGCTGCAGCTGACCGACGACGAGCTCGCGATGGTCACCGGCCACGAAATGGCGCACGCCTTGCGCGAACACGCGCGCGAGCGCATGGGCAAGAGCGCCGTGACGCAGGGCGCGGCCCGCATCGGCGGCGCCGTGATCGCCGGCATCTTCGGTATCGACCCCAGCATCACGGACATGGTGGCACGTGGTGGCGCCAGCCTGCTCACCCTGAAGTTCGGCCGCGACGACGAGTCTGAAGGCGACCTGATCGGCATGGAACTGGGCGCGCGCGCCGGCTACGACCCGCGTGCGGCGATCACCTTGTGGAAGAAGATGGAGCAGGCCGGCAAGGGCGCGCCGCCGCAGTGGCTGTCCACCCACCCGTCGAGCGCGAGCCGCATCGCCGAACTGGAGCGCAACCTGCCGCGCGTGATGCCCCTGTACGAACGCACCGTCGCTCGCAAGTGAACCGCATGTAAGATTTGGCGCGTCCATGCGCTATCTCTTCGTCCACCAGAATTTCCCCGGCCAGTTCAAGCATGTTTCCGCGGCGCTCGCTGCCCGCGGTCACGAAGTGGTCGGCCTCGGCGTCAACAAGCCCGGCGAGCCGATTCCCGGCGTGCGCCATGTGCTGTATCGGTTCGCCAAAGCCGAGGAGGGCGACACCTCCGGACCTATGCGGGGCGTGATGTCGGAGGTGCGCGACAAGGTGGCGCGCGGCGAGGCCGCTGCGCGCGCGATGCTGGCGCTGCAAAAGGGCGGCTTCACGCCCGATGTGGTGGTAGTGCATTCCGGCTGGGGCGAGGCCTTCTTCACCCGGGACGTCTTTCCCGATGCGCGGCACGTCGTTTATGCCGAGTACTACTACGGCGGCGAAGGCGGCGACACCGGCTTCGATCCTGAATTTTCAAAGCGCTCCGTGGTGGCCGATGGCCGCGTGCGGGTCCGCAACACGCACCTGTTGCACGCGCTCAGCGCCTGCGACGTGGCGCTGACGCCCACCGAGTTCCAGAAAAGCCGGCATCCGGCGTGGGCCCATGAGCGAATCCGCGTCATCCATGAAGGCATAGACACCCAGCGCTTCAAGCCGGACCCGAAGGCCACGGTGAAGCTGCAGACGGCGGGCCTCACCCTGAAGCCGGGCGACGAGGTGGTGACCTTCGTGGTGCGGCAACTGGAGCCGTATCGCGGTTATCACATCTTCATGCGCGCGCTGCCGCTGTTGCAGAAGCTGCGGCCGAACGCGCGGGTGGTCCTGGTGGGCGGCGACGGCTCCAGCTACAGCGCCAATCCGCCGGAAGGCAAGACCTGGCGGGATATTTTTCTGTCCGAGGTGGCCGGCAAGCTGGACATGAGCCGGGTGCACTTTGTCGGCCGCGTGCCGCATTCGGTGCTGACGCAACTGATGCAGGTCTCCGCCGCGCACGTGTACCTGACTTATCCTTTTGTACTCTCCTGGTCGCTGCTGGAAGCCATGAGCATCGGCTGCCTGGTGGTCGCATCGGACACCACGCCAGTTCGCGAAGTGATTACACACAATCGCAACGGGCTGCTCACGGACTTCTTCGACACCGGAGCGCTGGCGAATTGCATCGCCGATGCGCTGGCGCGCGGCAAGGCGTTGGCGCCTTTGCGGAAAGCGGCGCGACAGACCATCGTGGACCGCTACGACCTGGCCACCTTGTGCCTGCCTGCACAGGTCGCCCTTCTGGAAAACCCTGTGTGATGCAAATGTGCGGCAAGCACGCATAGCATTTTTTTGGGGTTTTATGCAATGTCTTATTGCACTAGTAACCTATCTTTGCATGAAGGAAACCTTCGGTTACTCTCATTGATTCGCGCGCGCGTTGTCTGCGCCGCCTCAAAGAAGGAACCGAACCATGGCTAACTTTACTGGCACCTCCGGCAATGACTTCTTCGAGGGGGACGGCACCAACCAGTCCATCAGCGGTTTAGCGGGCGACGACACCCTGATCGGGGGCGGGGGCAACGACAGCATCCAGGGTGGCGCGGGCAATGACCGCATCGACCCCGGCCAGGGCGTCGACACCGTGGACGGCGGCAGTGACTCGGACGATCGCGTGTTCCTGGAAGGGGTACTCGGTCTCTACACGGTGACGGCCGTCGACGCCAACCACACGCGCCTGGTCAGCGCGATCACCGGCGTAGACGTGACGCTGTCCGACGTCGAGCGCGTCCAGTTCGGCGACGTGATGAAGACGGTGATCGAGTTGCGGGTGCAGGACCCGAACGATGCGCCCGTGTTCGCAGCCAGCCCGCCCGGCGTGTTCATCAGCGGGCAGACGGCAGCGTTCGATAGCGGCT
>DATHWV010000080.1:0-9339 GCA_035460205.1 Ramlibacter sp.
GCCTGCGGACGCATGCAGCTCGCGCCGCACGACGCGGACTGGCTTGCCTGGGCGGCCGAGGGGTCGTCGAGTAGTTCCTTCATGAACGGAGTGGGCGCATCCCGATTGACCGCCACCAAAGGTGGGAAAGTGTGCGCAACACCTTGCTCCCAATCCGCCAGGACGCCTTGGACAAGTGCGTCGACGCCGCCTGATTGCGCCGCCGCGGCATAAAAGACGCCGTTGTCGAAATAGTCGGACAGCGCCTGGTCGACCGAGTCGATGTCCGCATTCTCGGGAAGGCCAAGCCGTGTCTTGACCTGCCCCATCGCTTCGCCCAGGGAAAGGGCCGGGTAACGTTGGCGGTAGGCGGAAACCAGCGTGGAGACAGGGGTAAGCGTGACCGACGGTCGCAGGTCGCCGGTCGTGTAGTCTTCCACGTCCGCCAGCAGGGAACCCTGGAACGGCTGGCCGTTCAACGTGCCGCCAGTGGCCTTCACACGGAAGTGATCAGGCAGGTTCTCAAGACCGACGATCAGTGCGCCGTACGCATTGGTCGTGCCGGTGGCGACAACCGTGCCGGCCATTGAGGTAACCGTGACCGCGGCGCCCCCCAGGGGCAGGTACCCATCGCCAGCCGTCCCACCCAGCAGGCCGCTCTTGACCGTCCCCGCAGTCTTGGTGAAAACCGTTCCGTCGGACCCCGGATCCAGCGAGAAAGCGATCGACAAGCGCTGGCCGGCGCGGGCAACGTGATCCGCTTGAAGCAGCGGCGAGGCGTCGGGGTTGAACGCGAGGGGAACACACGTCAAGGACGCATCCACGGTCTGTCTCGTCGCAACGTATTCGCCGTTTGGCGCAGGCACCAGCGTGTACTGGTAGGTTCCCTCGCTGGTCTTGACCGCCGGCCAACTGACGCTGCCGTTCTCGCCAAGCGTAGCCTGGCAGGCGGCTGCCAGCGGGGTGCTGCCGCTTGCATTGCCACCGCCCCCATCACCACCGCATCCATTGACCAGCATCGCTGCTGCAAGCACTAAAGCCGCAGGACGCAGTGGAACCGCACTGTGAGAGCGCATGGGAATCCCTTCGTTGTAGTCCAAACAGTCTGTCACAGTTGACACAGAATGACAAACTCCGTTGGCCCTGCGACGCGGGTCCCGGGCGTCGTCAGGCTTCGGTGACGGCGCGCAACAACTGGCTGGCCGGCGCCACCAGTTCCGGCAGTTTCGCCACCTTGTCCTGCTCGATGTACTGCAGGACCAACTCATTGATGCCGCCCACGACGGCCATCGCCATGCCGGCGGACAGCGGTCCGGCCCGCTTGCGGCTGCCGCCACCGTTCACCACGCCCAGCATGAATTCGGCGATTTCCTGGTTGACCCGGCGGCGTGCCTGAAGGCCCTCGGTCCCCAAGCCCAGGATTTCAATGAACAGCGTGCGCATGAGCACCGGGTTCTGCGCCATGCAGGCCAGGTAGGCGCCCAACGCCCGGTCGACCTGGGCCTGCCATTCATGGGCCGGGTCAATCGCGTCTTTCAGCACCTTCAATGCGTTGCGGCTGGCTGCCTCGTACAGCGCGATGAGGCACTCGGCCTTGGTCGAGAAATGCTCGTAGAACGTGCGGCGCGATACGCTGGCCTCGCGCACGATGTCGGCGATCGTGGCGTCGCCATAGCCCTTGGCGGCCACGGCGTGCGCCATGCCTTCCAGCAGGCGGTGTCGGTGCTCATGCACCTGTGCTTCGGGTTCACTCTTGCGATTGGCCATGGAGCGATTCTCGCGTGATTGGCATTTGGTACTTGACAGTACCAGCTTTCGCTTCCATGATCGCCACATGACTGACCTGACCGTTCGCCGCCTGCTGATCGACATGGAAGCACCCATCCCGCGCCACTGGTGCGGCGGCGACGCTTTCCGCACTGCCCTGTTCAACGCGCTGTCGATGAGTTTCCCCGTCGGCGAGCAGTTCTTCATCGACTCGGTGCGCAATGGCTTCAAGGAACTCCAGCCCGACCAGCAGGAAAGGTTCCGGGCCGAAGTGCAGGGGTTCGTCGGCCAGGAGGCAACGCACCGCCGGCTGCACAGCCTGTACAACGCGCACCTGGAGAAGCAGGGCCTGGTCAACGAATGGGAGCCGCGCTCGCGCGAGCGCCTCGCGCTGATGGAAGGCATCGATGTGCGCCACTGGCTGGGCATCACGGCAGCCAACGAGCACTTCACGGCCATCATGGCCGACTGGATGCTAGCCAACCCGGACCTGCTGGGCGGCGACGACCCGCGCCTCACCACCCTCTGGCTCTGGCACAGCGCCGAGGAGTCCGAGCACAAAAGCACGGCGTTCGACCTGTACCAGGCGCTGGGCGGCAACCACGAGTGGCGCATCACCTGGTTCCGCCGGATCACCACGGTGTTCCTGGGCGACACCTTGCGCCAGACCGTGACCAACCTGCGGCATGACGGCACGCTCTGGAAATGGAGCACATGGAAAAGCGCTGCCTCGTATCTCTTCGGCAAGCGCGGCCTGATCCGCCAGACGTACAAGCCGTGGCGCGAATACAAGCGCCCCGACTTCCACCCGTCGCAACAGGACAGCAGCCGCTCGGTGCAGTGGCTGGACAAGCACAGCGACCGTTACGTGCCGGTCGGCGCCCCCGCATAACCCAAGCCGTTCAGCGCGGCGCCAGGCCCTGCCAGGGGTCCATCGCGGCCCACTGCGCCGGCAGCCGCACATCCACGCCCTCCCGCTGCCCGCGCTCACGCAGGAAAACCATCGACTCGTCGAACCGGTCCAGCGGCGCGGGCATAGGCTTCATCGGACCGTCCGAGGAAATCCAGAAGTCGTCCCAATGGATGGGAATCACGCGCCGCGCCTTCACACCGGCCACCACTTCACGCCAGTAGGCATCGCGGTATGCCGCATCGCGCATGCCGAGCGAACCGATGCCCAGCATCACCACGTCGGCCTGCACCTTGGCGAGCGCGCCGGGCTCGAAGCCGGCGCTGCCGTTGATCAATAGCGTCTTGCCATCGTGCTGCACCAGCACCGCGTAGCTCTGGCCCTCCTTGTACGCGGTCGCGCGGGCCGGCGGCTTGAGCGGCTGGTCGATCACGCCGCCGGTGAAACCCGTGGGCGCATGACGCGACGGCAACAGCGTCACCGTGAAGCGGCCAAACCGCATTGGCTCATTCAGCTTCGCCACCACGATCTGCGACGCCGGCAGGCCCCACCCGCGTCCCACGTTGGCGGTGGACTCCGAGCCCACCAGCACAGCGCCGGTGCGCCGCGCCACTTCGGGTGAATCCATGGCATGGTCGTAGTGCGAGTGAACGGGAATCACGGCCGCCAGCTTGCCCACGCCGGCGCGCTGCAAGCCGCGCTCGATCGCCGCAAGGTCAGGTTCGACCTTGCCCGCGAGGGACTGCAGCTTGCCGGGCCGCGAGAAGAACCCATCGGTCATCAGCGCGGTTTCGCCGTCGTCCAGCAGCACGGTGGCGACCCCCAGGAACTTCACGTTCAATGCGCCGGGGGCCGGCGGGGCCGGCTTCCAGCCCAGCGCCTCATAGGGAAGCATCGAAGGATGGTTGTTGACGACCCATGCCAGCGCGCCCACCGCTGCCAGCACCAGGACAAGAAGGCCCAGGAGAACTTTTTTCAGCATGGCGCACATCCTAAAGGGGCCAACGGCTTTCGAGCAAAATGTTGGCATGCAATACCACTACATCGCCAACGCGGCCATGCCTTCGTCGTCGGGCCGCACGATTCCCGTGATCGACCCATCCGACGGCCAGCCCTTCGACGAGTTGCAGCGCGGCAGCGCCGAGGACATCGCGGAAGCAGTGCGGCAGGCACGGATCTGCTACGAGGGTGTCTGGAGCAAATTGAGCGCGGCGGAACGCGGGCGGCTGTTGATGCGCCTGTCGAACAAGATTGCCGACAACGTGGAGGAACTCGCAGCGCTGGAACAGCGCGATTGCGGCAAGCCGACCAAGCAGGCGCGCGCCGATGCGCTGGCGCTGGTGCGCTACTTCGAGTTCTATGCCGGCGCCTGCGACAAGCTGCATGGCGAAACCATCCCTTACCTCGACGGCTACAGCGTCTTCACCTGGCGCGAGCCGCACGGCGTCACCGGCCACATCATCCCGTGGAACTACCCGATGCAGATCTTCGGGCGCAGCGTGGGCGGGGCGCTCGCGGCCGGCAACGTGTGCGTGGTCAAGCCTTCGGAGGACGCCTGCCTGTCGCTGATCCGCGTCGCGCAACTCGCGGCGGAAGCAGGCTTTCCCGCCGGCGCGATCAACATCGTCACCGGCTTCGGCCATGAGGTCGGCGACGCACTGGCGCGGCACCCCGGCATCGACCACATCAGCTTTACCGGCAGCCCCAAGGTCGGCACGCTGATCCAGCAGGTGGCGGCGGAACGTCACTGCCCGGTCACGCTGGAGCTGGGCGGCAAGAGCCCGCAGGTCATCTTCGAAGATGCCGATCTCGATGCGGCACTGCCCATGGTGATCAACGCCATCGTGCAGAACGCCGGACAGACCTGCTCGGCCGGCTCGCGCCTGCTGGTGCAGCAATCGATCTACGAGCCATTGCTGGAGCGGCTGGGCAAGACCTTCGAAAACCTTCGCGTCGGCCCCGCGGCGATGGACCTGGACGTGGGCCCGCTGATCCGCGCCAGCCAGCAGCAACGCGTGTGGGACTTCCTCTCGGATGCGCAGGTCGCCGGCATCTCGATGGTGGCGCAAGGCCAGGTCGTGGACGAAGCGCCCGAGACCGGCTACTACCAGGCCCCTACCCTGCTGCGCGACGTTCCGGTTCAGCATCGCCTCGCGCAGGAAGAAGTGTTCGGCCCGGTGCTTGCCGCCATGAGCTTCAAGAACGAAGACCAGGCGGTGGAACTGGCCAACGCCACGCAGTTCGGGCTGGTGGCCGGTGTGTGGACGCGCGACGGGGCGCGGCAGCTGCGCATGGCCAAGCGGGTGAGGAGCGGCCAGGTCTTCATCAACAACTACGGCGCCGGCGGCGGCGTCGAACTGCCTTTCGGCGGCGTGAAGTCGTCCGGCTATGGCCGAGAAAAGGGATTCGAAGCCCTCTACGGATTCACCACCCTCAAGACCGTCGCCATCCGGCACGGCTGAATCACCAAGGAATGAACATGCGAGTCAAGGACAAGTCCATCATCGTCACCGGCGCCGGCGGCGGTATCGGCGAAGGCATCGCGAAGCGGCTGGCGGCCGAAGGTGCGAAGGTGATCGTCAATGACATCAACGCCGCGCTCGGGGAAAAGGTCGTGGCCGAGATCACGGCGGCCGGCGGAACGGCTTCGTTCTTTGCGGCCGATGTCACCAGGTCGGCCGACATGAAAGCGCTGGTCGAAGCCGCGGTGTCCCGCCACGGCAAGCTCGACGCGATGGTCAACAACGCGGGCTGGACGCATCGCAACCGCCCTGCCCTCGAAGTCAGCGAGGAAGAGTTCGACAAGTGCTTCGCCGTGAACATGAAGAGCATCTACCTGTCGACCATCCACGCGGTGCCCGCTTTTCGCGCGAACAAGGGCGGCAGCTTCATCAACATCGCGTCGACCGCTGGCATCCGTCCGCGCCCGGGTCTCGCCTGGTACAACGGCTCCAAGGGCGCCGTGATCACCACCAGCAAGTCGCTGGCCGCCGAGTTCGGGCCCGACAACATCCGCGTGAATTGCATCAACCCGGTGTTCAACCCGGACACCGGCCTTTCGGCGGAATTCGCCGGCGGACCGGTCGACGATGCGCGCCGTGCCAAATTCCTCGCCTCCATCCCGTTGGGCCGGTTTTCCACCGCGCTCGACGTCGCCAACGCCGCTCTCTACCTCGCCAGCGACGAAGCCGCATTCATCTCGGGTGTGTGCATCGAGGTGGACGGCGCACGCTGCGTGTAGGGTTGTTGGCCCACCAGCGACAATAGCGGCATGGCCGAACGCGTGATTCCCCTGGTCGACCAGCGCTTTGCGACGCTAGCCGCCGGCGTGCCCGCGCAAGCCATCCCCGCCACGGGCCTCCTGTCGGACACGTTGGGCCGGCCGCTGCGCGACCTGCGCATCAGCGTCACCGACCGCTGCAACTTCCGCTGCAGCTATTGCATGCCCAAGGAAGTCTTCGACAAGGACTACCCGTACCTGCCCCACTCCGCGTTGCTGACCTTCGAGGAGATCACGCGCATTGCCACGCAGTTCGTGGCGCACGGGGTGCAGAAAATCCGCCTGACCGGCGGCGAGCCGCTGCTGCGCAAGAACATCGAGGTCCTGGTCGGGCAACTGGCCGCCTTGCGCACCGTCGACGGCCAACCCCTGGACATCACGCTCACCACCAATGGCTCGCTGCTGGCCCGCAAGGCGAAGGCACTCAAGGCCGCCGGCTTGCAACGCGTCACCGTGAGCCTTGACGGCCTGGACGACGCGGTATTCCGCAGCATGAACGACGTGGACTTTCCCGTCGCCGAGGTGCTGGCCGGGATCGAGGCCGCGCGCGAAGCGGGGCTGGGCCCGATCAAGGTCAACATGGTGGTCAAGCGCGGCACCAACGAGCATGAGATCCTGCCGATGGCGCGCCACTTCAGGGGCACGGGCATCGTCCTGCGCTTCATCGAGTACATGGACGTGGGCGCGACCAACGGCTGGCGCATGGACGAGGTGATGCCGTCGGCCGAAGTGGTCAAGCTGATCAATGCCGAACTGCCGCTGGTCCAGCTGGAGCCGAGCGCACCGGGAGAAACGGCGGAGCGCTGGGGCTATGCGGATGGCGGCGGCGAGATTGGCGTGATCAGCAGCGTCACGCAGGCGTTCTGCGGTGACTGCAACCGCGCACGCCTGTCCACCGAGGGCCAGGTCTACCTGTGCCTGTTCGCCACGCAGGGCCACGACCTGCGGACACTGGTTCGGGGTGGCGCCAGCGACGGGCAACTGGCATCGGCCATCGGACAGATCTGGCAGGGCCGTGGCGACCGCTATTCGCAGCTGCGCGCCTCGATGCCGCCGGACGCCGGCACCGGCGCCCGCCGCGTCGAGATGAGCTACATCGGAGGCTGAATGTGACCCCCACGCTTGCAAACAAGTTTGCTGCGCTGCCCCCCGAGGGGGCTCAGCCTCCTAGGGGCGGCCCGTCGGAGGCTGGATGATCCAAACCAGTGACATCACGGGCGTCATCCTCGCCGGCGGCCGCGGCTCCCGCATGGGAGGCGTGGACAAGGGCCTGCAGAACTTCAACGGCATGCCGCTGGCACTGCACAGCCTGATGCGCCTCTCGCCGCAGGTCGGGGCGGCCATGATCAACGCCAACCGCAACCTGAGTGCCTACGAATCCTTCGGCGTCCCGGTGTGGCCCGACGTCATCTCCGACTATGCCGGGCCGCTGGCCGGCTTCCTCACCGCGCTGGAACGCTGCGAAACGCAATGGCTGGTCACGGTACCTTGCGACACACCGCTCTTCCCGCAGGACCTGGTCATGCGCCTCGCGAAGGCAGCGCATGAGCAGGACGCGGAGATCGCGATGGCGGCTGCGCGCGAGGAGGACGGCCAGGTTCGCACGCAGCCGGTTTTCTGCCTGTTGCGCACCGACCTCATGGAAAGCCTGGTGAAATTCACGCATGGTGGGGGCCGCAAGATCGACGCCTGGACGGCGCAGCACAAGACCGTGGTGGTAACGTTCGATGCGCCGCATGATGACCAGCGCGCCTTCTTCAACGCCAACACCCTGGCGGAGCTGCACCAGCTGGAGCGCTCGTGAAAAGCATCGCGCAGATCGCGGCGCAATTGCAGGGCTACGATCCGCAGGCCTTGCCGGCGGACTCGGTCAACGACTTCCTCGCGCAACTGGCCGAACCGGTCACGGAAACGGCGCAAGTCGGCATCTTCGACGCGCTGGACCGTGTGCTGGCGCAGGACCTGGTCTCGCCGCTCAGTGTGCCGCCGCACGACAACTCCGCCATGGATGGGTTCGCCTTCGACGGCGCACAACTGCAGGGGGGCGAGACGCTGACGCTCGAAGTGGTGGGCACCGCGCTCGCGGGCAAGGCCTGGCAAGGCACGGTCGAGGCCGGCCAGTGCGTGAAAATCATGACCGGCGCGATCATGCCCACGGGGCTGGACACCGTGGTCCCGCAGGAATTCACGTCTGCTACCGACGGCGGCCGCGTCACGTTCCCGTCCGGCATCCTCAAGCCCGGCGACAACCGGCGCTTCAAGGGTGAGGACCTGTTGGCAGGCAGCCCCGCATTGCGCCGCGGCGACCGGCTCACGCCCGCGGCCTGCGGGCTGGTGGCCAGCCTGGGCATCGGGTCCGTCACTGTGCTGCGCAAATTGCGCGTGGCGTATTTCTCGACCGGCGACGAGATCCTCAGCCTGGGCGAACCACCGCGCGAAGGCGCCGTGTACGACAGCAACCGCTACACCGTCTTTGCCCTGTTGCAACGGATGGGCTGCGAGGTGATCGACATGGGCGTGGTGCGCGACGATCCGGTGCAGCTTGAAGCGGCATTCGTCGATGCGGCGAAGCGCGCCGACGCGATCATCACCAGCGGCGGCGTGAGCGTCGGCGAGGCCGACTATACGAAGGCCATGATGAAGAAACTGGGCGACGTGGCGTTCTGGAAAGTTGCCATGCGCCCGGGCCGTCCGATGGCCGTGGGCCGCATCGGCAACTCGGTACTGTTCGGCTTGCCGGGCAACCCGGTGGCGGTGATGGTGACTTTCCTGGCTTTCGTGCGCCCTGCCCTGATGCGGATGATGGGCTGCCATGCCGCGCAGCCGCCGCTCCTGAAGGCCCGCAGTGATGAGCCCATCCGGAAGAAACCCGGCCGCACCGAATACCAGCGCGGCATGGTGACGCGCGCAGCAGCAGACGGCTCCTTGCGCGTGCGTACCACCGGCAACCAGGGCTCGGGTGTGCTCAGCTCGATGGTGCAGGCCAACGGCCTCATCGTGCTGCACCATGCGCAGGGCAACGTGGCACCCGGCGACGAGGTGGACGTGATGATGTTCGAGGGCGTCATCTAGCGCAGCCGTTCGCAGTTGCGGCGTTGTCCTACAGCCGCGTCCCGCTGCGCCGCGTTGTTCAGGGGTCGGATGTCCCGACGGCACCCCTGGAGAACTCCACCATGAAGAAAACCCTGCTTGCCCTGTCCCTGGCACTGGCCGCTACTGTCGGCTTCGCTGCATCGCACGCCGGCGCACCGATGAAGCCTGCATCGGGCGCTGGCAAATCCGCCTCCGCGCCGATGGCCACCCCGGCAACCCCGGCAACGCCGTCCCCCATGGCTTCCGCATCAGCTTCGATGTCAAAGGCCGACGCCAAGGCAGCCAACAAGAAGTCCGACGCCGACTACAA
>DATHWV010000081.1:0-4622 GCA_035460205.1 Ramlibacter sp.
TGGCCATGATGGGCACTGCCTGGCGCGGGCCGAACACCAGCACCAGCGCGGGCATCACCATGATGGAGGTGCCGAACCCGACGATGCCGCCCAGCGTGCCGGCCACGAGGCCCAGGATGAGGACGAGGACGAAGTCCAGGCTCAGCTTTCGCGCCCTGCGGGCGAAATTGTCAGGAGACTGCGCATCGCTTTCATGGTTTCTCACTATACGGGCTGTCGGAGCAGCGCGAAGTTGATAGCATCGCGCGCCATGAATCACCTTCACCTCTCGCGCCGCGCGTTCAGCGCCAGCCTGGCCACAAGCCTGGTGCTGGGCCCTGTCGCGTCCCGCGCCGCCGCCACAACCTCGACCACCGCACGCATCAACAAGCTGGCGGATGACTATTACCACGCGCGCCTGGCCCTGTTCCCGATGGACGCGACCGAGAACTACGGCGACCCGAAGTACGAGGCCGCATTCGAAATCGACATTGCGCCGGCGCATCTCGAGCGCCAGCGCAGGCTCTACCAGCGCGTGCTGGCGGGCATCCGTGCCATCGACCCGAAATCACTGGACGCCGATGCACGCCTGACTTACGACCTGCTGGCATTCGACGTGCAGGACCAGCTGGCCACCATGGCGTACCCCCGGCACCTGATGCCGGTGGGCCACATGGGCAGCATGCCGGTGCGCCTGTCCCAGTACGCCAGCGGGAGCGCGGCGCAGCCGATGAAGACGGCCGCCAACTACGACCACTTCCTGGCCCGCCTGCGCAAGCTGCCCGCCTGGATCACCCAGGCGATGGCCAACATGGAGCAGGGCATCGCCAGGGGCATCGTGCTGCCGCGCGAGCTCGTGGAGCGCACGCTGCCGCAGCTCGAAGCGCTGGTGCCGCAGGATCCGCTGGCGAGCCCCTACCTGGCTGCCACGCGTGGATTCCCCGAGGGCGTTCGCGAAGCGGACCGGCGCCGCATCACCGCGGCCTACCGCGACGTGGTGCTCAACTCCGTAGCGCCCGCGGTGCAGAAGCTGCGAACCTTCATGACGCAGCGTTACCTGCCCAACGCCCGAGCGACCGCGGGGATTGGAGCGCTGCCGGGCGGCGCCCAGTGGTATCCGATGCTGGTGCGGTCCAGCACCACGACGACCATGGGCGCGGCGGAAATCCATGAGCTCGGCCTCAAGGAAGTGGCGCGCATCCGCGCCGAGATGGAAGGCGTCAAGACCCGCTTCGGCTTCAAGGGCGACCTCGACGCGTTCTTCAAGTCATTGGACGACCGTCCCGAGCTGACGCCGTTTCGCAGCGAGGAAGAAGTCCTCGCGGCCTTTCGCGCGATCAACGAGAAGGTCAAGGCCGGCCTGCCGCGCCTGTTCGAGCGGGCGCCGAAAGCGGCACTGGAAATCCGCGCCGTGGATCCGATCCAGCGCGATACCGCGTCCGACAACTACGTGGCGCCGGCATCCGACGGCTCGCGGCCCGGCGTGTACTACGCGGTCGTGATCGATCCGCTGAAGCACCGTACCGTGCGCATGACCTCGCTGTTCCTGCACGAGGGGCAGCCTGGCCACCACTACCAGATCGCATTGCAGCGTGAGTCGGCGAAGACGCCGTACCGCCAGGCAGCCTGGTATGACGCCTATGGCGAGGGCTGGGCGCTGTACGCCGAGGGGCTGGGCCGCGAACTCGGCCTGTACGACGACCCGGCCGCGTACCTGGGGCGCCTGCTCATGGAGTTGCATCGCGCGCTGCGCCTGGTGGTGGACACCGGCCTGCACGACAAGGGCTGGACCCGCGAGTACGCCATCAAGTACCTGATGGAGAAGGAAGGCACGCTCGAACGCGAAGCGCGCGCGGCCATCGAGCGTTACATGGCATGGCCCGGCCAGGCGCTGGCGTACAAGGTGGGCGAGCTGAAGATCCTGCAGCTGCGCGAACGGGCGCGGCAGGCGATGGGCAATCGCTTCGACATCCGCGCGTTCCACAACCAGGTGCTCGACAAGGGCTGCATGCCGCTGTCGATGCTCGAGGCGAAGATCGATCGCTGGATCGCCGCGCCGGGCTGAAGCTACCAGCCGCTGACGAGGCCCGCCGCGCGGGTCGACGACTTGGCGAAGTGGCCGGCGAGGAAGTCGACGAAGGCCCGCACGCGCGCCGACGACTGGTGGCGTTGCGGATAGACCGCGTAGATGTCGGCCGGCGGCGTCTGCCAGTTCTCAAGAACCTGCTTCAGGCGGCTGCTGCGCAGGTAGCGCGCGACATCCCATTCGGCTCGCATCACGATGCCGCGTCCCGCCAGTGCCCAGTTGACGGCGATCTCGCCGTCGTTGGTGCTCAGGTTGCCGCGCACCTTCACGGTTTCGGCCTGCTTGCCGGATCGCAGCCGCCATGTGCCATGCGCTTCGTCGCCCTGGCGGATGGCGATGATGTTGTGCTGCAGCAGCTCTTTCGGGGTGCGTGGAGTGCCTTCGCGGGCGAGGTAAGCGGGTGAAGCGCACAGCAGCCGGCGATTGGGCGCCAGCAGGCGCGCCACCACGCGCGCGTCGGGCGGCTCACCGAAGCGCACGCACACGTCGAAGGCGTCATCGGAAAGTGGCGGCGGTGCCACCGAGAGCTGGAGCTGCACCTCCACTTCGGGCCATGTCCGCACGAACGAAGAGATCAGCGGCGCAACATGGCTGCGCCCGAAGCCCAGGGTGGCGTTGACGCGCAACAGGCCCTGAGGCCGCTCGCGTGCGCCCTCGAGCTCGCGCTCCAGGGCTTCGATGTCACCCAGGATGCGGCGCGCATTCTGCAAGTAGGTCTCGCCCTCCGGTGTCAGTCCCATGCGCCGCGTCGTGCGGTTCAGGAGCGACACGCCCAGGCGGAATTCCAGCAGCGCCAGCCGTTTGCTGATCGCCGGGGTGGTGACTTGCAACTCGCGCGCCGCCGCAGACAGGCTGCCGCAGCGAACCAGCACGCTGAAGAACTGCATTTCGGACGAGGCGGCCGGTGGCGTGGACTTGGGCGGGCTGCGGGTGACCATGGGAGCGATTCTCGCGGAAGAGGTAAAGTGGCGCGTCCACATGGGGGAGCCTGCATGTCCACTGGGAAAGCGACGCCGGGATTGAGCAAAGCCGAGAAGGCGGCGCTCGAGGGCCAGATCGACAAGGTCACGCGGCGGATCAAGGAACTGAAAAACTTCGACCCTTCGGGCATCCAGGAGCGCTGGGACCCGCGCATCGAAGCCTTCCAGAAGCAGATCAACAACACGATCGGCGATATTTTCGGCAGCATCCGCTCGCCGGAGTACAAGCAGTACGCCATGGGTGCGCTGGACGAGGAGATGGAGTCGGTCTTCGGCGACCGCTATTCCTCCAATGAACTGCGGCAAACCATCCGCAAGAGCCTCGAGGCGCAGATCACCAGGATGAATGCGCTCAAGAAGCTGCTGACCCAACGCCTGGAAGGCAAGGTGGTCGCGGCACCCGAGCCCGAGCCAACGCCCGCACCGACGCCGGCACCTACGCCTGCGCCGACGCCTGCACCGACACCGGCGCCGACGCCTGCACCGACACCGGCACCGACGCCTGCACCGACACCCGCACCGACGCCTGCGCCGACACCTGCGCCGACACCTGCGCCGACGCCCGCACCCACACCCGCACCGACACCCGCGCCGACCCCTGCGCCGACCCCTGCGCCGACACCTGCACCGACACCTGCACCGACACCTGCGCCGACGCCCCCACCGACGCCCGCACCGACGCCCGCACCGACGCCTGCGCCAACGCCTGCACCTGCGCCGGTCCCTGCAACAACTGCTGCAGCCGTCGTCCGCGTGGCGGTCATCAACCGGCTTGGCAAAGCCGTTTATGACGAGGCGGCAGCGTTCATCACCCAGCTGGGCCTGGAGCCGGTGACGCAATCGCATCCCCAGGGATCGCTCGTCGAACGCACGGCGGGCCTGGACGGCCTGGACTTCGCCATCGTCCTGGTCGGAGCGGATGCCCCGGGCGCCTTGATGCTGGAAATCGGTTACCTGCTCGGCAGCCTCGGCCGCGACCGCCTCTGCTTCATGGTGGTGGGCAAGCCCGATATTGCCGAGCTGGAAGGTGTCGTGCGGCACGCGATGGACGACACCGGGGTGTGGCGCCTGCTGCTCGCGCGCCAGATGCGCCAGGCCGGCCTGGACGTGGACCTGAACCGGGCACTCTGAACCTGCCTTGCGGCATTGTTCAACCTGGGGTTAACAATGCTGTGAGCGGCGGGGCAGTCGCCGGGGCCTGCCTCGCCCTAGATTCGGGGCTTGCATTCCACGACAGGACCTTGAATGAAAACCTACAGGATCGCCTGCATCCCCGGCGACGGCATCGGCAAGGAAGTGATTCCCGCCGGCCAGGCCGTGCTGGAGAAGCTGGCACAGGCTCGCGGCGATTTCGCCTTCGACTTCACCAGCTTCGGCTGGGGCGGTGACTGGTTCCGGGCGCACGGCGAGATGATGCCGGCGAACGGCCTGGAGGCCTTGCGCGGGATGGACGCCATCCTGTTCGGCTCGGCCGGTGACCCGCATATTCCCGACCACATCACGCTGTGGGGCCTGCGCCTGAAAATCTGCCAGGGCTTCGACCAGTACGCCAACGTGCGCCCGACGCGCATCCTGCC
>DATHWV010000082.1:0-6685 GCA_035460205.1 Ramlibacter sp.
GGCTTGTCCACGCGCACGGCCAGGTCGGCGAAGAATTTGAGTGTGGGAGTCGGCAGGTCCATCACGCGAGCATACCGGCAGGTTGTACTTTTTAGATCCCGCCCGAAGGAATCTCTTCGCGTTTACGCCTATGCCGGTGACGGGGGATGCTCCTATATTGCTCCAGGGACTCTGGCCGGTTCTTTCAGGAGACAAGACATGAGCAAATCTGTATTGGGTCTGTGGTGTCGGGCGTTCGTGGCGGTGGCAGCCCTGTGGGGCTTCTCGATGGCAGCGAGCGCGCAGGCGGTCATCACCTTGCACGGCGCCGTGCAGTTCAACGATGACCACGCGTTCAACAAGTCGCTCCTGAAGTTCGAGGAGCTGGTCAAGAAGTACTACGGCAAGCCGATCAACTTCGTGTTGCACCGCAACAGCGAACTGGGCCTGGAGAAGGACTACTTCGCCTACATGAACCAGGGTATCTCGGTCGACTACGGCATCGTGTCGCCGGCGCACATGTCCACTTTTTCGAAGGCGGCACCTTTCATCGACGCACCGTTCCTGTTCCGCGACCTGGGCCACTGGAACAAGGTGCTCGACGCCGACGTGCTCAAACCCATCGCCGACGAGGTCGCCCAGAAGGCCGAGGTGATGCTGATCGGCTACGCGGGTGGCGGTACACGCAACATCTTCGCGAACAAGCCGGTACGCAACCTGGCCGAGATGAAAGGCCTGAAGGTGCGCGTGCAAGGCGCCCCGATCTGGAGCCGCACGTTCGCCGCCGTGGGCATGTCGCCCACCGTGATCGCCTACAACGAGGTCTACAACGCCATCCAGAACGGCGTGATCGCCGCCGGCGAGAACGAGGCCGCGGGTGTCGAGCAGATGAAGTTCTTCGAGGTGGCGCCGAGCCTGAACATGACGCAGCACGCCATCACCATCCGGCCGATCTGTTTCTCGTCCAAGACCTTCGCCAAGCTGCCTGCGGACCTGCAGGCCGCGATCATCAAGGCCGGCAAGGAAGCGGGCGCGTATGGCCGGCAGATCGAATCCAGCGAGGACACCGCCAAACTCGAGGCGCTGGAGAAGGCCGGGAAACTCAAGCGCATTCCCTTCGCTGACCGTGCGCAGATGCAAAGCATGGTCGACCCGGTGATGGCGGCGTACGCGAAGGAAATCGGCGCCGATGCGATCCACGCCAAGATCCTCGCCATCAAGTAGCCGCTGTTGAAAGCGCTGCTCGACCTGTACCACAGGCTGTTGACCTGGCTGCTGGTGGCGACCGTCGCCATCCTGATCGTGCCTGTCACGATGCAGGTCGTTTCCCGCTACACGAACCTGATCCCCTCGTACATCTGGACCGAGGAGCTGTCCCGGTTCATGTTCATCTGGATGGTGATGATCGGGGCGATGGTCGCGGTGCGCGAGGGGACGCACTTCGAGGTGGATGTGTGGCCCGACCTCTCGCCGCGCGCCGCCGCACGGCTGCGCATCCTCTCGAATGTCTTCGTCCTGGTTTTCGCGCTGGTCTTCGTGTTCTGGGGTATCAAGTTCGTGCGCTTCGGATGGAGCCAGGAGTCGGAGCTGGCCGAACTGCCCATGCCCTTCATCTTCCTGGCCTGGCCCATCGCGGGCCTGACCTGGCTCATCTTCCTGGGTGAAGCCTTCGCGCGGGACGTACGCCTGCTCCTTTCACGCGAAACCCCATGACCCAGGCCGCCCTGACACCCGCCATGGCGGCGCTGCTGCTGTTCGGCACATTCGTTTTCCTGCTGGTGGCGCGGGTGCCCGTCGCCTTCGCACTCGGCCTGGCCTGCCTGCCGTCGTTGATCTTCGAGCCGCGCCTGTCGCCCATGGTGCTCTTCAACGAAACGTTCAAGGCCTACAACTCGTTCATCCTGCTGGCTGTGCCGTTCTTCCTGTTGACGGCCAACCTGATGGGCATAGGCGGCATCACCGACAGGCTGGTCAAGCTTTCAAGAACGATGGTCGGGAGCATGCCTGGTGCGCTGGCGCAGATCAATGTGGTGCTGTCGGTCTTCTTCGCCGGGATATCGGGTTCATCGACGGCCGACGCGGCCAGCCAGAGCAAGATCTTCATCGACGCGCAGACGAAGGAAGGGTATGACCTGTCCTTCTCCATTGCCATCACGGCGGTGTCGGCGGTGCTGGCCGTCATCATCCCGCCGTCGATCCTGATGGTGGTGTGGGGCGGCGTCATCTCCACCTCGATCGGGGCGCTGTACCTCGCGGGCATCATTCCCGGCCTGCTCATCGCGGGGGCCCAGATGGTGACCGTGCACGTCTACGCGGTCCGGCGGAAGTACCCGGTCTATCCGCGCGCGACGCTGAAGGAATTTTTTCTTTCCGTGTGGGAGTCGATTCCGGCGCTGATGACGCCCTTCATCATCGTTGGCGGCATCCTGCTGGGATGGTTCACGCCCACCGAGTCGGCCGCCATTGCCGTGATCTACGCCGCGGTGCTGTCGATCTTCATCTACCGCGAGATGGACCACAAGCACCTGTACACGGCGCTGCTGGAAACCGGCAGGCTGTCGGCCATTGCCCTGTTCTGCGTCGGCACGGCGTCGGCCTTTGGCTGGCTGCTCGCCTACTACCAGATCCCGCAGGCGCTGCTGGCCAACGTCACCTCCTGGGGGCTGGGCCTCATCGGGGTCGGCTTCTTCATCGCGTTCTGCTTCCTGGTGGTGGGCTGCTTCCTGGACGCGATACCGGCCATCATCATCGTCGGCACCACGCTGGAGCCGCTGGCGCGCTCGGTCCAGATGCACCCGATCCAGTTCGCGATCGTCGGCATCGTGGCGCTGGCCTTCGGCCTGGTGACGCCGCCTTATGGCCTGTGCCTGATGATTGCCTGCTCGGTGGCCAAGGTGCGCTTGCGCTTCGCGCTCAAGGACACCCTCATCATGCTGGTGCCGATGCTGCTGGTGCTCTTCGCCCTCATCATCTGGCCCGATATCGCGCTATTTCTCCCGAGGCTGATCGTCCCGGAATTCGTGAAGTGAGACTGCCATGGAACATGCGGATCGTTTCAGCCTGAAGGGCCAGAACGCACTTGTCATCGGCGGCACCAGCGGCATCGGCAAGGCGATCGCGGCGGGTTACCTGGCCGCCGGTGCGCGCGTCATCATCGCCGGCAGGAGCCAGGACAAGCTGGCTCGCGCGGTGGCGGATCTGGGCGCCCATGGCGAGGCCTTCGGCCTGCAGGCCGACGTTGCCGACTTCGCGGCATTGCAGGGCCTGGTCAGCACCACGCTGGCGAACCACGGCCGCATCGACACGCTGGTCAATTGCCAGGGGATCACCAACATCAAGCCGGCGGTGGAGTTCTCGCCGGCCGATTGGGACGCGGTGATCGACACCGACCTGAAGAGCGTCTTCTTCGCCTGCACGGAAGTCGGCCGCCACATGCTGGAGCGGGGCAGCGGCGCCATCGTCAACATCGCTTCGCTCGCGTCGCACCGCGGCTGGGCCGGCAGTTCGGTCTATGCGGTTGCCAAGAGTGGTGTGTTCAGCCTGACGCAAACACTGGGCGCGGAGTGGGCGGGTAAAGGCGTACGCGTCAATGCCATCTCACCCGGGTTCGTCATGACGGAACTCAACCGCGACAAGATGTCGCCGCAGCGCAAGGCGCTCGCCCTGTCGCGCACGCCCGCCGGAAGGTTCGGCGAGCCTGACGAGATGGTGGGAGCGGCGATCTACCTTGCTTCGCCCGCGGCGGCGTTCGTCACAGGCCAGACCATCGCGGTCGACGGCGGCTTCCTGGCCGCAGGCATGTAGCCAGCGCAGCGGCGCACGCTTACTTGCCGAGCACCATGGACGGCAGCCACAGCGAGAACGCCGGTACGTAGGTGACCAGCATCAGCGCAGCGATCAGGCCGCCGTAGAAGGGCCAGATGGTGCGCATCACCGTGCCGACCGACACCCCGCCGATGGCGCAGCCCACAAACTGGGTAGTTCCTACCGGCGGCGTGTTCAGGCCGAGCGCGCAGTTGATGAGCATCATCACGCCGAACTGCATCGGGTTCATGCCGAACTGGGCGCAGATCGGCAGGAAGATGGGCGTGCAGATCAGGATCGTGGCCGCCATGTCCAGGAACGTGCCCAGCACGAACAGCAGCACGTTCACCATCAGGAAGATGACCCACGGTGTCTGGCTGATCGATGCCATCAACTCGCCGGTCTTCTGCGGCACTTCATACAACGCCATGAAATAGCCGAATGCCGCGGAGATGCCGATCAGCAGCAGGACCACGCCGGTGGTCTTGCAGGCCTTGGCGCAGGCCTTGAAGAAGTGCTCGCGCGTCAGCGACTTGTAGACGAGTGTCGTCACCAGCAACGCCCACAGCACGGCGGTGGCCGCCGACTCGGTGGCGGTGAACACGCCCGACAGGATGCCGCCCAGGATGATGAAGATGACGAACAGGCCAGGCAGGGCGGCCGCCAGGCTGCGAGCCACTTCGCCCCAGCCGGCGAAGTCGCCACGCGTCGGGTAGCCGCGCTTCACCGCGACGAAGTACGCGGCCGCGAGGTTGCACAACGTGAGGATGAACGCCGGTATCAGGCAGGCCACGATCAGGCCCAGCACACTGACCGATGCGATGCCCGTCGTCGCCAGCACGAAGATGATGATGTTGTGCGAGGTGGGCATCAACGCCCCCACCAGTGCCGCATGGGTGGTCACGTTCACCGCGTAGTCGGCGTGGTAACCCTCCTTCTTCATCAAGGGGATCATCACCGAGCCCATGGCGGAGACGTCCGCCAGCGGAGAGCCGGCGACGCCGCCGAACAGCGTGCAGCCCACCACGTTGCTCATGCCCAGCCCGCCGCGGACATGGCCCACGAGGCTGTTCGCGAAGCGCACGATGCGGTCCGCGATGCCGCCGTAGAGCATCAGCTCACCGGCGAAGATGAAGAAGGGAATGGCCAGGAAGGAAAACACCTGCATGCCGCCCACCATCTTCTGGAAGACGACGGCCACCGGCAGGCCGGCGGCGAGGATGGTGGCCACGGAGGACAGGCCGATGGCAAAGGCCACCGGCACGCCCATCAGCAGGAGCAGGGTGAAGCTGATGCCCAGTACAGTCAATTCCATGCGGGTGCGACCTCGTGTCCGCGCAAGAGCGCAATGATGTGTTCCGCGCAAAACAGCACGATCAGGATGCCGGCCACGATGAGCGGCACGTAGTCGGCTCCCTCAGGCACGCCGAGCATCGGCTTCTTCTCGTTCCACTTGCCGCTGGCCCAGAGCCAGCCGCTTTGGGCCATCAGCACGCCGAACGTGGCGACGAGCAGGTGGACGACCATGGCCAGCCAACGCTGCCACGAGAGCGGCAACAACGTCGCGAGCGACTCCAGGCCGATGTGGCCCGCGTCGCGCACGCCCACCGCCACGCCCAGCGACGTCATGTACAGCACCAGCAGCAGCGCCAGTGCCTCCGCCCATGTGGGGGTGTCGTTGAAAACATAGCGCCCGATCACCTGCCACTGCACACAGAGGATCACGCCGATCAGGAGGGCCACGGCCAGCATCAGGCTGGCACGGGCCAGGCCCGCGCACAGGGCCGTGTACCAGCGAAACGCCCGCGGCCCGGCCTGCGGCGCGTGCGCCGCGGGAGCATCCTGCATTTACTTCGTGTCCTGAACAGCCTTCACCAGCCGCTTCAGGTCGGGCGTGGTGATGAACTTCTCGTAGACCGGCGTCATCGCGTTCTGGAACGAAGCCTTGTCCACCTCGACGATCTCGGCACCGCCGGCCTTGACCACGGCCAGCGACTTGGCTTCCTGCTCGTCCCACTTCTTGCGCTGGAACGCCACGGAATCCTTGGCGGCCTTGCGGACCATCTGCTGCTCGGCGGGCGTGAGCTTGTCGTACACCACTTTGCTCATGAGCAGCATCTCCGGCGCCATCGAATGCTCGGTGCGGCTGTAGAACTTCACCGCCTCGAAGTGCTTGAAGCCGTCGTAGGACGGGATGTTGTTCTCGGCGGCATCGATCAGGCCGGTCTTCAGGCCCGTATAGACCTCGCCGATGGGCATCGGCGTCGCGTTGGCGCCCATCGCGCTGATCAGGGCCACCCACAGGTCGGACTGCTGCACGCGGATCTTCATGCCCTTGGCGTCGGCCAGGCTCTTCACCGGCTTCTTGCCGTAGATGGAGCGCGCGCCCGAATCGTAGAACGCCAGCCCGACGAAGCCGTAGGGCTCGCAGTCCTTCAGGATTTCCTCGCCCACCGGGCCGTCCAGCACCTTGCGCATGTGCTCGACCGAGCGGAACAGGAACGGCATGGTCGGCACCTGGGTCTTGGCGCAGATCGCGTTCATCGGGCTGATGTTGACGCGCGTGAAGTCCAGGGCGCCGATCTTGGCCTGGTCGATGGTCTCCTTCTCGGAGCAGAGCGCGCCCTTGTTGAACACCTTGATCGAATGCTTGCCGCCGCTGGCCTGCTTGAGCAGGTCGCTCATGTACTTCACGGCCGCGACCGTGGGGTAGTCGTCGCTGTTGTGCACGTCGGAGGAGCGGAATTCGGTGGCATGGGCGCCCAGGGCCAACGTGGCCGCGAGAGCGGGGAGCAGGGTCTTGAACTTCATGTCTTCCTCGTTTGGGGTGATGAAAAAAATCGGCGGTCGGCCGGGGTTCAGAGCGACTCGAAAGGGCCGGCCTTCACGAAGCCGCCGCCCT
>DATHWV010000083.1:0-8745 GCA_035460205.1 Ramlibacter sp.
GTCACGGCCATGGTTTCACCCAGGGCACGCCCCAGGCCGAGCATGATGCCGCCGACCACGCCGGCCTTGGTGTACGGCAGCACCACGCGCGAAACCACCTCCCAGGTGGTCGAGCCCAGCGCATAGGCCGATTCCTTCAGCATGGGTGGCGTCACGTCGAAGACGTCGCGCATCACGGAAGCGATGAAGGGAATGATCATGATGGCCAGGATGATCCCGGCCGACAGGATGCCGATGCCCACCGGAGGGCCGGACACCAGCGCGCCCAGGTAAGGCACGCCGGCGAACAGGGACTGCAGCGGTTGCTGCACGTAGGTGGCCAGGATGGGGCCGAAGACCAGCAGGCCCCACATGCCGTAGACGATGGAAGGCACGGCCGCCAGCAACTCGATGGCAGTGCCCAGCGGACGCTTGAGCCAGGCCGGCGACAGCTCGGTCAGGAACAGAGCGATGCCGAAACTCACCGGCACCGCGATCAACAACGCGATGAACGACGTGGCAAGCGTCCCGTAGATCATCACCAGGCCGCCGAACTCCTCGCCGACGGGATCCCAGACCTTGTTCGTGAGGAAACCCAACCCGTACTTTTCGATGGCGGGCCAGGCGCCGACCACCAGAGAAAGCAGGATGGCCACAAGCAATCCGAGCGTGACGAGCGCTGCGCCTTTCGCCGCCCATGCGAACATCCGGTCCGCCAGTGCGGCAAAAGCGCGACGCCCCGCGGGCCGTGGCGTCATGTGGCGCGCGCGCGGCAGTACGGCCGGCAAGTCGAATGTGGCCCCATGGGCCGGGAGTGTAGAGGACAACCCCTGGCCCTTACTTTGACGATGCGTACACCGATTTGCCCGATGCGTCCCTGATGCCCGCCCAGGCCTTTTCAACCTGGCCCTTCACGCCCGCAGGCATCGGCACATAGTCCAGGTCATCGGCGGTCTGGTCGCCGTTCTTGTAGGCCCACTCGAAAAACTTCAGCGAGGTGGCGGCCTGCGCCGGCTTCTCCTGCACCTTGTGCATCAGGATGAAGGTCGCACCCGTGATCGGCCACGCCTGGGCGCCCGGCTGGTTGGTGAGGATCTGGTAGAAGCTCCTGGACCAATCGGCACCGGCCGCGGCCGCCTTGAACGCGCCGTCGTCCGGCGACACAAACGCCCCCGAGGCGTTCTGCAGTTGCGCGTAGGTCATCTTGTTCTGCTTGACGTACGCGTACTCGACGTAGCCGATGGAGTTCGGCAGCCGGCCGACAAATGCGGCGACGCCCTCATTGCCCTTGCCGCCGGCGCCGGTCGGCCAGTTCACGGCCGTGCCCTCGCCTACTTTGGTCTTCCACTCGGCATTCACCTTGGCGAGGTAGTTCGTGAAGATGAAGCTGGTGCCCGATCCGTCGGCGCGGCGCACAGGTGCGATGGCGGCGTCGGGCAGCGGCAGGGACGGGTTCAGCGCCTTGATCGCCGGGTCGGTCCACTTGGTGATCTTGCCCAGGTAGATGTCGCCCAGCACCTGGCCGTTCAGCTTGAGCTGGCCGGCACTGATCCCCTTGATGTTCACCACCGGGATGACGCCGCCGATCACCATGGGGAACTGCACAAGGCCCTTGGCGGCGAGCTCTTCGTCCTTCAGCGGCGCATCGGAGGCGCCAAAGTCCACCGTCTTGGCTTCAACCTGCCGCAAGCCGGCGCCCGATCCCACCGATTGGTAGTTGATCCGCACGCCGGTGGCCTTGTTGTAGTCGCCGGCCCACTTCGCATACAGCGGCGCAGGGAAGCTCGCGCCCGCGCCAGTGACGTCCTGGGCAAGGGATAGCCCGGCAAATGACAGGGCGGCAGCGGCGACGGCGAAGTTGCGGAAATTCTTTTGCATCTATGGACCTCAGTGGTTGGATTCGGTACCAGGCAACTTTAAAAAGGCGGTGTGACACTGATGTGACGGACCGCCTCATCGCCGTGCGGGGTCAGTGGGTCTTGCATCGTTTCCATAATTCAAATATCATTGAAATATGGAAACGATGCTTGAACAAATTGACGAAACCGAGGCCGTCCGGGCGCTCGCTGCCCTGGCCCAAGTGCAGCGCCTTAGGGCGTTCCGCGCGCTGATCGCCGCGGGCTCACAGGGCCTGACGCCCGGCGCCATGGCGGAAGAACTGGGCATCGCGCCCAGTGCGCTGTCGTTCCATCTCAAGGAGTTGACCCACGCCGGCCTCGCCGCCAGTGAGCCGCGCGGCCGCAACCTCATTTACCGCGCCAACTTCGGTCGCATGAACGCGCTGCTCGCCTACCTGACCGAGCACTGCTGCCAGGGCGAGGCATGCGAAGTCGACGCCTCGTGCGCCCGTTGCTGAAGGACCCATCCATGGACATGGCCGATTCGCTCAACCTGGGCTGCTTGTGCAGCACGCTGCAACCGCGCCTGTTGCAAGCTGAGTTGACCCAACGAGGATTGGGGCATCTCGCAGGGCAACTGCGCGAGAGCCATCCCCACCTGTTCTCCGCCACACCGGTGTTCCTGTCGCAGCGCGACTACAGACTGCTCGAGCGCAGCGTGGCGGCATTGCACCGCGCCAGCCAGCTGCCGGGGTTCCAGCAGCACGCATTGGCACGTGCCAGCGCCCTCGCCTTGCAGGACTTCGGCCCGCAAGGCGCTTTCATGGGCTACGACTTCCACATCAGCCCCGACGGGCCCCGCCTCATTGAAATCAACACCAACGCGGGTGGCGCGCTGCTGCACGCCGCTGCCGCCCGCGCACACCGCGCATGTTGCACGCCGGTGGACGCGATGTTCGGCGGACCGGTCGACCTGGACCGGCTGGACGAAGCATTCATCGAAATGTTCGAGGCGGAATGGCGGTCGCAGCGCGGCGATGCGCCGCTGCGGACCGTCGCCATCGTTGACGACACACCCGGCGAGCAATACCTCGCGCCCGAATTCGAGATGGCGCGGCAACTGTTCGCCTCCCGCGGGATTCACACGGTGGTGGCCGACCCGCGCGAACTCCAATGGCGCGACGGCGCGCTCTGGCATGAGGACCTGCCTGCCGGCATGCCCGTTGATCTGGTCTACAACCGGCTCACCGACTTTGATCTCTCAGGCAGCGGGCATGAGGCGCTGCACTGCGCGTACGCCGCCGGGGCCGCGGTCATCACACCCCATCCGCGCGCCCATGCGCTGCACGCGGACAAGCGCAACCTCATCACGCTCAGCGACCCGGCCCTGCTTGCATCGTGGGGCGCCGACGCAGCCGACCTGGACCTGCTGCGGGCCGTGGTGCCCGCAACGCAACGGGTGACGGCCGACGCGGCGGGCGACTTGTGGACACGCCGCCGCCAGTTCTTCTTCAAGCCCTCCGGCGGTTATGGCTCCAAGGGCGCCTACCGCGGCGACAAGCTCACGCGCCGGGTCTGGGACGAGATCGTCGCCGGGGATTTCGTTGCACAGGCCTTCGTGCCCCCCAGCGAGCGCATGGTGGACGTCGCGGGGCAGGCCACCCGGCTGAAGCTCGACGTGCGAGCCTACGCCTTCGCCGGACGCATCCAGTTGCTTGCAGCGCGCACCTACTCGGGCCAGACCACCAACTTTCGCACGGCGGGCGGCGGCTTCTCGCCGGTCGTCATCCTCCAACCGGCACAAGGCAACGCGAAGTGCGACTGCGTTGCACCCAAAACCCATGAACGTCCTCTTCCTCTGCACGCATAACTCGGCCCGCAGCATCCTGGCCGAGGCCACCTTGAACCACATCGGCCAAGGGCGCTTTCGCGCCTTCTCGGCGGGCAGCAGCCCGCGCGAGAACCAGCAACCCAATCCACTCGCGCTGCAGGCGCTGCGCGACGCAGGAATCTCCACCGAGGGTTTGCGCAGCAAGAGCTGGGACGAGTTCGCCGAAGCAGATGGGCCGCAAATGGACTTGGTCATCACCGTCTGCGACAACGCCGCCGGCGAGCAGTGCCCTCTCTGGCCGGGACATCCGGCCAAGGCGCATTGGGGCTATGCCGATCCGTCCGAGGTGAAAGGCAGCGAGGCACAGCGGCTCGAGGCGTTCCGGCACACATTGGTCGCCATCCGCGCGAGGCTGGACCAGTTCGTCGCGTCGCAATGACACTGGCACGCAAGGCCTTCGCCGAATTGTTCGGCACCGCCGCCCTGCTCTGCGCCGTCATCGGGTCCGGGATCATGGCCGAGCGCCTGGCGGGCGGCAACGTCGCCATCGCGCTGATGGCCAACACGCTCGCCACCGTGTTCGCGCTGTTCGTGTTGATCGAAACGCTGGGGCCGGCCAGCGGCGCGCACTTCAATCCCGTGGTGACCGTGGTGCTCGCGGCGCTTGCACCACCTGGCGAACGCAAGGCGTTGCGCACCAGCGTGCCCGCGTACGTCGGGGCCCAACTGGCGGGCGCGGTCCTGGGCGCCTGGCTGGCGCACGCCATGTTTGCTGTCGACATCCTGCAGGTCAGCCAGCATGCGCGCAACGGTCCGGGCCAGTGGCTGGCAGAAGGCGTCGCAACCGCAGGCCTGGTATTCGTCATCCTTCGTGCCCCGCCGGGTAAAGCTGCCGCACTGGTCGCCTGCTACATCGGCGCAGCGTACTGGTTCACTGCCAGCACCTCGTTCGCCAATCCAGCCGCAGTTTTGGGCCGCATGCTCAGCGACAGCTTCGCAGGGATCGCGCCCGCCAGCGCACCGGGGTTTGTGATTGCGCAATTGCTGGGCGGCGCCTGCGGGACGCTGCTTGCCAGGGTGCTGGGTAAAGGTGCCTAGCGCCGAGCTAGAAGCGCATGCCGGCCTGGAAACGCACGCTGTCCTGCGGGACCAGGTCCAGCTTGGAGTCATATGACAGCCGCACGAAGTACCGCGGCCAGTCGTAGCGCACCGAAAGCCCCAGCCGGTCGACGCCGCGGCCGCTGGTGACCTGCAGCGAAAGGGCCTGGCCATCGCTCCAGCGGTAGCCGCCCTCGACGCTCATGGCGTCGTTGCCGTTCACGCTGGTGAGGGTCATGCTCGGCTGCAGGCTGCGCCCCACGGACACCTGGGCAAACCAGTTGCGGCCGGCCGCCACGGACAGGCCGGCGCCTGAATACCGGGCGTCGACGACCACGGCCGGGCTCAGCGTCATCGCCGGCACCGGGGTGGTCAGGCCGTAGTCGGCCGAGAAATCCAGGGCAGCCGCCTGCATGGGCAAAGCCATTACCACGGCGGCCCATAGGGGCAGCTTGGCGAGGAGCCTGAGGACGGAATGCATGAGTTCCAATGTAGACCTTGCCGGCGATTCCGCCCAGTTTTACGACAACCGCCTGTCGCTTTGGGACGACGCGTGGGACCAAAGTCCCACGGAATCTGTACGGAGATACAGCCGGGCCTCCGGGAAATCCCGGCTGCCGGCGGGTCAAGCCGGTTTCAGGGTTTGCGCCAATCGCTGCGCCGTGCTGCGCGCCACGGCTTCGTCGCGCGCCTCGACCATCACGCGCACCAGCGGCTCGGTGCCGCTGGCCCGGATCAGCACGCGGCCCTGCCCTTGCAGTTCCGCTTCTGCGCGGCGGGTTTCGCTGGCCAGCGCTTCGTTCTTCGTCCAGTCCTGCCCCGGTTGCAAGCGCACGTTGATGAGCGTCTGCGGGAACAGGGTCACTCCCTCCAGCAGCTGCGCGATGCTGCGGCCGCTGCGCACGCTGGCCTTGAGCACTTGCAGCGCGCTGATCAGGCCATCGCCCGTGGTGTGCTGGTCCAGGGCCAGCAGGTGGCCGGAGCCCTCGCCGCCCAGCAGCCAGCCGCGCTTCTCCAGTTCTTCCAGTACATAGCGGTCGCCGACCTTGGCGCGAACAAATTCCAGCCCCCTCGCCTTCAACGCCACTTCAATCGCCATGTTGGTCATCAGGGTGCCGACCACACCGGGCAAGACTTCGCCCCGGCCGAGACGGTCGGTGGCCATCAGGTACAGCAGCTCATCGCCGTTGTACAGGCGGCCCTCGCCATCGACCACCTGCAGCCGGTCGGCGTCGCCGTCCAGCGCAACGCCGAAGTGGGCGTGGTGCTTCTTCACCGCCTCCACCAGCGCTTCCGGGTGCGTCGCCCCAACCTTGTCATTGATGTTGAGCCCGTCAGGCGCGCAACCGATGCCGATCACCTCGGCACCGAGCTCGTGGAATACCTTGGGAGCGATGTGGTAAGCCGCGCCGTGGGCCGCGTCGACCACGATGGTCATGCCACGCAGACTGAGGTCGTTGGCGAAGGTGCTCTTGCAGAACTCGATGTAGCGCCCGGCCGCGTCGTCAAGGCGGCGCGCCTTGCCCAGCGTGGCCGAATCGGCCCAGACCGGGGGCTCGTCGAGTGCGGCCTCGACATCACGCTCCCACGCGTCGGGCAGCTTGGTGCCCTGGTGGCTGAAGAACTTGATGCCGTTGTCGGGGAACGCGTTATGGCTGGCGCTGATGACCACGCCCAGGCTGGCGCGTTGCGCGCGTGTCAGGTAGGCCACGCCCGGCGTCGGCAGCGGGCCGAGCAGCACCACGTCGACGCCGGCGGAGTTGAAGCCGGACTCCAGCGCGCTTTCGAGCATGTAGCCGGAGATGCGCGTGTCCTTGCCGATCAGCACGGTGGGCCGCTGTTCGGTCCGCTTGAGCACGCGCCCGACCGCATGCGCAAGGCGCAGCACGAAATCCGGGGTGATGGGCGGCTGCCCCACGGTGCCACGGATACCGTCCGTGCCGAAGTAGTTTCTTGTCATTCCTGCATTTCCTGCTTTTGAACCTGCGCTGCCGGGATCATCGCACCGTACACCTTGAGCGCCGCCACGGTTTCCCTGACGTCATGCACCCGAACCACGCTCGCGCCGCGTTCCACGGCCAGCAGTGCGGCCGCGACACTCGGCGCCACGCGCTCATTCACCGGCAGGCCGGTGACGCTGCCCAGCGACGACTTGCGCGACCAGCCCGCGAGCAGCGGGAAGCCGTCCTCCAGCAACTCGCGCTGGCGCGCCAGCAGCGCGAAGTTCTGTTCCACCGTCTTGCCAAAGCCTATGCCCGGGTCCCATGCGACTCGCGCGGCGTGCACGCCCAGCCCCCGCAACAAGCGGGTCTGCTGGCGCAGGAAAGCATGCACCTGCGGCACCGCATCCCCTGCCATGGGTTCGGCCTGCATGGTCTGCGGCTCGCCGTGCATGTGCATCAGGCAAACGCCGCATCGGGGGTGGGCCGCGACGGCTTCGCGCGCACCGGGCTGGCGCAGCGCCCAGATGTCGTTGATGATGTCCGCGCCGAGCTGTAGCGCCTCGCGCATCACCTCCGGTTTGTACGTATCCACCGAGACCGGCACGCCCATGGTGACCGCGGCGCGCAGCACCGGCAGTACCCGGGCCAGCTCTTCCTCCAACGGCACCGGCGGTGTGCCCGGCCGGCTGGACTCGCCGCCAATGTCCAGGATGTCCGCGCCCTCGGCCATCAGCTTCTCGCAATGGGCAATCGCCGTCTTGGTGCTGGTGTAGCGCCCGCCATCCGAAAACGAATCTGGCGTCACGTTGACGATGCCCATCACCTTCGGCGCGGACAGGTCGATCAGGTGGCGGGAGGTTAGCCAGTGCATGGGATGGATTTTCACCCAACACCAAGGACAAGGGGGCCAGAGGCCCCCTTGTTATCTCCTTTGCGGAGCGTTCCTTACGCCGCTGTCGGCGCGGGATCCGTGCTCACGGCCGAGCCACCAGGGCCGCCGCTTCCGGACGGAGGCGTGCGCGGCGTCCAGTCCTTGGGCGGGCGCGGGTCCTTGCCGGCCATGATGTCGTCCAGCTGCTCGCTGTCGATGGTTTCCCATTCGAGCAGCGCCTTGGCCATGGCATGCATCTTGTCCTGGTTGTCTTCGATCAGCTTGCGCGCCAGGGCGTACTGCTGGTCAATGATTCGGCGCACCTCGGCGTCGACCTTCTGCATGGTCTGCTCGCTCATGTTGGTGGTCTTGGTCACCGAACGGCCCAGGAACACCTCGCCTTCGTTCTCGGCGTAGACCATCGGGCCCAGTGCGTCAGTCATGCCGTAGCGCATCACCATGTCGCGGGCCAGCGTGGTGGCGCGCTCGAAGTCGTTGGACGCGCCGGTGGTCATCTGCTTCATGAACACTTCCTCGGCAATGCGGCCACCGAACAGCATGCTGATCTGGTTGAGCATGTATTCGCTGTCGTAGCTGTAGCGGTCCTGTGCCGGCAGGCTCATGGTCACGCCCAGCGCACGCCCGCGCGGGATGATCGTGACCTTGTGGACCGGGTCGCACTTGGGCAGCAGCTTGCCGATCAGGGCATGGCCGGACTCGTGGTAGGCCGTGTTGCGCCGCTCTTCCTCGGGCATCACCATGCTCTTGCGCTCGGGGCCCATGAAGATCTTGTCCTTGGCCTTCTCGAAGTCCTGCATTTCGACCACGCGCGCATTGCGGCGTGCGGCCATCAGGGCGGCTTCGTTGCACAGGTTGGCCAGGTCGGCGCCGGACATGCCGGGCGTGCCGCGCGCGATGATCGCGGGGGCGACGTCCTGGCCGATCGGCACCTTGCGCATGTGCACGTTCAGGATCTGCTCGCGGCCGCGGATGTCGGGCAGCGTGACATACACCTGGCGGTCGAAACGGCCGGGGCGCAGCAAGGCGGCGTCCAGGATGTCGGGCCGGTTGGTGGCCGCGACCACGATCACGCCCAGGTTGGTCTCGAAACCGTCCATCTCGACCAGCATCTGGTTCAGGGTCTGCTCGCGCTCGTCGTTGCCGCCGCCCAGGCCGGCGCCACGC
>DATHWV010000084.1:0-4309 GCA_035460205.1 Ramlibacter sp.
CTGGGCCCGCGTCCACACCTGGGACGGCAAGGAGTGGAAGTTCACCTCCGACTGGCTGCAAGGCGACGAGCAGATCATCAAGCCCCTGGTGAAATCGACGGCAGCGAAGTACGCAGCGGACAAGAAATTGACCCCGCGTACCCCGGCGGACTGCCAGTCCTGATTTGCCTTTCTCCCTCCCCCGCCGGGGGAGGGTTGGGGTGGGGGCATTGCGCCACGCAGTGCCTCCACCCCAACCGAAGAACCCGACATGGACAAACCCAACATCGTTCTCAACGTCAACGGCATCGAGGTCATCTACAACCACGTGATCCTGGTGCTCAAGGGCGTGTCGCTGCAGGTGCCCGAAGGCGGCATCGTGGCCATCCTCGGCGGCAATGGCGCGGGCAAGACCACCACGCTGCGCGCCGTCTCCAACCTGCTCAAGGGCGAGCGCGGCGCAGTGACCAAGGGCTCCATCGAGCTGCGCGGCGAGCGCATCGAGAACCTCACGCCGGCCGACCTGGTGCAGCGCGGCGTGGTGCAGGTGATGGAGGGCCGCCACTGCTTCGCCCACCTCACCATCGAGGAAAACCTGCTCACGGGCGCGTACACGCGCAAGAGCAAGGGCGAAGTCGAAGCCAACCTCGAGAAGGTCTACACCTACTTCCCGCGCCTGAAGACGCGCCGGACTTCCCAAGCCGCCTACACCTCGGGCGGCGAGCAGCAGATGTGCGCGATCGGCCGCGCGCTGATGGCCAACCCGAGCATGGTGCTGCTGGACGAGCCCTCCATGGGCCTGGCGCCGCAGATCGTGCAGGAAGTGTTCGAGATCGTGAAGGACCTCAACACCAAGGAGCGCGTCACGTTCCTGCTGGCCGAGCAGAACACCAACATGGCGCTGAAGTATTCGGACTACGGCTACATCATGGAGAGCGGCCGGGTCGTGATGGACGGACCCGCCGCCGAGCTGGCCAGCAACGAAGACGTCAAGGAGTTCTACCTCGGCGTGGGCGGCGGCGAGCGAAAGAGTTTCCGCGACGTGAAGAGCTACAAGCGCCGTAAACGTTGGCTGGCCTAAGGGAGAGAACGAAGTGAACGAGTATTACGACGCGCTGGAAACGCGCGAGAGCGCGCAGCGTGAGGTCGACCTGATGACCGCACTGCCGCAGCAGGTGGCGCATGCGCAGCAGAACGCCAGCGCATTCAAGGACATCCTGGCCGGCGTGGACGCCGCGGCAGTGAATTCGCGTGAGGCCCTGGCGCGCCTGCCCGTCACGCGCAAGTCCGAACTGCTGGAGCGCCAGAAGGCGCAGCGTGCGAGCGACCCGTTCGGCGGCTTCTCGGCGCTGGTGCGCGGCCCCAAGATGCCGCGCGCCTATGCATCACCCGGCCCCATCTACGAACCTGAAGGCACAGGCCGCGACTACTGGCGCGCCGCGCGCGCGATGTTCGCGGCGGGCTTTCGCTCCGGCGACCTGGTGCACAACGCCTTCAGCTACCACATGACCCCCGGCGCCTTCATCATGGAATCGGGCGCGCATGCCGTGGGCTGCACCGTGTTCCCGGCCGGCGTCGGCCAGACCGAGCAGCAACTGCAGGCCATCGCCGAGCTGCGGCCCGATGCGTACTCCGGCACGCCCAGCTTCCTGCGCATCCTCGTCGAAAAGGCGAAGGAACTGGGCACCGACATTTCCAGCATGCGCAAGGCCATGACCGGCGGCGAGGCACTGCCACCCAGCCTGCGCGAGTGGTTTGCGCAGCAGGGCATTGCCGTTTACCAGTGCTACGCCACGGCCGACCTGGGCCTGATCGCCTACGAGACGCCGGCGCTGCAGGGCATGGTGCTGGACGAAGGCGTGATCGTCGAGATCGTGCGCCCGGGTACCGGCGACCCGGTGGCGCCCGGCGAAGTGGGCGAGCTGGTGGTCACCACGCTCAACCCGGGCTACCCGCTCATCCGTTTCGGCACCGGCGACCTGTCGGCGCTGCTGCCCGGCAACTGCCCGACCGGCCGCACCAACACGCGCATCAAGGGCTGGATGGGCCGCGCCGACCAGACCACCAAGATCCGCGGCATGTTCGTGCACCCGGCCCAGGTGGCCGACATCGCACGGCGCTTCCCCGAGGTGCTGAAGGCCCGGCTGGTGGTCAGCGGCGAAATGGCCAACGACGTGATGACCCTCAAGGTCGAGGCGGCTTCCGCGCCGCAGGGGCTGGATGCCCGCATCGGCGAAGCCATCCGTGACGTGACCAAGCTGCGCGGCGACGTCCAGTTGCTGGAGCCGGGCAGCCTGCCCAACGACGGCAAGGTGATCGAGGACGCCCGCAGCTACAAATAGCCGGGCTGCTACGTAGTTCCCGCCATGCGGGACGCCTCGCGGAGGCCTACCATGCGCGGGTTGGCATCAACAGGAGACACCCGCCATGAACAAACTCATCAAGACCCTGGCCCCGCTGGCCGTGCTGGCTGTCGCCTGCGGCGCCCAGGCCGCCGACTACCCGGCCAAGGACAAGGTCATCACCATCGTCGTGCCGTTCGCGGCCGGTGGCCCCACCGACCGCGTCGCGCGCGACCTGGCCGAAGCCATGCGCAAGCCCATGGGCGGCGTCAGCATCGTGGTGGACAACGCGGCAGGCGCCGGCGGCTCCATCGGCGCCAACAAGGTGGCCAAGGCCACCAACGACGGCTACACCCTGCTGGTCCACCACATCGGCATGGCCACCATGCCCACGCTGGTGCGCAACATCCCGTTCAAGGTCGAGAGCGACTTCGAATACCTGGGCGCCATCAACGACGTGCCCATGACGATCATCGGCAAGCCCGCGCTCGCTGCCAACAATTACAAGGAACTGGCCGGCTGGATCGACCAGAACAAAGGCAAGATCAACCTGGGCAACGCTGGCGTGGGCTCGGCCTCGCACCTGTGCGGCCTGCTGTTCCAGAACGCGCTGAAGGTCGACATGACCCCGGTCCCGTACAAGGGCACCGCGCCCGCCATGACCGACCTGATCGGTGGCCAGATCGACATCATGTGCGACCAGACCACCAACACGACCAGCCAGATCGAAGCCAAGAAGGTCAAGGCTTTCGCCGTGACCACGGACAAGCGCCTCACGACGCCTGCACTGAAAGACCTGCCCACGTTGCAGGAGTCCGGCCTGAAGGCTTTCCAGGTCACCATCTGGCACGGCCTGTACGCGCCCAAGGGCACGCCGGCTGACGTGCAGAAGAAGCTCAACGACGCGCTGAAGGCTGCCCTGAAGGACCCGGACTTCATCAAGAAGCAGGAAGGCCTGGGCGCCGTGGTCGTGGCCGACAAGCGCATGGAACCGGCCGAGCACAAGAAGTTCGTGGCCGCCGAAATCGCCAAGTGGAGCCCGATCATCAAGGCAGCGGGCGTTTACGCGGACTGATGCAGCCTCGCGGCGAATCATCCAAAGCCGCCCATCGGGCGGCTTTTTTGCGTGTGGTGGACTCGATCACCGAACTGGGGCCGCAGGACGCGGGCTGCATCGCCGTCAGCGGCTCGCATGGCGGCATGAGCTCAGCGCGATTCGCGCTGGCCGCCCGGCCGCTGATCAGCGTGTTCAACGATGCAGGCGGGGGCCTCGACGACGCGGGCTTTTCCGGACTGGCCATGCTGCAGGCGCAGGGGCTGGCCGCCTGCACCGTTGCGCACCACAGCGCTCGCATAGGTGACGCACACAGCACGCTGAACGGTGGCATCATCAGCCGGGCGAATGCACTGGCTGCTGGCCTGGGCATCACCGAGGGGCAGCGTTGCAACGACGCGCTGGCCGCGATCCAGAATTCCTAAGGAGACACCGTGCGCAATCCTTCCCCATCCCAACGGCGCCTGGTCCTCGGCGCCATCGCATCCGCCATCGGCCTCGCGGCCCTGCCTGTCGCGGCGCAAAGCGGCTGGCCCAACAAGCCGGTGCGCATCGTCGTGCCCTTCGCGGCCGGCGGCACCACCGACATCCTCGCGCGTGCGATGGCGCCGGAATTGTCCAAGGCCTTCGGCCAGCAATTCATCGTGGACAACCGCGCCGGTGCCGGCGGCAACGTGGGCGCGGAAATCGTCGCCAAGTCACCGGCCGACGGCTACACGCTGCTGATGGGGACCGTCGGCACGCACGGCATCAACCGCGCGCTCTACGACAAGCTGCCTTACGACCCGATCAAGGATTTCGCGCCCATCACCATGGTGGCCGGCGTGCCCAACGTGATGGTGATGCAGACCGAGAAGGCGCGCAGCATGGGCATCAACACGGTGGCCGACTTCGTCAAGTACGCCAAGGCGCGGCCGGGCAAGCTCAACATGGC
>DATHWV010000085.1:0-16243 GCA_035460205.1 Ramlibacter sp.
GCTCACCGGGCGCTTGCGCAGTGCCAGGTTGAAGGAAGCCTGCAGCTTGGCCCGTTCGTAGTCGATGCGCCGGCCGTCCTTCTTGACCACGGCCGGGAAGTTGACGTCGGGCCGCTCGTAGGTGGTGAAGCGCTTCTCGCAGTCGGCGCACTGCCGGCGCCGCCGGATGAAGTCCCCGTCCTCGGCCACGCGCGTTTCGACCACCTGGGTCTCGGCGTTGCCGCAGAAGGGGCACTTCATATCAGACCGGGCGCAGCGCCGGGCCGCCCCAAGCCAGCGAGAGCTCCCTCGGGGGACAGCGACGGCACGAAGTGCGGAGCGTGGGGGCCGTCATTGGTAGACGGGAAAGCGGCGGGTCAAAGCGTTGACCTTCTCGCGCACCGCGGCGATGTTGGCCGCGTCGCGGGGCTTCTCGAGCACGTCGGCGAGCAGGTTGGCAGTGAGCCGCGCCTCTTCGACGCCGAAGCCGCGCGTCGTCATCGCCGGCGTGCCAAGGCGGATGCCGCTGGTGACCATCGGCTTTTCCGGGTCGTTCGGGATGGCGTTCTTGTTGATCGTCATGTGCGCCTCGCCCAGCACCGCCTCGGCTTCCTTGCCGGTGATGCCCTTGGCGCGCAGGTCGACCAGCATCACGTGGCTTTCGGTGCGGCCACTGACGATGCGCAGGCCGCGCTGGACCAAAGTCTCGGCGACGATCTGCGCGTTCCTTGCCACCTGCTGCTGGTAGGTCTTGAACTCCGGCATCAGCGCTTCCTTGAAGGCGACTGCCTTGGCGGCGATGACGTGCATCAGCGGGCCGCCCTGCAGGCCGGGGAAGATCGCGCTGTTGATGGCCTTCTCGTGCTCGGACTTCATCAGGATGAAGCCGCCGCGCGGGCCGCGCAGGCTCTTGTGGGTGGTCGAGGTGACGACGTCGGCATGGGGCACCGGGTTCGGGTAGACGCCCGCGGCGATCAGGCCGGCGTAGTGCGCCATGTCCACCATGAAGATCGCGCCCACGGCCCTGGCCACCTTGGCAAAGCGCTCGAAGTCGATGCGCAGCGCATAGGCCGAAGCGCCTGCGATGATCAGCTTGGGGCGCGACTCCATGGCCTTGCGCTCCATGGCGTCATAGTCGATCTCTTCCTTGTCGTTCAGGCCGTAGGAGACGACGTTGAACCACTTGCCGCTCATGTTGAGCGCCATGCCGTGCGTGAGGTGGCCGCCTTCGGCCAGGCTCATGCCCATGATGGTGTCGCCGGGCTTGAGGAAGGCGAGGAACACGGCTTCGTTGGCCTGCGCGCCCGAATGGGGCTGCACGTTGGCCGCTTCGGCGCCGAAGATCTGCTTGATGCGCGACAGCGCGAGCTGCTCGGCAATGTCCACGAATTCGCAGCCGCCGTAGTAGCGCTTGCCGGGGTAGCCCTCGGCGTACTTGTTGGTGAGCTGTGTACCCTGCGCGGCCATGACGGCCGGCGACGCGTAGTTTTCGCTGGCGATCAGCTCGATGTGGTCTTCCTGGCGCTGGTTCTCGGACCGGATGGCGGCCCAGAGCTCGGGGTCGGTTTGCTCGACGAGGATATTGCGGTCGTACATGGTGGCGGCAGTCCTTAAGACGGTGGTCCCTGTTCATGGAACAAGGGCTGCCCAGGCGAACGGCTGATCACCGGTCCCAGGCATCCTGGTGCTCCGGCGGTACGCTTCCCAGTGGTTGGTGCGGGTCGGCCCGCCTTGGTGTCCACGTCAGCATCGGCCGCCCCGCGGGGCGCCGCGCCTATCGCCAGTCGCGTACGCCGCTAGTGTAGCGGAGCGACGCGCCGGGCGTCACGACATGGAGAATGTCGCGACCTTTTGTCACGACATAGAGAATGTCGCGACCTTTTCCTCGGTGGGGGGCACTTGCAGGTCCACCGGGACCACGGTGCGGATGACCGGGGGCTGCGGCAGGGGCACGACGCGGCCCGAGGCCACCAGCCGCAGGCGGGCGTGTTCGGCCATCACCTTGCCGGCGTAGCCGCCGTCGTCTTCCATGTTGGCGGCGCCCACATAGAACTTGAGGCCGGCCTGGACCGAGCCGGCGCGCTGGATGCATTCCTGCAGCACCTTCACGCCCACCCGCAGGTTCGTGACCGGGTCGAACGCTGCCAGCTTGCCGCCGAAGTTCTCGTACTTGTCCTGGTGGACACCGGTCATGACCTGCATCAGGCCCTGGGCGCCCACCGGGCTCTGGGCGAACGGGTTGAAGCCCGACTCGATGGCCATGATGGCCAGGATCAGGGTCGGGTCCAGCTTGTTGGTCTCGCCGATTTCATAGGCGGCGACCACCAGCGCGCTGAGCGGCTCAGGCGCGACGCGGTATTTCTTGCTCAACCAGTACGCGACGGCGGCCTGCTGCTTGGGCAGGTCCTGGGGGTTGGCCGCGGTTGCGCGGTCAATGGCGTCCAGCTGCATGGGCATGCCCATGGCTGCTTCCTGCCGGGCCTGGAGCCAGCCCATCAGCTTCGTTTCGCTGGCCTGACGCAGGTCGGGCCGGGCGGAGAGGGTGATCGCGCAAAACACGGTGGCCAGGCCGACGAGGGCAAAGCCGTTGTGCGTGATTTCAAAAAACCCCTGGGCGACATCGGACGCGAACGTCCTCAGGCCCTGAGTCAAGTTTCCTAGCGCTGTCATAGCACTTCCTTTCTACGCGCGGGCCTGCGTCGTGGTGCTGCTTTGGCAGCATCACACCTTCAGGCTCCTCGTTTGGATTGGTACGCCATCGAATTGCAGGGAGCCCCGTGGGGGTTCGTCGCAACGATTCGACTTAGCCGGGTTCGGCAGCGGATTCGGGACGTCCCTGGTACTTTTGCCAGGGGACGGGCGAATTTTAGGCGGCCTCCAAATAACGAGTCAAGAATATCAATGTGTGTTTTCATGCAAAACTTACATATTGAAAGACCAATTTAACCGAGATGCGGGACTATTTCCTGTCGGTTTTCCCCGCCACGTCCTGTCGGACGGGCCTGACAGGGGGTCCGGCCGGCTCGGCAGTGCTTCAAAATAGATAGCTAACAACCTAATGCCAGAAACCTTTTCTGGCTAGAAGTCCAGAATTACCCGTCGGGACAAGGCCCGGGGCAGCAGCAGATATTTCGCATTGCGATATTTGTGGGCCTCCGGATCGCCTCCTCACCCGGGTCGTCAGGTAACAGCGTTTGGCTGGGTTCACTAACTTTCAGCCGGCCGGCCCATTCCGCCTCCCGGCCCCGCCCGTTGTCAAGGCAATATCCGCAATCACGCGGCGAGTCGCCATTGAAAAGGAGTCCTTGAAAAGGCCCCGGCCCTCGCCTAACTTGAAGGGCCCGGGATTTCCGGGTACCAGCCGGTAGGGCCGCATTCCGCGGTAGCCCCGGCCCCACTTGGAAGCAATCCATTGCTTCCGGCGCAACCGGGGACGTTGAACTCCCTGTTTGCGAACCCAGGCGGCGAAAGACTTTAAGTCAGCCGTCAAGCCCGGCAGGCGGTTTTGCTACCTGTCCGGGCTTTCTCATTGGGGGTCGCTTTTGCGCGCGGTTACCGGCGCCAACGCCGGACACCGATTCGCGGCGAGAATAGCGGTTTGCCCTCTTCGCGAGGGCTTTCGTTCCACAGCCCCCAGAAAACCAGTGACCCAAGCTACCTTGAAACCTACCGACACCCGGGCGCTCGACACGCTCACCGGCGGCGCCTTCTCTGCGCCCACGTCCGGGGAACGCGCCGCGCGCGTGCGCGAATGGCTCGCCTCCGAGCCCGCGCTCGAGCAGATGCAGGAGGTCTTCCGCGAACTCAGCGGCCGCGACAAGGGCGCCGCCAAGCTGCTGCGCGAGAAGCTCGACGAGATCAAGCGCAGCCGCGGCCAGGAAGCCATCGCCGCCGAGTGGGCGGAGAAGGCCGGTGCCTTGCTGGCCCAGCCCAAATTGAACATTGCCGATGCAATGGCCTGGCAACGCGACGCCGCCAAGGCCGGCGCGCCGCTCAGCCGCGAGCCGCTCGCCGGCCTGAAGCAGCAGGTGGCCGAACGCATCCGCGGCATCGAGGACCTCCAGCACCGGGTACAGGTGCAGCGTGAGGCCGCCGTGCTGCTGGCCCAGCGCATCGAAGTCCTCTCGACCAAGTCCTGGCGCGACGCCCAGGCCGCCGCCGAATCGCTCGCGTCCGACGTCCCGGCCTGGCAGGTCCAGGCCGAGGCCTTGCCGCAGGACCCGAACTGGTCCAGCGTCGACACCAAGTTCCCGCCTCTGCTGGAAGCCTCGCGCACCCAACTCCAGATGGTGTGGGATGCGTTCCGGGGCGCGCTCACGTTGGCTGTTGCCGCGGCGCAGGATCCGGCAGCGCCCCTGCCGCCCGTGCCGGTCTGGGCCGATGAACTGCGCGCCTCGCGGGGCGTGGCGGTGGAGCCAGCGGCCAAGCCTGCGCGGCCGAAGGTTGACCCGGAACTGCGTGCCAGGGCCAACGAGACGGTGCGCGAAGTGCTTGCGAAGCTGGAGCAGGAGATTGCACAGGGCCACGGCAAGGCGAGCGCAGGCGCCGCCGCGGCTTTGCGCAATGCACTGAAGGATCACGGCAAGCTCGTCGACGACAAGATTGAGAACCAGGCCCACGCGGCGCTGGCCGCTGCCGGTGAGCTGGAAGGCTGGCAGCGCTGGCGCGCCGACCAGCTGCGCCAGGAACTGGTGGCGAAGGCCGAGGCGCTGTTCGAGCCCGTGCCAGTGCCGGTGCAGCAGCCCGAGCCCGACGCGCCGGTTGCGGCGCCCGAAGCAGCCGCAGCGGCGCCCGAAACGCCTGCTGCCGCACCCGAACCGGTGGAGGCTCCCGCAGAACCCGAGGCCACCACGGAACCTGTTGTTGCGCGCAAGCCCCGTGCGCCGCGCAAAGCTGCACCGGCAGCGCGCAAGCCGCGCTTCGGCGGGCGCAAGATGCAGGAACAGTTGCGCGCACTGCGCGACCAGTGGAAACAGACCGACCAGGGCGGCGTGCCCAATCATGCGCTGTGGAAGCGCTTTGACGACGCCTGCAACGAAGCCTACAAGGTGGTCGAAGCCTGGCTGGACAAGATGAAGGCCGAGTCGGCCGAGCACAAGGCGCAGCGCGTGGCCCTGATCGAAGAGGTCAAGGCATGGGGCGCGGCCAACCGCACGGCACTGGACGACGACTGGAAGGGTTTCAACCGGATCCTTCACCAGTTCGAAAGCCGTTGGCGCGAAGCCGGGCACCTGAGCGAGAAGGCGTTCGCCGAGATGCAGCCGCAATGGAAGGAAGCAATCCAGGCAGCCGCGGCGCCGCTGGAGGCCATGCAAAAGCAGAGCCTGGAACGGCGCCACGCGATGATTGACGACGCCAAGGCGCTGGGCGCCGCGCCCATGCTGCGGGTCGATGCCGTGCGCTCGCTGCAGCAGCGCTGGCAGGCCGAGGCGCAATCGATTCCCCTGGACCGCAAGCATGAACAAAAACTGTGGGACGCGTTCCGCAAGCCGATCGATGAGGCATTCAACCGCAAGGACGAAGAACGCAACAAGGCCGCAGCCGCGCTGAGCGACCGCGACCGGGTCGTGCTGGATGCGTCCAAGGCCCTGGAAGCCGCGAACCGGACGGGCGACGCGCAGAAGATCAAGGTCGCGATGGCCGCGCTCGACGCGGCGTTGCACGGTCAGGCCCAAGCCGCGGCCGCGGTGGTGGCTGCCGGGCCGAAGCTCGTTGCGCCTGCTGCCGAAGCCCCTGCTGCCGAAGCCCCTGCGGCCGACACCGGCGACGCCGAGACTGCGGCTGCCCCGGCACCGGAAGCCGAAGCCACTGAAGGCGAGCCTGCTGCCGAGACCGAGGCTGCGCCTGCGCCCACCGCAGCCCCCAAGCCGCCCAGGCCCGTGGTCGCCATGCGTGGCGACGACCGGCCCGGCATGAAGAAGGCCGAGCCGGCGCCCGCGGGGCGTGGCGGCAAGTTCGGCGACCGCAAGGGTGCCGCGCCCGTGAACAAGTTCGAGCCCCGTCGCGACGACCGTGCCCCGCGCGACGCGCGCGGCGATGGGCGATTCGGCGGTGGCCGCTTCGGTGACCGGCCCGCGATGGATGACCGGGGTCCGCGCCTGGGCGATGCCGCGTTCCGCGCGCAGCGCGAGGCGCTGGAGAACGCGCAATCGGCACTGAAGAAGCTTGCAGCGCAGGCCCACGGCGAGGCGTTGACGCAACTCATGACCGCATGGGAACAGCGCACTGGCGAGCAGGTGCCCAGCGTGCAGGAGCTCGGCAAGGCCGTGTCACCCGCGGTGCGCGGCAGTTGGGTGCAGGCCGTCGGCACGGCGCCTTCGGGTGACGCCGCCGAGGCGTTGCTGCGCCTGGAGATCGCCGCCGAGGCACCGACACCGGCCGAGCACCTCAGTGCCCGCCGCATGCTGCAATTGCAGTTGCTGACCCGTCGCAACGATCCGTCGCCGGCGCAGACCTGGGGCCAGGATGCCGCTCGCGTCCTCGCGAGCGCTTACGAGCCGGGCGCGGGGCGCCGGCTGCAGTCGGTCCTCAAGACGCTGCTGCGCCGCTGACCGCGGGTGCGCCGAAGAAGCTGTCGAACAAGGACAGCAGCGGCGCGAACTCGGCGGAAAAGCGCGTGCGATTGACGAAGTAGGCTTCACACGCGACGGCGAAGAATTCGTCGATCGCGGTGGCGCCATACGGGTCCAGCCAGGTGGGCTCACCGCCGAAACGCTCGGCGATGGTCACCTTTTCGCAAAAGGCCTCGTACTCGGCCTGCAACACGGCAAGCCAGGCCTTGCGCAAGGCGCGCGAGGGCAGCGGCGGGCAGCCGTCGGGCTCGCCGTCGCGCATGTCGATCTTGTGGATGAACTCGTGGACGACCACGTTGTAGCCGGCATCGGCACTGTTGCCGGCATCCTCGACGTCACGCCAGCTGAGCATCACCGGACCGCCTTCCATCGCTTCGCCCGCCAGCACCTCGTCGTACTGGTGGACCACCCCGTCCTCATCGGTGACGACCCGTTGCGCGACCACCTCGTCGGGGTGCACCACGATGCCGACGAAGTCGTCGTACCAGGACAGGCCCAGGTTCAGCACCGGCAGCACGGCTTGAACCGCAATGGCCAGCGCAATTTCATCCGTGATCACCAGGCCGTTGGCGCCGTGGAATTCCTTGCTCGCGAGGAAGCGCGCGGCCAGGTCACGCAGCTTGCGCTGTTCGGCCGCACCGCGTTCGGCCAGGAAGGCATGGCGGCCCAGCACTTGCTGCCAGAGGGGCTGGGGAATTTCCGGCGTTGCCTGCCGGCGTCGCAGCCAGCCGAACATCAGGCCAGCGCGATGCGTTGCGCCCCGGCCGCGGTCAGGCGCAAGGCTTCCAGCCGGGGAGGGTGCGCCGCGGCGTCCCAGTCGCTGAGCACCGTGCGCCCGCCTTGCCCAAGTGCATGGTCGGCGGGCTTGTGCGTATGGCCGTGGATCATGGCCTGCGCATCGGCCGCTTCGAGCCAGGCGAGCGCAAAAGCTTCGTCGACATCGGCGTACACCGTCGCCTTGCGCTTGCGCGATTCGCTTTCGCCGCGGATTTCGCGCGCGATCGCCTGTCGTTGTGCCAGCGGCTGCGCGAGGAAGTCACGTTGCCAGCCGGGTGAGCGCACAAGGTCACGGAACTTCATGTAGTCGGTATCGGCCAGGCACAGCGCGTCGCCATGGGTCAAGAGCCACCGCCGGCCGGCGAAGCCGAACACCGTAGGGTCGGGCAGGAGCGTGACGTTGCAGCTGCGCAAAAAACCGTCGCCAACCAGGAAGTCACGGTTGCCGTGCATGAAGAAGACGGGCCTTACGGCCGCCGCCGCCTTCAAGACGGCCGCGCAGTCGGACGCGAAACCGGGCGCCGCGGCGGCATCGTCGCCGACCCACACTTCGAACAGGTCGCCGAGGATGAAGACCGCATCGGCCGGCGTGGCGGCCATGTAGCGCCGCCACGCCTCGAAGGTTTCCGGCTCGCCCGCCTCAAGGTGCAGGTCGGAGATGAAATCGGCCGTGCGCCACGACAGCGGAGCCTGCAGCTCCGTGAAGTGGGGCACGGCCGGTGTGGCGGTCACGGGGAACGCGTCAGACGGCGACGGCTTTCTCGATCACGACGTCCTCGTTCGGTACATCGCCATGGCCGCCCTTGTTGCCGGTCTTCACGCCGGAGATCTTGTCGACGACTTCGGTGCCGGCCACCACCTTGCCGAACACGGCATAGCCCCAGCCTTGCATGCTGGGTGCGGTGTGGTTGAGGAAGTCGTTCTTGGCGCCGTTGATGAAGAACTGCGCGCTGGCCGAATGCGGCGCCTGCGTGCGCGCCATGGCCACGGTGTACTTGTCGTTCTTGAGGCCGTTGTTGGCTTCGTTCTCGACCGGTGCGTCGGTGGGCTTCTGGCTCATGCCCGGCTCGAAGCCGCCGCCCTGGATCATGAAACCCGGGATGACGCGATGGAAGATGGTGCGGTCGTAATGGCCCTTCTTCACGTACGACAGGAAGTTGGCCACCGTCTTGGGGGCCTTGGCTTCGTCGAGTTCAAGGGTGATGACGCCGTAGTTGGCGATGTGCAGTTCGACTTTGGGGTTGCTCATGATTGCTCCTGTTTACTTGACCACCGCGGCCGAGGTGATGACCACGGGCGTGCGCGGCACGTCGCTTGCGAAGGGGCCGGCCGGGCCGGTGGGGGTGGCCCTGATCTTGTTGACCACGTCCATGCCGCTGACCACGCGGCCGAACACGGTGTAGCCGAACAGCTGCGGTGAATTCGCCAGCTGTGCGCGCGGGACGTTCTCATAGACGCGGCCGCGGTGCTCGAACTTCGGTACGGGGTCGCCGGGCGGGATGACCACGGGGTCGAGCGAAGGGTTGTCCTTCACGTTGATGAAGAACTGCCCGGTGGCCGAGTGCGGGTCGCCGGTGCGCGCCATCGCGATGGTGCCCGTCAGGTTGCGCGGGCCGCCCTTGGCGAGCGCTTCCTGTCCCTCATGCTGGACCGGGGGGCGCGTGATGCGTTCGGCGTAGTTGGCGTCATAGCCGCCGCCCTGGATCATGAAATTCTCGATGACCCGATGGAAGATCGTGCCGTTGTAGTGCTTGGCGTTCACGTACTGCAGGAAGTTTTCGACGGTCTTGGGGGCCTTGTCGGGGTAGACCTCGACGACGAACTCGCCGGCCGAGGTCGTGAACTTCACCTTGGGGGCTTCGTTGGCCACGGCAGCGCCGCCAAAGAGGGCGCCGGCCAGCGCGAGCGTAAGGGCCGCGAAGCGGCGGTTCATGACTGTCATTGTTCAACTACTCCTTGGAAAACAATTGCCTGATGAGCGCGAGCTTGGGCCGCACGCCGGCGTTCGTGGGTTCGATCTGCTGTGCGCGGCCGTACGACTCGCCCGCCAGCCTGGCGTACACGTCGCCGAGGTTTTCATGCGCGGTGGCGTAACGCGGGTTCGTGCGCACGGCCAGCTCCAGCGCGGCGCGCGCCTTCTCGTACTCGCCTTGCGCGGCGTGGAGCACCGCAAGGTTGTTGTAGGGCTCGGGCAGCTCGGGGTACTCCTGGGTGAGCTGCGTGAAAGTGGCGATGGCGTCCGCGCTGCGGCCCGACTCGGTCTGCGCGACGCCCTTGAGGAAGCGCATCTGGGGGTCACGCGGCTTGGTCAGGAGGTACTGGTCGGCGCGCGCCAGCGCCTCGGCCAGCTGGCCCGAACGCATCAGCTGCTTCACGTCCGCGTAGTCATCCGCCAAGGCGAAATGGGGCATGCACAGCATGGCGCCCAGCACAAGCAGGCGCACGACGGCAGGCACGATTGGGCGGATGGATGGCATGGTTTGCGGAGTGGCTCTGAGCGTGTGTCAGCGGCACGCGGGGGGCTATATACTGCGCTGGATTGTAGCTGCCGGCCCCGCACGCGCGGTGCCTGCAAGTACCCAACCCCCACCATCCATGAGCTTGCGCATCTACAACACGCTGTCGCGTGCCCTGGAAGATTTTTCCCCGCTGGAGCCCGGCCACGTCCGCATGTACCTGTGCGGCATCACCGTGTACGACTTGTGCCACATCGGCCATGCGCGTTGCAACATTGCGTTCGACATCGCGCAGCGCTGGATCAAGGCGAGCGGCTACAAGCTCACCTTCGTGCGCAACATCACCGACATCGAGGACAAGATCATCCGCCGCGCCGTCGAGAACGGCGAGACGGTGCGTGGCCTGACGGACCGCATGATCGCCGAGATGCATCGCGACTTCGATGCGCTGGGCATCGAGCGGCCCACCCACGAGCCGCGCGCCACTGACTATGTGCCGCAGATGCTGGACATCGTGAAGACGCTGGAAGGCAAGGGCCTGGCCTACCGCGCCGAGGGCGGCGACGTGAACTACGCCGTCCGGAGGTTCCCCGGCTACGGCAAGCTGTCGGGCAAGTCGCTCGACGAGCTGCATGCCGGCGAGCGCGTGGCCGTGCTGGAAGGCAAGGAAGACCCGCTCGATTTCGTCCTGTGGAAAGCGGCGAAGCCCACCGAGCCGGCCGATGCCCAATGGGACAGCGCGTATGGCAAGGGCCGGCCTGGCTGGCACATCGAGTGCTCGGCGATGGCGTGCTCGCTGCTCGGCGAATCTTTCGACATCCATGGCGGCGGTGCGGACCTGCAGTTCCCCCACCACGAAAACGAGATCGCGCAGAGCGAGGGCGCATTCGGCAAGCCGCTGTCGACCGTGTGGATGCACAACGGCTTCCTGAACATCGACAACGAGAAGATGTCCAAGTCGCTGGGCAATTTCTTCACCATCCGCGATGTGCTGGCGAAGTTCGACGCGGAGACCGTGCGCTTTTTCATGGTTCGCGCGCATTACCGCAGCCCGATCGGCTACAGCGACGTGCACCTGGAAGACGCGCGCGGTGCGCTGCGGCGCCTGTACACGGCGCTGGACCTGGTCGCACCCGCTTCCATTGCGATCGACTGGGCCCAGCCGTTCGCGGCCCGCTTCAAGGCCGCGATGGACAACGATTTCGCCACGCCCGAAGCGATGGCCGTGCTGTTCGACCTGGCAGCTGAAGTCAACCGCACGCGCTCGGCGGAGCTTGCTGGCCTGCTGAAGGCCCTGGGCGGCTGCCTCGGCATCCTGCAAGGCGAGCCGCGCGCTTTCCTGCGCGCGGGAACCCAACTGGATGAAGCCACCATCGGTTCGTTGATAGAGCAGCGCGCCTCGGCCAAGAAGGCGAGGAACTTCGCCGAAGCCGACCGCATCCGCGACGACCTGCTCGCGCAAGGCGTGGTGCTCAAGGATTCGCCCACCGGCACGACCTGGGAGTCGGCCTCTTGAGCGCCTACCCGGACGACGTCGTGCTGGCCACGCCCGAATACTGGGAGGAGGCATGCCGCCACCTGGCCCGCAAGGACCGGGTGATGAAGCGCCTGATCCCGCAGTTCGGCGATGCCTGCCTGCAGTCGCGCGGCGACGCCTTCACCACGCTGGCACGCAGCATCGTGGGCCAGCAGATCTCGGTGAAGGCGGCGCAAACCGTCTGGGACCGCTTTGCGAAGTTGCCGCGTCGCATGAGCGCGGGTAACGTGCTCAAGCTGAAGGTCGACGACATGCAGGCGGCCGGCCTGTCGGCACGCAAGATCGAGTACCTGGTCGACCTGGCGCTGCACTTCGACTCCGGTGCCATCCACGCCAATGCGTGGCCCGACATGACGGACGACGAGATCATTACCGAACTGGTGGGCATCCGCGGCATCGGCCGCTGGACCGCCGAGATGTTCCTGATCTTCCACCTGATGCGTCCGAACGTGCTGCCGCTGGACGATATCGGCCTCATCAACGGCATCAGCCGCAACTATTTTTCGGGCGATCCGGTCAGCCGCAGCGATGCCCGGGAAGTGGCTGCCGCCTGGGCGCCGTATTGCAGTGTTGCAACTTGGTATATTTGGCGCTCGTTGGACCCCCTGCCCGTAGAGTACTAGGCGAGGCAGCCGGGCCGAGAAAAAGAGACAAGGAGAAAACCTTGGCAAAGAAGACATTCCTGGACTTCGAGCAGCCGATTGCGGAGCTCGAAGGCAAGATCGAAGAGCTGCGCTATGTCCAGACGGAATCGGCCGTCGACATCTCCGAAGAGATCGACCAGCTGAGCAAGAAAAGCCAGCAGCTCACCAAGGACATCTACAGCGACCTGTCGCCCTGGCAGATCACCAAGATCGCCCGCCATCCCGAGCGGCCCTACACGCTGGATTACGTGAACGAAATCTTCACGGATTTCATCGAGCTGCACGGCGACCGCCATTTCGCGGACGACCTGTCCATCGTCGGCGGCCTCGCGCGCTTCAACGGCAACGCCTGCATGGTGCTGGGCCACCAGAAAGGGCGCGACACCAAGGAGCGCGGCCTGCGCAACTTCGGCATGAGCCGGCCCGAGGGCTACCGCAAGGCCCTGCGCCTGATGAAGACGGCTGAGAAATTCCGCCTGCCGGTTTTCACCTTCGTGGACACGCCTGGCGCTTACCCCGGCATCGACGCCGAGGAGCGCGGCCAGTCCGAGGCCATCGGCCGCAACATCTTCGAGATGGCGCAGCTTGAGGTGCCCATCATCACCACGGTGATCGGCGAGGGCGGCTCAGGCGGGGCGCTGGCCATTTCGGTGGCCGACCAGGTGCTGATGCTCCAGTACTCGATCTACTCGGTGATCAGCCCCGAGGGCTGCGCGTCGATTCTCTGGAAGACTTCAGAGAAAGCACAGGATGCGGCCGATGCCATGGGCATCACCGCGCACCGCCTGAAGGCGCTGGGCCTGATCGACAAGATCGTCAACGAGCCCGTGGGTGGCTCGCACCGCGATACCAAGCAGATGGCCGCTTTCCTCAAGCGTGCGCTGAACGACGCGTGGCGCCAGGTCAGCGACCTGAAGGTCAAGGAGCTGCTGGACCGCCGCTATGAGCGGCTGCAAAGCTACGGGCGCTTCAGCGACACGAAGGCCGAGGCCCGCTAGCTCGCGGGCCGGCAAGTCAGTCGTACTTGTAGGCCAGTTCGGTTTCGACGGTCAGCACTTCGTCGACCGGCTGGAATTTCCATCCCGACACCGCATCCACCGACGGGCGATTGAGCGCGCGGTTGGTGGTGGACAGCACTTTCACCGCGCCAGTTGAACCGTCCGGGTTGACGTCGAACTGCACCTTCACGACACCTGACGGCCGCTCGCGCAGCAGCACGGCGGACAGCTTCGGCTCGTCGGTCCGCACCGGGATGATTTCCCGGCGCACTGCGGCGATGACGGCTGGCTCCGGGGGCGGCGGCGTGAGTGCGGCCACTGGCGGGGCCAGCGGTGCGGGCGCGGCCTGTGCCGGTGCGGACCGCGACGGCTGCACGGCGGCCTGTTCCACCGCGGCGGGCCGCCTGGTTTCCGGCGCTGGTGCGGGCGCTGCCGCCGCAGGCGCAGGCGCGGGCGTGGGCTTGCGCGCCGGCGCATTGGCGTTCTGGAGAATGAAACGGTAGGGGCTGAGAGCCTGGCGCTGGAGCGCCTCGCTCGGTGCGGCCCCGGCGCCGGTCGCCGGGGGCGCCGCCGTCTGGGCTGAAGCTGGAACCATTCCTGCCGATAAAACGAGCCCTGTTATCAGGACCCAGGCGCTGCGGGCCTTGTGGGCCGTCGCGCCGATTCGATGCGTCTGCATGCGTTACCTCTTGATACGCGTGGATTTTAGGGGAGCCGGGGGCGCGTTTGCCTTGGGGTTAGTGTGTACTTCGACGACCGTTACGCCTGATCCGATAATCGGCCATGCACCATGCAGGACTCATGCCGACGTGGCAGCCGGCGTTGCCGGCTGCCGTGGCTTTCAGCGGCGGCGCGGACTCCACGGCGCTCTTGCTTTCGGCTGCGGCGGCCTGGCCGGGGCAGGTGCGCGCGATCCATGTCCACCATGGGCTGCAGGCCGCCGCGGACCACTTCGCGGCGCATTGCGCGCGTACCTGCGAGTCGCTGGGAGTGCCGCTGGAAATCGTGCACGTCGACGCGCGCAACGAGCCCGGGGAAAGTCCCGAGGACGCGGCACGCAAGGCGCGCTACTCCGCACTGGCGCAGGCTGCCGCGAAGAGTGGCGCGCGGTCGGTGCTGCTGGCGCAGCATGCGGACGACCAGGTTGAAACCATGTTGCTCGCATTGAGCCGCGGCGCAGGCCTGCCCGGCCTGGCCGCCATGCCGGCGAGTTTCGAACGCCACGGCATGCGCTTCGACCGTCCCTTGCTGGGCGTGAGTGGCGCCGCGATCCGCGAGTGGGTCGCGGGAAAGGGCGCAACTTTCGTGGAAGACCCGACCAATACCAACACGGCGCTCACGCGCAACCGTATCCGGCGCGACTTGCTGCCCGCACTGGAAGCGGCATTTCCGCAGTTCCGCGAGACCTTCGCGCGGTCGGCGCGGCATGCCGCGCAGGGCCAGCGGCTGCTGGCGGCGCTGGCGCAGGAAGACATGGGCCGCACAGGCAACCCACCGGGCATCGAGCCCTTGCGGAAACTGGACCGCGAGCGCCAGGCCAACTTGTTGCGCCATTGGCTGCGGACCGCCCACCAGGTGGGCGCCAGTGCTGCGCAGCTGGAGGAATTGCTCGACCAGGTCGCCGCCTGCACCACGCGCGGACACGACATCCGCATCAAGGTGGGAGACGGCTTTGTCGTGCGCGACGGGCCCAGCCTCGCCTTCCGGGATCATCCCGGGCCCTAGGTATAATCCCGAGGTTCCCCGCGGCGCGGCCCGCAACTAGCGTCCTGCTGCTACTGCCGCACTCATCTTTTCCTTCCCTTCCGATGGCATTGATCGTTCACAAATACGGCGGCACGTCGATGGGCTCGACCGAGCGCATCCGCAACGTGGCCAAGCGCGTGGCCAAGTGGCACCGCGCCGGCCACCAGATGGTGGTGGTGCCCAGCGCCATGAGTGGCGAAACCAACCGCCTGCTGGGCCTGGCGAAAGAGCTTTCGCCTGCGCAGCAGAACGACGCGCTCTTTCGCGAACTCGACATGCTGGCTTCGACCGGCGAACAGGCATCGTCGGCATTGCTGGCGATCGCGCTGCAGGCCGAAGGCCTCGAGGCAGTGAGCTACGCCGGCTGGCAGGTCGCAATCAAGACCAACAGCGCCTACACCAAGGCCCGCATCGAGTCGATCGACGACAAGAAGGTGCGCGCCGACCTCGCCGCCGGCAAGGTCGTGATCATCACGGGCTTCCAGGGCGTGGACGACCACGGCCACATCACGACGCTGGGCCGCGGCGGCAGCGACACCTCCGCCGTTGCGGTGGCCGCCGCGATGAAGGCGCAGGAATGCCTGATCTACACCGACGTGGATGGCGTGTACACGACCGACCCGCGCGTGGTGCCCGAGGCGCGCCGCCTGCACACGGTGAGTTTCGAGGAAATGCTGGAGATGGCCTCGATGGGCTCCAAGGTCCTGCAGATCCGCTCGGTGGAGTTCGCCGGCAAGTACCAGGTGCCCCTGCGCGTGCTCTCCAGCTTCACGCCCTGGGACATCGCCATCGACGAGGAAGCCAAGTCGGGCACCTTGATCACTTTTGAGGAAGACGTACAAATGGAACAAGCTGTCGTTTCCGGCATCGCATTCAACCGTGACGAGGCCAAGATTTCCATCCTGAGCGTGCCGGACAAGCCCGGCATCGCCTACAACATCCTGGGCGCCGTCGCCGATGCGAACATCGAAGTCGACGTGATCATCCAGAACATCTCCAAGGACGGCAAGACCGACTTCAGCTTCACCGTGCACCGCAACGATTACGCGCGCACGATCGACCTGCTCAAGGCCAAGGTGCTGCCGGCGCTGGGCACCGACCACCTCGAAGGCGACACGCGCATCTGCAAGGTGAGCATCGTCGGCATCGGCATGCGCAGCCACGTGGGCATCGCCAGCAAGATGTTCCGCGCGCTGGCCGAGGAGGGCATCAACATCCAGATGATCTCCACCAGCGAGATCAAGACTTCGGTGGTGATCGACGAGAAGTACATGGAACTGGCCGTCCGCGCCCTGCACCGCGCTTTCGACCTGGACCAGCCGGCGGCGTAAAGCAGCTGGGCTGCGGGCTCCGCCGTCCCCGCGCAGGCGGGGACACACCTTTCGGGCATAATTACGCCTGCCAGGAAACGTGACCGAGTGGCCGAAGGTGCTCCCCTGCTAAGGGAGTATGGGGTGTAGAGCCTCATCGAGGGTTCGAATCCCTCCGTTTCCGCCAAAAATCAAAAACGCCCCATCGGGGCGTTTTTTCGTTG
>DATHWV010000086.1:0-17557 GCA_035460205.1 Ramlibacter sp.
AAGGGGTCGGCCCAGGCGCTCCGCGCCCTTTCCGCCCAGGTGTGGATCACCGAGATCGACCCCATCTGCGCGCTACAGGCCGCGATGGAAGGCTACCGCGTCGTCACCATGGACTACGCCGCCGACAAGGCCGACATCTTCGTCACGGCCACCGGCAACAAGGACGTGATCACGCACGCCCACATGGCGAAGATGAAGGACCAGGCGATTGTCTGCAACATCGGCCACTTCGACAACGAGATCGACGTCGCGGCGCTGGAAAAGAACTGTGAGTGGGAAGAGATCAAGCCGCAGGTGGACCACGTGATCTTCCCGGACGGCAAGCGCATCATCCTGCTGGCCAAGGGCCGGCTGGTGAACCTGGGCTGCGGCACGGGCCACCCCAGCTACGTGATGTCGTCGTCGTTCGCGAACCAGACCATCGCGCAGATCGAACTGTTCACCAAGCCGGACGCCTACCAGGCCGGCAAGGTCTATGTGCTGCCGAAGCACCTGGACGAAAAGGTTGCACGCCTGCAGCTGTCCAAGCTGAACGCGCAGCTGACGGAACTGACGGACGCCCAGGCCGCCTACATTGGCGTGAGCAAGAGCGGCCCGTACAAGCCCGACAGCTACCGGTATTGAGGTGCGCGTCGACCAGCTACTCGTCGAGCGCGGCCTGGCAAGTTCGCGCTCGCAGGCGCAGCGCCTGATAGCGGCCGGCGTCCGCTGGCTGGACCATGGCGTGTGGAAGACGGTCGCCAAGAATGGCGACGACGTTCCGCTGGATGTCGAGGTCGAGTTGCTGGACCTGGCCGAGGCACGCTACGTGTCGCGCGGCGGCCTCAAGCTGGAAGGCGCACTGAAGGCCGCCGGCATTGATGTCGCCGGCAAGCGTTGTCTCGACGTGGGGCAATCCACCGGCGGCTTCACCGATTGCCTCTTGCAGCTTGGCGCTACCGAAGTCACCGGCATCGATGTGGGCAGTGACCAGTTGCACGACAAGATTCGCAGTGACGAGCGGGTGACGGTGTTCGAGAAGGTCAACGCGCGTGAACTGGACGCGGAAGCGGTCGGCGACGAGTTCGATTTCGTGACGGCGGACCTGTCCTTCATCTCGCTGACGCTGGTGCTGCCGGCGCTGGTGCCGCTCCTGGCCAACGAAGGTGTGATGCTGATGCTGGTCAAGCCGCAGTTCGAGTTGCAGCCCGGGCAGGTTGGCAAGCGCGGCGTGGTGACCGATCAATCGTTCTACGCGGTGGTTGAGAAGCGCATCCGCGATTGCTGCGCAGAGCTGGGCCTGAAGGTGAAGGGCTGGTACGACAGCCCGGTTACCGGTGGCGACGGCAACCGCGAATTCTTTGTTTACGCGAGCAGATAGCGAGGGGGAGTGATGGGACTTCCGGTCAGTTTTGAATTCTTCCCGCCGAAAACGCCTGAAGGCGCGGCGAAGCTGCGCGTGGCAAGGCAGGCGCTTTACGCGCTCAAGCCCGAATTCTGCTCGGTGACCTATGGGGCGGGCGGCTCGACGCAGGAAGGCACTTTCGGTACCGTAGGAGAAATCCTCGCCGAGGGTGTCGACGCTGCTTCGCACTTCTCGTGCATTGGCGCGACGCGCGACAAGGTCCGTGAGCAGTTGGGCATCCTGCGCGGCATGGGCGTGAAGCGGCTGGTGGCCCTGCGCGGTGACCTGCCCAGCGGCTATGGAACGGGCGGCGAGTTCCAGTACGCGAGCGACCTGGTGGCTTTCATCCGTGCGGAGACGGGAAACGACTTCCGCATTGAAGTGGCCTGCTACCCCGAGGTGCATCCGCAAGCGAAGTCACCTGAAACCGACTTGCAGGCGTACGCAGCCAAGGTGAACGCCGGCGCCGATGCGGCGATCACGCAGTACTTCTATAACGCCGACTCGTACTTCCACTTCGTCGAGCAAACGGACCGTTTGGGTCTGCAGGTGCCGGTCGTGCCTGGCGTCATGCCGATCACCAGCTCGACGCAGCTGATGCGTTTTTCGGATGCATGCGGCGCCGAAATCCCGCGCTGGATTCGCCTGCGGCTGCAAAGCTTCGGTGACGACACGGCCTCGATCAAGTCCTTCGGGCTGGATGTGGTGACGCAATTGTGTGAGCAGCTGCACGCCGGCGGCGCGCCGGGCATTCATTTCTACACGATGAACCAGTCCGCCGCGACGGTGGAGATCTGCAAGCGCCTCGGCTGGCAGGAAGCGCTCAGCGCTCGTCGTAGCTGACGACGACCTTGGGGGTGAGCGGGCGCGACTGGCAGGTCAGCACGAAGCCGCGGTCGATCTCCCATTGTTCGAGCGTGAAGTTCTTTTCCATCTCGACCTTGCCTTCGAGCACGCGCGCGCGGCAGGTGCAGCACACACCTCCCTTGCACGAGTAAGGCAGGTCGAGGCCCGAGTCCAGCGCGGCATCCAGAACCCGGTCTTGCGGGCCCATGGCCAGGTGATGGGTCTTTCCGTCGAGTACGACGTCGAGCTGGTGTGCGTGGTCGATGCTCGCCGCGCGCGCTACCGGCGCAGCCTTCTTCGGTGCGGGTGCGGACCCGCCCGGCGATACAAATCGCTCGGCATGGATGCGATCCGGCGTCACGCCGGCCGACTTGAGCGCGCGCTCCGTCCCTTCGATCATCGCCTCCGGCCCGCAGATGAATGCTTCGTCGATGCCGGTTGCCGGGACCAGCGTTCCCAACAGTTCGGTGACCTTCGCCTCATCAAGGCGGCCATGCAACAGGGCCACTTCCTGCGGCTGGCGCGACAGCAGGTGGATGAGCGTCAGGCGCGCCGGATAGCGGTCCTTCAGGTCCTGCAGTGCCTCGTTGAACATGATGGTGTTGCCGCGCTGGTTGCAATAGACCAGTGTGAAGCTGGAGCCGGGCTCACCGGCCAGCGTGGTGGCAATGATCGACAGGATGGGTGTGATGCCCGAGCCGGCCGCGAACCCCACGCGATGCCGCGCACCTTCGATGCGCGGGCTGAAGCGGCCATCGGGCGGCATCACGTCCACCACGCTGCCGGGTTGCAGGGCTTGCACCGCCCAGCGTGAGAACAGGCCACCCTCGACCGGCTTGATGCCGACGTCGATCTCGCCGGAGGCGAGGTAACGCTGGTGCGAACTGCAGATGGAGTAGTTGCGCCGCACCTCCGCACCTTCCAGCGTCGTGCGCAGCGTGAGGAACTGGCCGGGGCGGAAGTCGAAACCCGCCACCTGGTCCGGCGGCACCTGGAAGGTGATGGCGGCGGAGCCGGCGGCATCGGGCGTGACGCGCTTGACTGCGAGGGGATGGAAATGAAGTGCCATGGCCGCTCAGTAAGGCTTGAAATAGTCGAAGGGTTCCAGGCAGTCCAGGCACTTGTAGAGTGCCTTGCAGGCCGTGGAGCTGAAGTGCGAGGTTTCAGTGGTGTTGGCCGAATGGCAGTGCGGGCATGCGACGTCGGCAGCACTGCGGCTGCTCCTGGCGAAGTGCACCACGTCGACATTGCCGCTCACGTGCGGCGGCGCAATCCCGAAGCTGCGCAACTTCTCTTTCGCCTCCGGGGTGATCCAGTCGGTGGTCCAGGCCGGCGCCAACCGCGTCACTACATTGGCGCAGATATCGTTCGCGGCAAGCGCGGAACGCACGTCGTCCTCGATCTGGCCCATCGCAGGGCAGCCGCTGTAGGTGGGCGTGATCACGATTTGCAGTTCGCCATCGCTCTCGTTGATCTCGCGCAGGATGCCCAGTTCGCGGATCGAGACGACCGGGATCTCCGGATCGGGGATGGCCTCGAGCACCTCCCACGCGCGCTGCATGCGGCTGGGCGTGCTCACCACGTCGCCCCGGGATGCTGGCGCGCGAGCCCCTGCATTTCCGAAAGCATGTAGCTCAAGTGCTCCGAGTGCAGGCCTTCCTTGCCGCGCGGCACATGGCCGGTGGAGGCCGGCCGGTCCAGCGTCGCTTCAGCGAACGCGTCGTCGATCGCGCGGTCCCAGGCTTCGCGCAGCACTTGGGTGTCGATGCCTGCGCCGGACGCGACGGCCTGCGCCTCCGCGGTCGAGTGTGTCCAGAACTCCTGCGTGTAGGGCATGAGGTGGTCCATCGCGGCCTGCATGCGGCCATGCGAGTCTTCGGTACCGTCTCCCAGGCGAACCAGCCAGTCGCGTGCATGGCGCACGTGATACCGGGTTTCCTTTTCCGAGCGGGCGGCGATGGCAGCAAGTTGCCCATCGCTCGACTGTTGCAGCGCCTCCCACAGCAGGAGCATCAGCGAGCTATAGAGGAAGTTTCTTGCGATGGTGGTTGCGTAGTCGCGTTCGGTGGCCGCCGTGCCGGCCAGCGGGCCGTGATGGGGCAACTCCAGCAGCGTGTAGTTGCGGAAGTGGTACGAATCGCGGAAGTACGCAAGGGAGTCTTCCGTCGCGCCATCGCCTTTCAATGCGGCGGCGTGCTGGTACAGCAAGCGCGCCTGGCCGATCAGGTCCAGGCCGATGTTGGCCATGGCGATGTCTTCTTCCAGCACCGGGCCGTGGCCGCACCACTCGGCGTTGCGCTGGCCGAGCACCAGCGCGTTGTCCGCGAGGTGCAGGAGGTAATCGACTGGCGCTACCGTAGGGGCCTTGAAGCCTTCCATCACATGTGCCCGACTTCGTCCGGGATCTCGTAGAAGGTCGGGTGGCGGTAGATCTTGTCGCCTGCCGGCTCGAAGAACTCGGCCTTGTCGTCAGGTTCGCTGGCGATGATGAGCGAAGACGGCACGACCCAGATGCTCACGCCTTCCATGCGGCGCGTGTACACGTCGCGCGCCATCTGCAGCGCCTGCTGCGCATCGGCCGCGTGCAGGCTGCCGCAGTGCTTGTGCTCCAGGCCTTGCTTGGAGCGCACGAACACCTCCCACAGGGGCCATTCGTTGCGGACATCGCTCATGCTGCCTCCTTCAGTTGCCGCGCCTGCTGCTTGCGCGCGTAGGCCAGCGCGGCGTCGCGCACCCATTGGCCGTCCTCATGCGCCTTCACGCGGGTGGCGAGGCGTTCCTTGTTGCAAGGGCCGTTGCCGTTGACCACGGCCCAGAAGTCGTCCCAGTCGATCGCGCCGTAATCGTGCTGGGCGCGTTCCTCGTTCCACTTGAGGTCCGGATCGGGCAAGGTGACGCCGAGGATCCTTGCTTGCGGCACCGTGGCGTCGACGAACTTCTGGCGCAGGTCGTCGTTGCTGATGCGCTTGATGCCCCATCGCATGCCTTGCGCACTGTTGGGACTGTTCGCATCGGGCGGGCCGAACATCGCCAGCACGGGCCACCACCAGCGGTTGACCGAGTCCTGCACCATGTCGCGCTGGGCCTGCGTGCCCTTCATTTGCACCATCAGGCTCTCGAAGCCCTGGCGCTGGTGGAAGCTTTCTTCCTTGCAGATGCGGATCATCGCGCGCGCATACGGGCCGTAGGAGCAGCGGCAGATCGGCACCTGGTTCATGATCGCCGCGCCGTCCACCAGCCAGCCAATCACGCCGACGTCCGCCCAGGTCAGCGTCGGGTAGTTGAAGATCGAGCTGTACTTGGCCTTGCCGGTGTGCAGGCCGTCCAGCAGCTGGTCACGCGTGACGCCCAGCGTTTCAGCCGCGCTGTAAAGGTACAGGCCATGGCCGCCTTCGTCCTGCACCTTGGCCAGCAGGATCGCCTTGCGCTTGAGGGAAGGCGCGCGCGAAATCCAGTTGCCTTCGGGCTGCATGCCGATGATCTCGCTGTGCGCATGCTGGCTGATTTGCCGCACCAGTGTCTTGCGGTACGCGTCCAGCATCCAGTCCTGCGGCTCGATCTTGCAGTCGGCGTCGATCTTGGCGTTGAACTGTGCTTCAAGGTCCGCTTGCCGGGCATCGACGGGCGCCGCCACCGCTTTCGGTCCGCGCTGTTGCGGGTCGGGAAGGTCCAGGGCTTGGGTGTACATCGGGCAAGTATAGCTATTAACCGACCGATCGGTCGGTTAATAGCCGCCTGCCCTGGATGGCTTTCTTAGCCGCCCGCTTCCAGCGTCTGGCCCTTGCCTTTGCCCCGGCCGAGCACCTGAAGCATTTGGGGCAGTGCCACCTGCAACGCGGCTTTCAGGGTGTGCGGCGGGTTCACCACGAACATGCCACTGGCCGTGAGGCCATGGCCGCGCTCGGGTTCACCGGGGGTTTGCCGGCTATCGTCCTGGCCGATGTTCAGCGTGGCATGGAGCCAGGGCTTGCCGGCCTGGTTGGCCAGGGTTTTCAGTCGCCGCGGCAGGGCATGCGCCTCGGGCCGCGGGATCACCGGGTACCAGACTGCGTAGGTGCCGGTGGCGAAACGCTGCAAACAGTCTTGTATGCATGCGCTCACTTTCGTGTAATCGCTCTTGATTTCGTAACTTGGGTCAATCAGGACGAAGCCTCGGCGGGACGGCGGCGGCAGGAAGGCCTTGAGGCCCTCGAACCCGTCCTCCCGCGCCACCGCGACCTGCCGGCCCGCTTTCAGCTGGGCGATATTGCCGGCCAGGGCCTTGATGTCGGTCGGGTGCAGCTCGAACAGCTTGAGCTTGTCGCGGGCCTCCTCGCGCAGCAGGCGCTGGACGATGAAGGGCGAGCCGGGATACACCTTCAGCTGGCCAAGGGTGTTGAAGGAAGCAATCATGTCCAGATAGTCCTGGAGCACGGGCGCTATATCTTTGATAGCAGAAGTGCCGGGCTTGGCCGGCGCCAGCGCCGAGACGAGCTTCACGATGCCGTCCGCTGCCTCGCCCGAGGTCCCGGCGTAGTCGCCGTCCAGGCGGTACAACCCGGCGCCGGCATGGGTGTCGATGGCGACCAGCGCGGCGTCCTTCTGCGTCAGGTGGCGCAGCATGGCGATCACCATGGTGTGCTTGAGCACGTCGGCATGGTTGCCGGCGTGGAAGGCGTGGCGGTAACTGAACATCCGGGGATGGTAAACCCGCCAGAGTCGGATCGCAGAGCACGCCTTGTGCTAAGTCCTTGATTTTTCGTATAATTGCGGGCTCTGCAGCGCCTTGTGGTCCCGCGGCAGAAGATGGAGAGGCAAAACGACACTACGTTTTGCTGACCATCAAACCCACCTAAGAGATTCCCGTCAGAGGAACGCCGACCGTGGAAAAGGGCCCGCCAAACCAACTCGAAAGAGAACTCATGAAAACGTTCAGCGCAAAACCCGCTGACGTGACGCACGAGTGGTTTGTGATTGACGCGACCGACAAGGTCCTCGGACGAGTAGCCAGCGAAGTTGCTCTCCGTTTGCGCGGCAAACACAAGGCCATTTACACGCCTCACGTCGATACCGGTGACTTCATCGTCATCATCAATGCTGCCCAGATCCGCGTGACGGGGACGAAGAACCAGGACAAGGTGTACTACCGTCACTCGGGCTACCCGGGCGGCATCACCGCGACCAACTTCCGCGACATGCAAGCCAAGCATCCCGGCCGCGCGCTGGAAAAGGCCGTCAAGGGCATGCTGCCCAAGGGGCCCCTGGGCTACGCCATGATCAAGAAGCTCAAGGTCTATGGCGGCGCGGATCATCCGCACACCGCGCAGCAACCCAAGGTTCTGGAACTTCCTGATGCACAAGTGGGAGCACGCGCATGATCGGTGAATGGAACAATGGCACGGGCCGCCGCAAATCCAGCGTCGCCCGCGTGTTCATGAAAAAAGGCACGGGCAAGATCACGGTCAACGACAAGGACATCCAGGAGTTCTTCGGCCGCCAGACCTCGATCATGATCGTCAAGCAACCCCTGTTCTTGACGAACCACGTCGAAACTTTCGACATCAAGATCAACGTGCACGGCGGCGGTGAATCCGGCCAGGCCGGCGCGGCCCGCCACGGCATCACCCGTGCGCTGATCGACTACGACGCGGCCCTCAAGCCCGCCCTGTCGCAAGCCGGCTTCGTGACGCGTGACGCGCGCGAAGTGGAACGCAAGAAGGTCGGCCTGCACTCCGCACGCCGCCGCAAGCAGTTCAGCAAGCGCTAATACGCTTCCCGCTGCCGATACAAAGCCGCACAAGTTCGCTTGGTGCGGCTTTGTTTTTAGGGCAGTATCGCGGCCAGATATCGTTGGGTTGAACAGGACAAGATGCGCTTCAGACTCTTGCGCCGCCGGCTGACCATCAGCGCACCGCGGATGGCCGTGCGCAGCGCCATGCCCTGGCCCTTGCGCTGGGCCGGCGCCGCCATCGTGCTGGGCTTTTGCGCCGCCATCGCGCTCTGGGCCTTCGAATTCGGCAAGGACATCGCGGGACTGGACACGGGCGCCAAGGAAGAACTGCTGCGCCTGCGCGTTGACATGGCCAAGCTGCGTGAGGAGCGCGACAAGGCGCAGTCGGTCTTCAACACCTCGGCCAGCCTGATCACCACCGAGAAGGCAGCCGGCGAGCGCATGGCGTCCCAGATCAAGCAACTGGAAGCCGAGAACCGTGCCCTGCGCGATGACCTCGGCTTCTTCGAGAAGCTGATGCCGGCCACCGGCGCGGAGGGCGTGACCATTCGCGGCTTGCAGGCCGAAGTGGTGGGCGGCTCGCAATTGAAGTGGCAGGTGCTGGTGATCCAGCCCGTCAAGAATGCGCCCGAGTTCCGCGGCAAGCTCGAAATGAGCATTGCCGGCACGCTGGACGGCAAGCCCTGGGTGATGGAACTGCCCGGCGGCGCGCAGGCGCTGAAGTTCAGCCAGTACCGGCGGGTGGAGGGCATGGTCGACTTGCCCCCCAACGCCGTGGTAAAAAACGTTTCGGCAAAGTTGTTGGAAGGCACGGCCACCCGGGCCGTGCAGAGCGTCAAGCTGTAACCCGCAGCAAAAGGAAACGCCATGTTCGGTAAGCAAGCACAACCGCCCATCAAGAGCCTGATCGCCCAGGGCAGCCGCATCGACGGCAACCTCACTTTCAGCGCCGGCCTGCGGATCGACGGGGAGGTGTTCGGCGATACGCGCGCAGCGCCCGAAGGGTCGAGCATCCTGGTGATATCCGAAGCCGCAGTCGTCGAGGGCGAAATCCACGCCGACCACGTCATCATCAACGGCACCGTGCGCGGCGCCGTCCACGCGCACGAATTGCTGGAACTGCAGCCGAAAGCGCGAATCGAAGGGGATGTGTACTACAAGGCCCTGGAAATGCACCAGGGCGCAGTCATTGCCGGGCAGCTCAAGCCGACCGAAGCGGACGAAAAGCCCTTACTCAAGCTGGCGTCAAACAAGCCGTGACCTGAATTCCCGACCAAATTGCAGTACTATTTGCCGAGATAGCTATCCCCACGGAGTCCCAATGAGCGCAGTTCCCGAAAACGTCCAGACCGAAATGCCGGCCCCGTTGCTGTTTACCGACAGCGCCGCGGCCAAGGTCGCTGACCTGATTGCCGAAGAAGGCAACCCGGACCTGAAGCTGCGCGTGTTCGTGCAGGGCGGCGGCTGCTCGGGCTTCCAGTACGGCTTCACGTTCGACGAAGTCACCAATGAAGACGACACCGTGATGAGCAAGAACGGGGTCTCGCTGCTGATCGACGCGATGAGCTACCAGTACCTGGTGGGCGCGGAAATCGACTACAAGGAAGACCTGCAGGGCGCGCAGTTCGTGATCAAGAACCCGAACGCCACCAGCACCTGCGGTTGCGGCTCGAGCTTCTCGACCTGATCTCGCGACCGGCTCAGGCCGGGTAGACGCATCCCAACACACGGGCGCCACGGGCGCCCGTTGTGCTTTGGAGTTCCAGCTTTTCTCCGCGCACGGTCTTGCGTGCCAGCCAGGCGAAGGCCGTCGCTTCAACCTGCAGGGGCGGCAGGCCGCGTTCAGCGCTCGACAGCACCGAGGTGCCGGACAGCAGCGCCTGCAGCCGGCGCATCAGGTGGTCGTTGAGCGCGCCGCCACCACAAACGATGAGCTGAGGGAGCGTCGCTTCATGGCGCTTGACGTCGTTCGCACAGGCCGTTGCCGTCAACTCCGCCAGGGTGGCCTGGATGTCCACCGGTGACGCGCCGGCGAAGGCCGCCAGGTGGTTCGCCAGCCATGCCGCACTGAATAGGTCACGGCCTGTGCTCTTGGGTGGCGGCTTCGCAAAGTAGGCGTCGGCCAGCATGGCATCGAGCAGCGGCCGGATGACCGCTCCCGATGCGGCCCAGGTCCCTTGCGCGTCGTACGGCTGGCCCAGGTGCTGCGCGGCCATGAAATCCATCAACGCATTGCCAGGCCCGCAATCGAATCCCGTCACCGTTCCGTTGGCGCGCAATAGCGTGAGGTTGGAGATGCCACCAATGTTGAGAACACCCACGGTCGCGCCGGCGCGGGCGAACCACGCCTGGTGGAAGAAGGGCGCCAGCGGCGCGCCCTGGCCGCCCGCAGCGACATCGCGGCTGCGGAAATCCGCCGCCACCGCAATGCCCGTGAGTTCAGCCAGCAGCGCCGGATTGCACAGCTGCAAGGTGTAGCCGGTGCCGTCGAACGCCTGGGGCCGATGGCGCACCGTCTGGCCGTGCGCGCCGATCGCGCGGATGGCTGCCGCAGCGTTTCCGGTCGCGGCCAGCAGTTCACCGACCACCTGGGCATAGGCCTTCATCAAGCCATTGGCTGCAAGCGCGGCCCTGTGAAGCTCGTCGGGACCGGTCGTGTTGAGTGCCAGCAGTTCGGTGCGGAGCGCCTGCGGAAACGGCGCGCTGGCGTGTGCCAGCACGACGGCTTGCTCAGCGCTGAAGTCAGCCAGCACGCCGTCCACGCCGTCGAGCGACGTGCCGGACATGAGGCCGATAAAGAGTTCGGGCATGCGGCGATGTTAGCGGGCAGGCTGCCCGCGCCGCAATCGATCAGTTGGCGCTGGCGAACCTGCCGGCGGAGGCCGCGGCTTCCAGCTGGACGCGCATGGACCGCGACACGCGATCGAACTCCGGCCGGGCCGCTGCCGACAGGTGTTCGGCCACGCTGCGCCTGGCCATCATCTGCGGCGGCTGGTGAGCCCCGTTGACGCGGTATTCGAAGTGCAGGTGCGGGCCGGTCGCCCAGCCGGTGCTGCCCACGGCGCCCACATTCAGGCCCTGGTTCACGCGTTGGCCGGCGCGGACGTTGATTCGGCTGAGGTGCGCGTAGACGGTCTGGTCGGTGTTGTTGTGGCGGACGATCACGACCTTGCCAAAACCGTTCTGCACGCCGGCGAACTCCACGACGCCGTCACCGACCGAGCGTACCGGTGTGCCGGTCGCTGCACCGTAGTCGGTGCCCAGGTGGGCCTTCCACTGGTGCAGGATGGGGTGGAAGCGCATCGAGAAGCTGCTGGTCACGCGCGAGAACTCCATCGGCGAAGCGAGGTAGGAAGTCTCGAGCGACTTGCCATCGGGTGTGTAGTACGCGCCCTTGCCGCCTTGTTCCTGGAACCAGGTTGCCTGGTGCAGCTTGCCCTTGTTCACGAACTCGACCGACAGCACGCGCCCGGTACGGATGGGCTCCCCATCGGCCTCCAGCGCCTCATAGACCACGTTGAAGCGGTCACCGCTGTGCAGCGCGCGGTGGAAGTCGATGTCGCCGGAGAAGATCTTCACGAACTGGCTGATCACCGCGTCGGGAATGCGCGCTTCGTCAGCGGCGGCGAACAGTGACGTGCGGACGGTGGCGCTGCCCATGCGGACGGCGGCCACGAGCGGCGCGACTTCGGTGCGCAGGGAAAACTGGCCATCGGTCCCGCGTTCCACCACGAGGCGCCTGAAATTGCCGTCGTCCTCCGGCACCCAGCGCGCGGTGAGGCGATTCAAGGCGTGGTCGTCGCTGGCTTCGGCGGTGACGGCGCGACCGGCGCGTCCCAGCAGTACGGCGCGTGCCCGCGGCTCGCTGCGCAGGTAGGCCGCAGCCACCGCGTCATCGACGCCCAGGCGTGCGAGCAGCGCTTCGGCCGTGTCGTTGGCGCGCGTGTAATCCGAGCGGAACAGGTTGAACGAATGGGCATCGAGGGCCTGCGTCTGGGCTTGCAGCGGCAGGCTCTCGACGGCCTCGAGCACCTGGCGTACCGCGACGGCGGACGGATCCGGGTCCAGCGACGCGACGGCGAACGCGCCTCCACCGCCGCAAAGCAGCAAAGCGGCCACGAGGGCAGTCACCTGCTTGGGGTGGTGTTCCAGCGCATGGGCCGCGCGGGACAAAAGCTTTTCACCGGCGGCGACGAAACCGTTTTTCAATGCTGACGTCCTCAAAGGGGGATCGGGTTTGTCCTACATCTGGACAGGCGGTTCCCCGACATTCGAATGCGGGGGCTGGAAACAGACAAAAATGCCGGAACTAGAATCGGCTGGGACAAAAACTGGCGCAAGTATAACGATCGCGGCGGCGTCATCCCAGAAAAAACCCTTATGAATCAAGCCTCTGTTACAAAATTCCCGGTTTCCGACCGGGCCCGCGAAGCACTTGCAATTTCCATGCGCGGCACGGAAGAGCTGATTCCCCAGGACGAATGGCTGCAAAAGCTGGCGAAGTCGGAGGCCACCGGCGTTCCGCTGCGCATCAAGCTGGGGCTGGACCCCACCGCGCCCGACATCCACCTCGGGCACACCGTCGTCCTGAACAAGATGCGCCAGTTGCAAAACCTGGGGCATACCGTGATCTTCCTGATCGGGGATTTCACGTCGATGATCGGCGACCCGTCGGGCCGCAACACGACCCGGCCCCCGCTCACCGCCGAACAGATCAAGAGCAACGCCGAGACCTATTACAAGCAGGCCAGCATGGTGCTGGACCCGCAGAAGACCGAGATCCGCTACAACAGCGAATGGAGCGACCCGCTGGGCGCGCGCGGCATGATCCAGCTGGCCGCGAAGTACACGGTCGCACGGATGATGGAACGCAACGACTTCCATGACCGCTTCAAGGCCGGTACTTCGATCAGCGTGCACGAGTTCCTCTACCCGCTGATGCAGGGTTATGACTCGGTGGCCCTGAAGAGCGACCTCGAGCTCGGCGGCACCGACCAGAAGTTCAACCTGCTGATGGGCCGGCACCTGCAGGCCGAATACGGCCAGGAACCGCAGTGCATCCTGACCATGCCGCTGCTGGAAGGCCTGGACGGCGTCGAGAAGATGTCCAAGAGCAAGGGCAACTACATCGGCATCAACGAGGACGCCAACACCATGTTCGCCAAGGTGCTGTCGATCTCGGACGACCTGATGTGGCGCTGGTTCATGCTGCTGAGCTTCAGCAGCGAAGCGCAGATTGCCGCGCTGAAGAAGGAAATCGAGGGCGGCCGCAACCCGAAGGACGCGAAGGTGATGCTCGCCAAGGAAATCACGGCGCGCTTCCACAACGCGCAGGCTGCCGATGCGGCGGAGCAGGACTTCAACAACCGCAGCAAAGGCGGTGTGCCCGACGACATCCCCGAAGTGGCGTTGACCGGTGCGCCCCTGGGCATTGGCGCCCTGCTCAAGCAGGCCGGCCTGGCGCCTTCCAGCAGCGAAGCCAACCGCTTGATCGATGGCGGCGGTGTGCGGATCGATTCGGCCGTCGTCAGCGACAAGGGCCTGAAGCTCGAGCACGGCAGCTATGTCGTGCAAGTGGGCAAACGCAAGTTCGCCCGCGTGACGCTTACTGCCTGACACCCCGCTAGCGCGCCCCGGCTTTCTCCAGCATCTGGATCATCGCGGTGTAGCCGCGTGAGCGGGCCAGCGCCAGCGGCGTGTTGCCCTGGCGATCCTTCAACTGCAGGTTGGCGCCAGCATCGATCAAAGCCTTCAGCGTCGCCTGGTGGCGCGGACCGCCATTGCCCAGCACGATGCTCTCGATCACCGCGGTCCAGTGCAGGTTGTTCACATGGTCCAGCGGCGCGCCCGCGGCGATCAGTTGCCGCACCACGCCGTCGTGCCCCAGGTGCGCGGCGGCGATCAAGGCAGTGCCGTCGTAGCGGCTGGTGACCTGTTTGGCACTGGCGCCCAGCGAGAGCAGCACGCGCAGCGTCTCCTCGTCGTCGGCGACCGATGCGATCGTCACGCCGTCATAGCGGTCGTTCTCCAGCAGGTCGATGCCCGCCCGTGCCTTTACCAGCGCGCGGATGGCTTCGCGCTGCCGCGCGAACGTGGCGACATGCAGCGGCGTGCGGCCATTGCCGTCGCGCGCATTGACGTCGGCACCGCCGGCGGCGAGCGCAGCGACCTGCGCAGCGTCGCCGCGGTGCGCGGCCGCATGCAGGCCCTTGTAGCTTGAGGCCTCGCCCGGCGTCGGACCGACCTGCGCGCGCGCAGGCAGGGCCGCAGCCGAACCGACCGCCAGCAGCAGGGCCAGCAAGGTGCGGCGCGTTGCGCTCACTTCAGCAGCTCCTTGACCTTGTCGAGGCTGGCCACCGCGCATTGCTCGTCGAGGTGGCCGCCGGGCGCACCGCCCACGCCCACGGCGCCGATGGTTTCGTTGCCGACCTTCACCGGCACGCCGCCGCCCAGCAGCAGGAAGCCCGGCAGGTACACCAGGTTCGCGGCCGCGGGATTCTTCTGCGCGCCTTCCATCATGGCCAGCGTGGTGTTCTTGGCCGAGGCGGAAGTCCAGGCCTTCTGCTGGCTGGATGCGAGCGTATGCGGGCCCGCGTTGTCGGCGCGCTGGATGGCGCGGACGATGCCGGCGCGGTCGACGACCGTTGCGGCGACCGCATAACCGTTGGCGGCGCACGCGGCGACAGCGCCGGCGGCGATCTGGTTGGCAAGGTCCAGCGAAATGTTCTTTTCGCTGCGGACGGCCTGGGCGCCGGCCGTGCCGGCCATGAGGGCCAGGGTGGCGGCGAGGATGGAAACGGAAACGCGCTTTTGCATGGGGACTCCTGGGTGGAAGACGGTTCAATCAACCGTTGTCCTGACTTTAGGGAGCGCCACCGCTGCTGCCCATTCGTGCGGCTACGCGAAACCCTCCGTAGAACTACGCACTGCCGCTTTCGTCGACCAGCGACGCGTACTGCCGGATCAACTGCGCCAGTGACGCGGTTTCCAGTTTTGCGAACAGGTTGGCGCGGTGCGTTTCCACCGTGCGCGGCGAGAGCGACAGCGCCCGCCCGATCTCCTTGTTGGTCAGCCCGGCCACGATCAGGCCCAGCACCTCGCGTTCGCGCTCGGACAACTGCGCATAGCGTTCGCGCGCTTCACGCCCGGCCGAGAGGCGCTCGCGCGATTTCACGTGCTGGCGCACCGCCGATTGCAGCGCTTCCAGCAGCGCCTCGTCGTCCACCGGCTTCTCGAGGAATTCCGCCGCACCGGCCTTGAAGGCACGGCGGCACATCTCCACCGTGCCGTGCCCGGTCAGCATGATTACCGGCTGGTCCACGCCTTGCTCGACCAGCCTGTCCAGCACGGTGAGCCCGCTGATGCCCGGCATGCGCACGTCCAGCACGATGGCGCCGATGGCCTGCCGGTCGAAGCTGGCGAGGAAGGCTTGCGGATCGTCCCAGGACTGCACACGCAAGCCCACCGTGCCGATCAACAACGCGAGGCTTGCGCGCACCGCGTCATCGTCATCGATCAGGTGGACCAGGGGCGACAGCGGCGCGCTCATGGCTTCGCAAGCGGCAGGGCCAGCTGGAATTCGGCGCCGCGAGGTGCATGGGCAGCGGCCTGCAGCCGGCCGCCCATTCCCACGGCCAGGCTCTCGCACAGGCTCAGGCCCAACCCCAGCCCGTCGGGCCGGGTGGTGAAGAACGGCTCGAACAGGTGGGGCAGCGCGTCGGGCGCGATGCCGGGCCCGCTGTCCCGCACGGCAAGGCGACCCTCGCCATCGCGCGCTTCGATGTGCACATCCAGCCGGCGCTCGCCCGCCGGTACCTGGTCCAATGCCTGCAGCGCATTCAGCAGCAGGTTGTGCACGATCTGTTCCAGCGCGACCGGTTCCGCCATCACCGTGACCGGCGCGCTCGCCTGCAACTGGGGGCTCACGCCGCGCCGCGCGAACTCGGGCTCGAGCAGGTAGAAGGCGTTGCGCACACTGTCCTGGAGCGCCACGGCCCGCAACTGGGCCCCGATGTCCGGGCGCTCGACGGCCCGCCGCAGGCGCGCCACGACGTCGGCCGCGCGGCGGCCTTGCTCGACGGCCTGCTTCATCGCTTCGCGTGCCGTCGGCAGGTCGGGTGGGTCGTCATCCAGCAGGCGGCTTGCGGCCTGCGTGTTCGCCAGCACGGCCGTCAAAGGCTGGTTGACCTCATGCGCCATGCCGGCGGCCAGCTCGCCCATCGCATTCAGGCGGCCCACCTGCCCAAGGCGCAACAAGTCCTCGGCGCGCCGGCGTGCGGCGCGTTGCATGCGCCATGACCGAAGCAATGCCAGCAGCACCGCGATGGCCAGCGACCCGGCGAGGATTGCGCGCAGCGGCACTTCGTCCCAGCCGATCGTGCGGCGCACCACCACGTCGAAAGGCTGGCTCTCCGCGGCGAGGTGCTTGTGGAATTCGAACGGCCATGGGCCGTCGAGCGAGCGGCCGGGCTGGACGATGAAGCGCTGGCCCGCATGCTCCAGCGCGACCTGCACGCGGCTGGCCTTTGGGTCCATGGGCCACTCGCCCCACGGCACGACGGCCTTCAGGTCGAGCGACAGCGCGAAACTGGCCGGTTCGGCGGCGAGCACCACGCGATAGCGGCCGGACGCAAAGTCGGCATCGGCGAGCACCGGGCGCTTTCGGGCTCTCGATTCGGTTTCGGCCGCCTGCAAGGCCCTGTCGGGCCAGGCAGCGCCCGATTGGCGCCGTTGCACGGCCAGCACTTGCGGGTAAACCGATGACAGGCGTTGCTCCGCCGGGTCATTGGCGGCGGCCGGCTGCAACAGTGCCAATGTCGCGAGCATGGCGTCGTGCTGGACGACGCGTTGGCTTAACAGGCGATGGACGATGCGTGCGTCGGTTTCGAAATCGGCCTGCAGTCGCGCAAGATCCGCCCGCGTCACCATCACGGCGCAGGCTGCCGTCAGGGCGAACCAGGCGGCGATCCAGGCGCCGTAGCGGGCGGGTCGATTGCGCATGGCCCGGATTCTTGCACGGCCCGCAGCACGCCGGTCTTGCGACACAATGCCCGGATGAAGCTGACCACGCAGGACCTGACGCCCGAAGTGCTCCTGCGCGCGTCCATCGTCGTCGCCGTATTGACCATTGCGATGAAGACGCTCGCGTGGTGGATCACGCAGTCGGTCGGGCTGCTGTCCGATGCGATGGAGTCCTTCGTCAACCTCGCGAGCGCGGTGTTCGCCCTGGTGATGGTCAGGATCGCGCTGCGCCCGGCGGACGACGATCACCCCTACGGGCATCACAAGGCCGAATACTTTTCCTCGGGCTTCGAAGGCTTGCTGATCATCGTCGCGGCGCTGGGCATCGTGTGGGCCGCCGTCCAGCGCATCCTCCATCCGCAGCCGCTGGAGCAACTGGGCTGGGGCCTGTCGCTGTCGGTGCTGAGCTCGGTGATCAACGGCGTGCTGGCCTGGGCCATGCTGCGATCGGCGCGCGTCCACCGCTCCGTTGCGCTGGAAGGCGATGCGCGCCACCTGATCACCGACGTCTGGACCTCGGCCGGCGTGGTGGTCGGCATCGGCCTGGTCGCCGCGACCGGCTGGGACTGGCTGGACCCGGCCGTGGCCATCGGCGT
>DATHWV010000087.1:0-12646 GCA_035460205.1 Ramlibacter sp.
GCCGACCTTCCGCTGGTGCTGATCTTCGCCGGCGTCATCGGCGGCCTGCTCTCGTTCGGCGTGGTCGGCCTGTTCATCGGACCGGTGGTGCTGGCAATTGTCTATACCAGCCTGGTGGCCTGGGTGAATGACGGGACACCGGCGCAGCAGGACCTGCCGCTGGACGGTTGAGCGCGCGCTAGCGAACCGTGAAGTGGTTCAGCGCGAAGACGTAGACCGCCGAGACCGCAAGCTGGGCCACCATGATCGGCAGGCCATAGCGCAGGAACAAGCCGAAGGTGACCCGGCGGCCGTTGGCGGCGCAGGCCCCGGCCGCGACGACGTTGGCGGAAGCGCCGATCAGCGTGGCGTTGCCGCCCAGCGTGGCGCCGAACATCATCGCAATGAAGACCGGCGTGGCCGCGATAGGCCATGCGGTGAACCCGGGCGCCAGCGCGATTTCAGGCACGACGCTCGCCGCCACCAGGTAGCCCTTGACCATCACGATGGACGCGGCGACCACCGGCACGTTGGCCAACAGGCTCGACAGGATGCCGATGCCTGCCAGCAGCGCCATCGCCACCAGCATCAGCTCGGCGCCGAACCAGGCGTGCAGCTTGAGCGCCATCACCTGCAGCGTCCCTGTTTTCGCGAAGGCCTCCACCAGGCAGAAGATGGCGGCCAGGAAAAGCAGTGTCTTCCAGTCGATGTCGTGGAAGATGTCGTCCACCGGCTCGATCTTGGCGGCAAAGGCAACCAGCAGCGCCAGCGACGCACCGATCACGGCAACCGCCGGCGGAACCAGCCGGCTCGGCAATTCCTCGCCGATGACGAACAGCACCACCATCCCGATCACCACCGCGACCGCGCAGGCCGCGAACACCGGGTGTTCCATCGGCGGGGTGGGCAGCGGTGGCGGCAGCGGCCTGCGCATCTTCCACAAGCCGGGCATGAGGAAGGGGACGATCGCCAGCGGGACCAGCACGGCGAGCACGCCGCCCAGGCTGACCTTGCGCAGGTACTCGCCGAAGGTCATGCCGATCGAGCTGCCGACCAGGAAGGTGGCCGGGTCGCCGACCAGGGTCAGCAGGCCGGCGGAGTTGCTGATGATCGCGGTGAGGATCATCGCGGGGACGAAGTCGATGTCCAGCGCCTTCGCCACGCTGATGATGATGGGCGCGAGCAGCACGACGGTGGTGGCGTTGGGCAGCAACGCGCAAAGCGGCGCGACCAGCACGAACAGCAGCAGCAGGAAGCGCTTGCCACTGCCCTGGGTCGCGCGCAGGTAGACGTTGCCCACGCGTTCGAAAATGCCGGAAGTCGACAGGATGCGCGCCACGACCATGCCGCCGAACAGCAGCAGCAAGGGCCCGCTGGAAGTCTTGGCGGCCGACAGGAAGTCGGCTTCATCCAGGACGCCGAAAACCACCAGGACGCTGATGCCCAGCAAGCCCGCCAGCGTCATGTCGATCAGGTCGAACGCGATCACGAGGATCACCACGGCGAACACGGCCATGGTGACGTAGAACTGGAGGTCGCTCAACGTGGGGCTCCCTTTGGATTAGCGCAGCGGCGGCGCATACATGATCCCGCCCTGGTTCCAGGGCCGGTTGAGGCCGCGCGCCAGCTTCAGCGGGCTGCCCCGGCCCAGGTTGCGCTCGAACATTTCGCCGTAGTTGCCCACGGCCCCGACGGCGCGCGTCACCCAGCCCGGCGCGATGCCGAGGTGGACACTGGACTCGTCCGCGACGCCGAGCGCGCGCTTGATGAGAGGTTCTCGCATGCGCGCGGCCACGTTGCCGCGGTCGACGCCGTTCTCCTCGGCGGCCACGAGGGAGAAAAGCACCCAGCGCACCAGCGTCGCCCATTCCTCGTCGCCGCCCTTGACCACCGGGCCCAGCGGCTCCTTGGAGATGCGTTCTTCCAGGATCGTGTAGTCGGCTCCGCCCGCCGGCGCCGATGCGCGGACGGCGGCCAGCTGCGACGCGTCCGAGGTGTAGGCCCGGCAGCGGCCCGAGAAGAATGCCTCGCGCAAGTCGCCTGTGGACTCGATGACCAGCGGCGTGTACTTGAGGCTGTTGGCGGCAAAGTAGCCGGCCAGGCCATCGACATGGGTGGTGCCTTTTTCGATACAGATGGTCGCGCCGTCCAGCCCGGCGATGTTTTTCGGCGCAGTCTTTGCCGGCGCCATGAAAGCCTGGCCGTCGTACAGCAGGACGCCGGCGAACCTGACCTTGAGGCCGGCTTCGCGACCCAGCGTCCAGGTCGTCTGCCGGGCCAGCAGGTCAATGCGGTTGTCCAGCAGGGCCGGAAACCGTGCGGCCGAAGACAGCGGCACGAACTGCACTTTCTCGGCGTTGCCGAGCGTGGCAGCGGCGACTGCGCGGCAGAAGTCGACGTCCATACCGGCCCAGCGGCCGGCGGCGTCTTTCGCCGAGAAACCGGTGATGCCTTCGCTGACGCCACAACGCAGGAGCCCCCGCGCCTTGACGGCCTTGAGGTATTCGCCAGCATGTGCCGGGACGGCGCAAAGCGCCGCGATGCATAGCGCGAGCGCCCGCGCGACCGGCAGGCAGGCTTCGAGTCTGGGCATCACTTTCGTCATGACGTTTCCCCATGATGCTGGCTGGCGGGTGGCCCCAACAGTGGACCAAGGTCGCATTCCGGCCTTCACCCGGCCTGAAATATGCTGGTCGTGAGCAGGAAGGCCGACCCCGCGTCCATGAGTCCACATCGCAGCTTCTTCGTGCGCAAGGCGATCCATGGCGCAGGCCTCGGGCTGGCCGGCCTGGCGATGGCCTGCGCCGTCCTGTGGGGCGTCGGCCTGCTGTACTTCGCCGGTCCCGGCGGCGCGCAGGCGCGCACCGCCGGCGCGATCCTCGCAGCCCTCGTCGGATTCGCCTCACTGGGGGCGCTGTTCGCCCCCGCCTGGCGCCGGGCCGGCATGCTGGCCGCCGTCATCATGTTCCTTGCGCTGCTGGGTTGGTGGAGCGGGCTCCGCCCCTCGAACGAGCGCCAGTGGGCACCCGAAGTCGAACGGCTTGCCCACGCCACCGTCGCCGGCGAGATGGTCACGGTGCACAACATCCGCAACTTCGACTACCGCACCGAAACGGACTTCACGCCGCGCTATTACGACCGGACCTTCGACCTGCGCCGCCTGGACAGCGTGGACCTGGTCGCCGTGTACTGGATGGGCCCGGCCGTGGCGCACCTGTTCGTCACGTTCGGGTTCGGCGACGACCACCTTGCCGTGTCGATCGAGGCGCGCAAGGAAAGGGGCGAAGGCTATTCCACGCTCGGCGGGTTCTTCCGGCAATACGAACTTGTCTACGTTGTGGGCGACGAGCGCGACCTGATACGCTTGCGCACCAACTACCGCAAGGATCCGCCGGAGGATGTCTACCTCATGCGCCTCAAAGGCCCGGCCGGCAGCGCGCGCCGGCTCTTCCTCGAGTACATGGACGGCATCAACGGCCTGAAGTCGCGGCCGCAGTTCTACAACACCTTGCTGACCAACTGCACCACGGGAATCATGCTCCACGCAAGTTCCAACCCTGATCCCCTGGCCTACTCGTGGAAGGTGCTCGCGTCGGGTTACGCGCCGGAATATGTGTACGACTCCGGGCGGCTCATCGGCAGCCTGCCGTTTGCCGAGCTCTTTGAGCGCTCCCGCGTCAACGCAGCAGCGCAGGCCGCCGACGCGGCGGCCGACTTCTCGCGCCGCATCCGGGTGGGCCGGCCCGGGATGGAGCCGGGATGAGCCGGCTCTCGCTGCTCATTGCCTTGCTCGCGGCATTGCTCGCGGGATGCAGCACGCCCATCGGCGTGGTGCGCGTCAGCACACAGGAGGCGCACCGCACGATGAGCGTCAACGCGCTGACGGCCGACGCGCCCAGTGCATGGTCCTCGCAGGTGCTGCACCGCAATTCGCTGTTCGAACTGCACAAGAGGGACCCGGTGGCCGCGCTCGAGGCGCTCTACAAGCTGGTGCTCGAACAACCGGTGCCGGACAACCTCTTCGCCTTGTCCGAGCTGTCGTTCCTGCACGCACGTAACTTCGAAAAGCGTGACTACCACCTGGCTGCGGCGGTGCTTGCCTACGCGTTCCTCCTGCCCAAGGACGAACGCAGCAGCGTGCATCCACTCGATCCGCGCGGCCGTCTTGCCGTTGACATCTACAACCAGGCGCTCGTCGGCGGTTTCGCTTCCCTCGAGGGCGACGAGATCGTGCTCGAGGCGGGGACCTATCGCCTGCCGTTCGGCAGCCTGAGCGTGACCATCGATCCCACGCAGTTCGAGTGGGCCGGCTACCGCCTCAAGCGCTTTGTGCCCGTCGGCTACTTCAACGTCCGGGGCTTGCGCAACCGCTACCGCCAGCCGGGGGTCGGCGCACCGCTCGTGGCCGAGGTCGAACCGGCCGGGTCGGGTGCCGAGGCCCAGGCGGCCCGCAAGCGCATTCCCGAACGCGCCAAGGTGCCGGCCACCGTGTTCATGCGCATCAAGGACCCGCTCAAGGGCGTGCTCGACGGCTATCTCTCCGCCAACCTGGAGCTCTACACCACGGACGACACTGCAAAGCTGCACATCGGCGGCTACGACGTGCCGCTGGAGTTCGAGTCGACCGCGGCGATCGCCTACCAGCTCGAAGGCGCGCCGGTCTGGAACTCGGAAATTTCGGGGTTCCGGTTTGCGGAGGCGCCGGTACTGGGCGACGGCCTCGTCATGTTGCAGCCTTACCGTCCGGGGCGCATTCCGGTGGTCTTCGTCCACGGGACGGCTTCGAGCCCCGCGCGCTGGGCCGAGATGTACAACGAGCTGGCCAACGATCCCGTGCTGGGAGATCGCTACCAGTTCTGGCTGTTCCAGTACAACACCGGCCAGCCTGTCCTGTACTCCGCCATGTTGCTGCGCCGCGCACTGCAGGCCTCGATCGCCGAGGTGGATCCGGCGCGCCGTGACGCGGCGTTGCGCCGCCTGGTGATCGTCGGCCACAGCCAGGGGGGCTTGCTGGCGCGCCTGATGGCAGTGCGCAGTGGCAACCATTTCTGGGGCAACGTCTCGGGCGGGCCGCTGGAGGAAGTGGACGTCCCGGAGGACACGCGCGCATTGCTGCGCGAAGCGCTGTTCTTCGAGCCGCTGGCCGACCTCGATCGGGTGGTCTTCATCGCAACGCCGCACCGCGGCAGCTTCCTGGCCGTCGGCTGGATCCGTTCGCTGGTGCGGCGGCTGATCACCATGCCGGCACGGCTCGCGCAAGGCACCCAGCCGCTGCAGACGCTGCCGCAGATCGCCGATTCGGGCATCGATGTGCTGCCCACTTCGGTCGACAACATGAGCCCGGGGGGGCGCTTCATGAAAACCCTGGCCGAAGTGCCGATCGACCCGCGCATCAAGGCCCACTCGATCATCGCCGTCGACGGCGTCGGGCCACCCGAGGTGCTGGATGACGGCGTCGTCGAATACCGCAGCGCGCACATTGTCGAGGCCAGGTCCGAACGGGTGGTGCGCTCCACGCATTCGACCCAGTCGCTGCCCGAGACCATCGAGGAAGTGCGCCGCATCCTGCGTGAACACCTGGGCGCTGACGCCGGTCGCAAACCCGAGTGACGCGCGGGCTGGCGCGGACTAGGATGGGGCGGTTGGACCAAGGTCCGATATGCCGCAGCCGGGCTTTCCGCTAGAACGAAACGCAGGATTCGAACACCAGACGGAGCTTCACCATGAGAGAGCAAGTCGCAGTCAACCAGGCTCTGCCATCACCGGGAGGGCGGGGCAAATTCGCGCTGTTGCTGCTCGGGCTGGCCATCGTGTCGTTCCTGCTGGCGCCCTTTGTGATGGCGTCGGACCTGCCGCGCCAGGTGCGCGGCGGCCTGGGCGCGCTGCTGATGTTCGGCCTGCCCATGGCGCTGGTGCTCGCCATCGTCGCGCTGGTGGGCCAGCCGGCATTTGTCTTCTTCAAGCGAATGTCGGGACAGGCGAGCCCACCGGCGGAAGTCGCGAGCACGCGCTACCGCATCGGCGCCTTGCTCGTGTGGGCGTGCATCCTCCTGAGCTGGCTCGAACCTTTCCTGTCGTCGAAGCTGGAGGTGCTGGACACGCGCCGCTTCCTGTTCGGCGGGCTCGCCGATGCTCTGGTGCTGGTGGGCCTGTGCCTGCTGGGCGGTGCGTTCTGGGACAAGCTCCATGCCCTCTTCGTGCAGGAATCGCGGGTGGTACCACCCGATGACGGCCCGGTCGAGGCGTCGGCCGAACTGGTGGAAATCGGCTGGCGGTTCTGGGTCGGCGTGGCAATGCTGGGGAGCATGGTGGTTGCACTGTGCCTGATCCCGCTTGCATCCAGCATGGGTCGCACAACCGCGGAAGTGGCCAAGCTGACAGGCATCGTGCTCATTGCCAACAAGGTGCTGCTGTTCGGGGCCATTGCCGTCATGGGCAAGTCCGGCTACAACCACCTGAAGGGAATCGTCGGCGGGTTCCTTGGCAAGTTCGCGCCGGCCCGCCAGGTCAGCCCTGGCCGCTACCAGCTCGGCCTGGTCCTTTTCCTCGTGCCGATCTTCATGACGTGGATCCAGCCCTACATCACAGGGTTCCTCATGCCCGGCAGCGTGTGGGGCTTCCTGCAGGAGCTCGCGCTGGAGCTGCTGATCGTGATCGGCCTGTTCATGCTGGGCGGCGAGTTCTGGGACAAGTTCAAGGCGCTGTTCAACAGCCGCGCGAAGGTCGAGTTCCCCGGGCGGACCGGCCGTCTCGCGTGAAACTGCTGGTGCTGGCGGCCGCCGCGCTGCTTGCCGGCTGTACCACTGTTGGTCCCAATTTCGAGCGGCCCAGGGCCACCTGGCTGGACGCCTGGACCGGCGGCTCGCTCAAGACGCTCAACGAGGATGCGCGGGTGCCGCGTGCCACGTCGGTCTCGCCTGAGTGGTGGACGCACTTCCGCGACCCGGTCCTCAACCAGCTGATCGCCGAGGCGCATCGCGTGAACCCCACCGTGCGCACCGCGGGGCTGCGCATCATGGAAGCGCGCGCGCAGCTCGGCATCGCCGGCAGCGCGCTCTACCCTCAGGCGCAACAGGTCACCGGCCAGGCGCTCTGGGCCGGCGAGAAGCGCAGCGGCGCCAGCGACACCAGCGCCGGCACTTTCAATGCGGGCTTCCAGATTGGCTGGGAAATCGACTTCTGGGGCAAGTTCAGGCGCGGCGTCGAAGCGGCGGACGCCAACTACTTCGCAAGCATCGCGCAATACGACGACCTGCAGGTGCTGATGGCCGCGCAGGTGGCGAGCCTCTACAGCTCGATCCGCACCACGGAGGTCCGGCTGGTGATCGCCAGGCAGAACACGGCCATCCTCAAGCGCAGCCTCGACATCACCGAAGTGCTGTTCAAGGGCGGCGCCGAATCCGAGCTCGATGTGCAGCAGGCCAAGGCGCTGTACCTGGGGACGCTGTCGTCCATCCCGCAGCTGGAGAGCGCGTTGCGCCAGACCCAGAACGCGCTGGGGATCCTGCTGGCCCGGGCGCCGGGGCCGCTGCCTGAAATGGCGACCAACACCAGCGCCATCCCGACGGCGCCGGTGGAAGCTGTGGTGGACATCCCGGCCGACCTGCTGCGCCGCCGGCCCGACATCCGGGCCGCGGAGCTGCAGATGGCAGCGCAGTCCGCGCTGATCGGCGTGAGCGTGGCTGACTTGTATCCGTCGATTTCGCTGGTGGGGCTGGTGGGCCTTTCGGCCACCACGCTGAGCGGCGCGCCGCGCGTGTTCAACTGGGGCCTGGGTCCCAACCTGGTGTGGAACGTGTTCGACCACGGCCGGCTCACCAACACCGTGCTGGTGCAGGACGCGCGCTTCCAGCAGCTTTACGAGGTGTACCAGGACTCGCTGCTGCGCGCTGCGCGCGAGGTCGACGATGCGGCCGTCGGCTACGTGCGCACCGGCGAGCAGATCCTGCTCCTGGCGGAAGCGGTGAAGGCGGCGCAGCGCTCGCTGGACATCGCCAACGTGCAGTACCGCGAGGGCCTGGTGGACTTCGAGCGTGTGCTCGATTCGCAGCGCGTGCTCTTCACCCAGCAGGACGCTCTGGTCACCAGCCGCGGCGCGCTGGTCCAGAACCTGATCTCGCTGTACAAGGCCATGGGCGGAGGCTGGGAGCAGGGCCGCACCCGGCCCGTGCTGGATGACGCGACCCGTGAGACCATGGGACGGCGCAGCGACTGGAAGGGCCTGCTGGAGGCGCCGTTGCCGCCTGCGGCCGCCGACCCCCGAACCAACTTTCCGGAACGGCAACCATGACCGACACTGCACCTCCCGCCACCCCAGCGCCCGTCCCGGCGCCAGCACCTGCCGTTGCGGCACCCGCTGCGGCGCAAGCGCCACCCGGCAAAGGCTCCAGACGCGGCGCGATCGTCGTGCTGGTGCTGATCATCTTCAGCCTCACCTGGTACTTCGTGACCGACCGGCTCGCCCCGCACAGCTCGCAGGCGCGCATCGAGGCCTTCGTGATTCCGGTGCCGGCGGAAGTCTCGGGCACGGTGCTCAAGGTGTACGTGCGCAACAACGATGAAGTGAAGCCGGGCCAGCCCCTGTTCGACATCGACCCGTCGCAGTACCGCATCGCGCTGGCGCGCGCCAGATCCGACTACGAAACGGTGAAATCCTCAGTCGCCGCATCCAACGCTGCCGTCACCGCGGCCCAGGCATCGGTGCAGTCGGCGACCGCACACTATGTCTATGCCAAGCAGGACGCGGCGCGGATGGAGCAGATCTACGCCGAAGACCCCGGCGCCGTCTCCGTGCGCCGGGTGCAGCAGACGCAGGCCAGCCGGGTGCAGGCCGAAGGCCGTGTGAAGGGCGCCGAGGCCGATTTGCGCCGCGCCCAGGAAAACGCGGGGGAGGCGGGCGAGAAGAATGCGCAACTCATCAGCGCGCGCGCGGCCGTGGAAAAGGCCGAGCTGGACGTCAGGCGCACGGTGGTGGTTGCGCCGGCGCGCGGCTCGGTGACCGACTTGCGCACCGACGTCGGCCGCTTCGCGCAGACCGGCGCCGCCGCGATGACGTTGATAGCCATGCACGACCTGTGGATCAAGGCCGACATGACAGAGAACAACCTGGGCAACGTCGTTCCGGGCAACAAGGTCGCGATCCTGCTCGATGTCATGCCGGGTGAAGTGTTCAAGGGCCGTGTGCGCAGCGTCGGTACCGGCATCGGAGCGGGCTCACCGCCGCAGCCCGGCACGCTGCCGCAGGTGGAGAACAGCCGCGACTGGTTGCGGCAATCGCAGCGCTTCCCGGTCGCCGTCGAATTCGAGGCGTCCGAACTCGAGCGCCTGCGCGGCGTGCGGGTGGGCGGCCAGGCTGACGTGATGATCTTCACCGGCGACTACCCCATCCTGAACTGGCTGGGCCGCCTCTACATGGGCGTGCTGTCGTACTTCTCCTACCTCTACTGAGGCAAGCCATGCACCCGGCGGACAAGGCGCTCCTTCGGTTGGCGATCGGCATGGGCCTGACGGTGCTGATCGCGTACGGGCTGCCGCTGCAACTGCCGTTCGTGTCCTGCGTGCTGGCTGTCGTGCTGCTGGCCAAGCCCGGGCCGCCCATGCCGCTGGTAAAGGGCCTGGTGGTGGCCTTCGTCGTGGCGCTGCTGCTCGCCGTGGGCATGCTGATGGTGCCCGTGCTGCAGCACTACGCAGCTGCGGGGGTCCTGCTGACGGCGGTGGTGCTCTTTGGCCTTTTCTTCGCGGGCGCGCGCACCGCAAACCCGTTGAGCACGATCCTGGTGATCAGTTTCGCCATCATTCCGGTGGCCGGTGTCGCCTCGCAACCTTTCGCGATCGAACTGGGCCAGTCCCTCGCGGTGGGCTTCGGCGTGGGCGCGCTGGTCGGCGGTATCTCGCACGCGCTGTTCCCGGATCCGCCGCGCGCCACCGTGCCGGCGGCACCGGCGGGCGCCACCGCGCAAGCGGCGGGCTGGACGGCGTTGCGCGCAACGCTGGTGGTCATGCCGGTGTTCGTGCTGGCGCTGACCAATCCCGCGTTCTACATCGCGGCCATCATGAAGACCACCATGCTGGGCCAGCAGGCCGGGGCCACCAGTGCGCGGGCCGCCGGGAAAGAGCTCGTGGGGTCCACCTTGATGGGCGCGCTGATGGCGGCCGCGGTGTGGGCCGGCCTGACGCTGCGGCCCAACCTGTGGATGCTGATGTTGTGGATCGTGGCCGCGACGTTCTGGGCCGGGTCCAGGTTGTTCAGGATCAGGCGCACGTCGGTTGAGCCCTCGTTCTGGGTCAACGCCCTGATGACGATGTTCATCCTGCTGGGCCCGGCAATTGAAGACGCTGCCGTGGGCAAGGACGTCTTCAACGCCTCGCTGTTCCGCGTCACCCTCTTCGTGGTCGTGTCGCTCTACGCGTGGGCCACGGTGTGGGTGCTGGAGCTTATTTCTTCTTGGCCGGCTCGATCGCGACCGCCAGTTCCTGCGTATACACAGCCTGGATCTGGTCACCGACCTTGATCAGCTTGTACTGGGCCGGGTCCTTGACGTGCATTTCCACGATGCGCTCCGCGCCCTTGAGGGTGACGATCTGCGTCTTGTCGTCCATTGCCGTGACGTTGGCGATGATCTCCACGCCGCCCATTACGCCGCCGGCCGGCTGTGCGCCGGATGCGGCCCTGGCAACGGCCACGCCGCCGGTGGCGCCGGGCAGCTCCTTGCCGTCCTTCTTCAAGGTGAGCGAGAGCGATTCGCGGTAACGCACGACCATGCTGTCGCCAACCTTGACCTTGTCCAGGTTGCGGACTTCGGGGCCTGCGGACATCGGATGCAGTTGCCCATCCGGGCCCTTCACGGTCAGCGTGCGTTTGGCGACGTCCACCTCGGTCACGGTGGCTGTCACTGACCGCGTCTGGGTGGCGGTCGCTTTGCCCGGCGACTTGGTGACGACAGGCTTGCCGTCATCGGCCGCGAAGGCGATGGTGGGAGCGGCGAGGGCGCCGATCACTGCGGCGGTGGCGAGGAGGGGCTGGAATTTCATCTGCTGTCTTTCTGGATTGTCTGGAGAGTTGGGCATTCAGGGGGTGGTCTTCTTCCAGCCGGCGCCGGGATCGAACGAAGCCATGCCGGCGGCAGCCTTGGCGCTGTTGGGGCCGAGGTCCTTTTCGTAGACCTGGCCGTTGTGGTTGACGATGAAACTCATGATCCCGCTCTCGCCGTACGTCGCGGGGTAGGCGACCAGCGCAAAGCCCGCGATCAGGCGGCCGTTGATCACGTAGTTGTAGGCGCCGCCCGGTGCGGCTGCGCCCTGGCGGGTCAGGATGCGGAAGTGGTAGCCGCGGAAAGCGGAGCCCGGCTGGCGGCCGGCGGCGTAGCCGCTCTGCGCGATCAGCGGGCCCAGCGGGCTGGCTTCGTCGGCATTCTTGCTGTCGTCGGGCCAATACAGCCCGTCCTGCTTGCCGGCGGTACTTCCCAACTTCTGCGCGTACTCGAGCACGCCGTCGCCGTTGCGGTCGCGCGATGCGTAGCTGCGCTGCGCGTCGACATAGGCGAGCAGCACCTTGATGGCGTGCAACTCGTTGGCGCCGATGCGGCGGTTGGCCAGCTCCTCTGCGCCCTGCTCCGCGGCAAAGCGCCATGAATCGCCCTTGCGCACCAGCGGGATGGGCAGCGGCCAGGCTTGCGTGCCGATCAACAGCACCCGGCGGTCCGGCTTGCTGGTGTCGAACGCACGGAAGGCCTGCAGGTGCTGCGCGAGTTGCGCGCGGGTCGCGGCGTCGGCCTGTGCGTCGCCGGAGCCGATAACGCCCTTGTGCGCGCCGCCCACCAGGGCCAGCAGCGCCGCTTCGTCGTTGGCTTTCAGCGCCGCGAGCAGTGCGTCGGCCGCCGCTTCGGGCGTTGCAAAGGTGCGCGCATCTTGCGCCACGGCCGCCAGCGGCAGCGCCAGCAGCAGCGTCATGGCGATGCGGGTCGCGCCGGACTTGAGGTAGGTAGTGATGTTCATGTTCATGCTCATTGGGTGAGTGCGTGAGGGCCGGGCATCAGCGACGGCGTCCGCCGCCACCGCCCCCGCGGCTGCCGCCGCCCATGCTGCCGCGCGAGGCGCCACCGCCGCTGCTCGCGCGCGAGCCGCCGCCACCGCCCCGGTCGGACATGCCCGACGAGCTGCGGCTGGACGCGCCGCGCGAGCTGTCCATCGACGTCTGCCGGCCCGAGTCGTAGCCGCCGAACGCGTTGCCGCCCCCGCCTTGCGACGGGCGTGCGCCCGAACCTGCGCCACCAGCGGCACCACCGCCGCCACGGTTTCCGGCACCCGCGCCGCCGCCGAAGCTGGAGTCACCGGCCCGCGCGCCCGACGACCGGTTCGAGCCGACGCTGCTGCTCACCTGGCCCGGCGACTTGTTCGACTTCCACTGCGTCGCGGTGTTGCCGCCGCCGCGGTTGCCCGAGCCGATGTTGCCGGTGTTGATGTTGTTGGTGCGGTCGATGTTGATGTTTGCGTTGCCGCCGCCGTAATGACTGACGTAGCGGCCGCCCCACGCAGCGCCGATGGCTGCGCCCCAGATCAGCCCGGTGGCCAGTGCCGCGCCCGGTGCGTACGGGTAGTAATAAGACGGGTAGGCGGTAGGCCAGTAACCCCAGGCCGAGTAGCCGGCGACCACGACGGCCGTCGGCTC
>DATHWV010000088.1:0-1814 GCA_035460205.1 Ramlibacter sp.
TTCGGGCACTCGGGTTCGCAGACATCGCAGTTGATGCACTCGTCGGTAATCATCAGCGCCATGCCACAAGTCCTCTCACGCGTACTTCTGGCATTATCGGCGGCTTCATGAGCCTCTTCCTTTTCAAGCGCCTGATCACCCTGATTGCGACGCTGGTAGGTGCATCGGTCGTGGTGTTCCTGGTGCTGGAAATCCTGCCCGGCAACGCCGCGCAGATGCTGATGGGGCCGGACGCGTCACCCGAGGCCGTGCAGGCCCTGGCCGTAAAGCTGGGCATCGACCAGCCCGCCTGGGACCGCTACTGGCACTGGGTGGGCGGCATGCTCAGCGGCGACCTGGGCCTGAGTTACGCGTACAGCACGCCCGTGTCCGAACTGGTGCTCGAACGCCTGGCGCTCACTGTGCCGCTGGCCCTGATGGCGATGAGCCTCACCACCGTGCTGGCGCTGGCAGCCGGCATCTACGCCGCAGCCCGCCACAACAAGCTGGGCGATGTCGGCGTGATGGGCCTGTCGCAGGTTGGCATTGCCATCCCGAACTTCTGGTTCGCCATCCTGTTGATCCTGCTGTTCTCCGTGCACCTGAAATGGTTTTCTGCCGGCGGTTTCTCCGGCTGGGGCGACGGCGTCCTGGAAGGCATCAAGGCACTGATCCTCCCCGCCATCTCGCTGGCGGTCGTGCAGTCGGCGATCCTGGCGCGCATCACCCGGTCGGCGGTGCTGGAAGTGCTGCGCGAGGATTTCGTTCGCACCGCGCGGGCCAAGGGTGTTTCGCGCCGCGGCACCTTGTGGGGCCACGTGCTGCGCAACGCGCTGATCCCCGTCATCACCGTGATGGGGCTGCAATTCGCTGAACTGCTCGCGGGCACCATCGTGGTCGAGAACGTGTTCTACCTGCCGGGACTGGGGCGCCTGGTCTTCCAGTCGATCTCCAACCGTGACCTCATCGTGGTGCGCAATTGCGTGATGCTGCTCGCGGCGATGGTGGTCATCGTCAACTTCGTGGTGGACCTGCTGTACGCGGTGATCGACCCGCGCGTGAAGGCCAGCGACATATGAGGGCTTTCGCGTGAGCGCCATTCCCATCGCGGCCCCGCCCGTGCTCAGCGCCCCGGGCTTCTGGAAGCGCGCCTTCGGCCACCGCAGCTTCGTCATCGGCGCGGTGCTCACCGCGTTGCTGGTGCTGGCCGCCCTGCTCTCCCTGGTGTGGACACCGCACTCGCCCTACGACGTGGAGATGGGCGCCAAGTTGCTGCCACCCAGCGCGAAGAACTGGCTGGGCACCGACCCCTACGGCCGCGACGTGGTGTCGCTGTTGCTGGTGGGCGCGCGCGCTTCGATCGTGGTCGGTGTGATCGCCGTGAGCATCGGCCTGATCATCGGCACGGCATTCGGCCTGCTGGCCGCGGCGCGCCGCGGCTGGGTGGAAGAGACCATCATGCGGCTGGCCGATTTCGGCTTCGCCTTCCCCGCGATCCTCTCGGCCATCATGCTCACCGCCGTGTTCGGCGCCGGCATGGTGAACGCGATCATCGCCATCGGCATCTACAACATCCCCACCTTCGCACGCATCACGCGCGCGTCGGCCAACGCGATCTGGTCGCGCGAATTCGTGCTGGCCGCCCGGGCCTGCGGCAAGGGCTCGTTCAGCATCACCATGGAACATGTGCTGCCGAACATCCTGTCGGTGCTGATCGTGCAGGCCACGATCCGGTTCGCCATCGCCATCCTGGCCGAGGCGGCCCTGTCGTACCTGGGCCTGGGCACCCAGCCGCCGCAACCGTCCTGGGGGCGCATGCTCAGTGAAGCGCAGAC
>DATHWV010000089.1:0-8951 GCA_035460205.1 Ramlibacter sp.
ACGGCCTGAAGCGCGCGCGCAGTACCGACCGCGTGGCCGAACTGCTGACCCAGGTCGAACAGGACAAGATTTCCGGCACCACCGGTATCGCGCACACCCGCTGGGCCACACACGGCGCGCCGGCCGTGCACAACGCCCACCCCCACTTCAGCCACGGGCCGGGCAAGGGTGCGGCCTCCCGGCCCGGCCGCGTGGCGCTGGTCCACAACGGCATCATCGAGAACCACGACGAACTGCGCGCCGCGCTGAAGGCCAAGGGCTACGAGTTCGCCAGCCAGACCGATACCGAAGTCATCTGCCACCTGGTGGACAGCCTCTACGAAGGCGACCTGTTCGACGCGGTGAAGGCCGCGGTGGGGCAACTCCAGGGCGCCTACGCCATTGCGGTGTTCTGCAAGGACGAACCGCATCGCGTGATCGGCGCGCGGGCGGGCTCGCCGCTGATCCTGGGTGTCGGCATCGAAGGCGGCGAAAACTTCCTGGCCAGCGACGCCATGGCGCTGGCCGGCGTGACCGACCAGATCGTCTACCTCGATGAGGGCGACGTGGTCGACGTGCAGCTGGGCAAGTACTGGGTGGTGGACAAGGCGCACAAGCCGGTGACCCGCCCCGTGAAAACGGTGCAGGCGCACAGCGGCGCCGCCGAGCTGGGCCCCTACCGCCACTACATGCAGAAGGAAATCTTCGAGCAGCCGCGCGCCGTGGCCGACACGCTCGAAGGCGTGCAGGCCATCGTGCCCGAGCTGTTTGGCGACGGCGCATACCGCGTGTTCAAGGAAGTCGATTCGGTGCTGATCCTTGCCTGCGGCACCAGCTACTACAGCGGCTGCGCTGCGAAGTACTGGCTGGAAGGCATCGCGAAGATTCCCACTCAGGTCGAGATCGCCAGCGAGTACCGCTACCGCGAAAGCGTGCCGAACCCGCGCACCCTCGTCGTGACCATCACGCAGTCGGGCGAGACAGCCGACACGCTGGCCGCGTTGCGCCATGCGCAGGGGCTGGGCATGACCAAGACCCTCACGGTCTGCAACGTCGCGACGTCGGCGATGGTGCGTGAGTGCCAGCTTGCCTACATCACGCGGGCCGGCGTGGAAATCGGCGTGGCCTCGACCAAGGCGTTCACTACCCAGCTGGCCGGGCTTTTCCTGCTCACGCTGGCGCTCGCGCAGGTGAAGGGACGCTTGTCCGAAGCCGAAGAGGCGGCGCACCTCAAGGCCATGCGCCACCTGCCGGCGGCGCTATCGGCAGTGCTGGCGCTGGAGCCGCAGGTGATCAGCTGGTCCGAGGATTTCGCGCGCAAGGAAAACGCGCTGTTCCTGGGCCGGGGCCTGCACTACCCGATTGCTCTCGAAGGCGCGCTCAAGCTCAAGGAAATCACCTACATCCATGCGGAGGCGTATGCAGCGGGAGAACTCAAGCACGGGCCGCTGGCGCTGGTCACCAGCGAAATGCCGGTGGTGACCGTCGCGCCCAACGACGCGCTGCTGGAAAAGCTCAAGAGCAACATGCAGGAAGTGCGCGCCCGTGGCGGCGTGCTCTACGTGCTGGCCGATGCCGATACGCGGATCGAGAGTGACGAGGGCATCCATGTGATCCGCATGCCCGAAAACTACGGGGCGCTCAGCCCTTTGTTGCATGTTGTGCCCCTGCAACTGCTGGCCTACCACACGGCTTGCGCGCGTGGCACCGACGTGGACAAGCCGCGCAACCTTGCCAAGAGTGTGACCGTCGAGTGAGTGAGCGCGCGCCACCGGAATGGCGCGTCCGGTGCACATGTAAATCACATGCACATTGACAAGCGGGGAGGCTGTGAAATACTCTCGAAACGATGACTTCGCTTGTGCAAACTGCCGAACGACCGGCGGCATCGCCGGAGGTTTCCGCCGCGGCCGAGGCAGCCCGTTATGCGCTGCTGCGGCGCCTGGCCCCGTCGATGCGGCACCACCTCGTGGTCAACCTGCAACCCATCGGCATGATTTACGAGGTGATGGACCGGCGCCTGCGTGCCGCCGAACCGAACCTGGCCGAAGTCCACGACAGCGCCCAGAAGATCAACGGGTTTGCACGCGCCGCGCTGGCTTCCTCCATCGACGTCGTGTCCTGGCTCGCGCCCCAGGACGAGGTCATGGTGGCGCCTGCAGACGGCGTGCGCGAGTGCCTTGGCCTGATCACCACCAGCCTGACCTTCCGGGGCTACGCGGTCCGCAACGAAGTCACCCCGGTGGCTGGCAAGGTCCGCCGTGCGGCCATGCGGAACGTCTTCACCGGCGCCTTGATCCATGCCACCGACCAGAATGCGGCGCCGTCAGACCTCGTGGTGACGGCCGATGCAATTGGTTCAGAACTTGTGATGACGCTGACGCTGCGCCCCACCGAGGGTGACCAGGGTTTTGCGCCGGAGCAGCCGTATCGCCCGCTGTCGCCCGGCGATCTCGATGCCCTCGCGGCCGCCGAAAACGTGAAGGTGACGCGGACCGGGACCCAGGTCCTGCGGCTGGCCTTCCCACTGGTGTCCAGCGCCTGAGCCAACGGCCGCCTCATCAGGCCATTTTTTTCAGCAGCGCCGGGATTTCGCCCGGCAACTCCCGCGCCAGGTAGCCCAGCGGCCCCCGCTTGCGGGCCAGTACGCCGCCCGCCATGGCATGCAACACCACAGCCCACGCAAGCGCCTGGTCGAGCGATGCCCCTTGTGCGGCCAGGCCCGTAACGATGCCGGCCAGCACGTCGCCGGAGCCGGACGTGGCAAGGCCAGCATGACTGGCGCTGTGCCGCCATTCGCGGCCATCGGGCGCGGCGATCCAGGTGGTGGCGCCTTTGACCGCCACAATGGCGTTCCACTGCGCTGCGGCTGCGGCTGCCGCAGCCCGCGGATCGGCTTCAACATCCTCCCTTGACCGGTGCCGGAGACTGGCCATTTCACCTGCATGCGGCGTCAGCGCCACCGGCTGCGAGAAGCGGCCGACACGTGGACACGCACACATCGCCATGGCATCCAGCACCACCGGCGTTCTGCCCAGCAGCGGCAGCATCGCGTGGACAAACTCGACGCTCCCTTCCTCGTGCATGAAGCCGGGCCCCAGCAGCGCGGCGTCCGCTTCCGCCGCGGCGCGCTCGATCCGGGCAATGCCATCCAGCGCGAAGGCGCCCTCCGCGGTCTCCGGCAAGCCGATCACACGCGCTTCGGGAAGCGCGACAGCGACATGCGCAGCAAGCGACTGCGCCGTTGCGATCACGAGCTTGCCCGCGCCGGCACGCAAGGCCGCGGTTCCTGCGAGCAGCGCCGCACCCGGAATTTCGCGGCTGCCGGCGACCACCAGCACACGACCGCGTGCTTCCTTGTCCGCGTCCGGTGCAACCTGCGGCAGCGGCCAACGGCGCAAGGAGCGTGCGTCCAGTTCAGTCGGAGCCTTTGCGCCGGCCATGGCGTCAGGGCTTGGGCGCGGCCGGTACATCGGGCTCCACGGTCACCGGGGCGCCCGCTTCGCGCAGCGGCGCCACGAAGTTCACGAGATCGGATGCCAGCGCGTCCCTGGCTGGGTCGTACTCGTAGGAGGTGACGGCGCAGTTGGGGACGTCGCCCAGCTTGTCGATGGCCAGGATCTGCGCTTCGTCCATGCAGTCGACCAGGTAGCGCATGCAATTGACGATGACCTGGTGGCCCACGACCAGCACCCGCTGGCCGCGATATTCACGCGTCACCATTTCCAGCAAGCTGCGCAGGCGCAGGATCACGTCGCACCAGCTCTCGCCACCGGGCGGCCGGAAGTAGAACTTGCCTACATGCGCGCGTTGCTCGTCGAGCTCCGGGTACTTGTGCTTGATGCCGAAGCGTGTGAGCCGGTCCAGGATGCCGAACTCCTTTTCGCGCAGGCGTTCGTCGACGCGCAAGCGCAGGTCGTCGCGCGTGAATCCACCGCCCTCCAGCATCAGGCGCGCCGTTTCCTGGGCCCGAACATACGGTGAGCACAACAGGACCTGCGGCCGTCTCGCGGCAGACAAGGCGCCGAACCAGTGGCCCAGCGCAATCGACTGTTCCCGGCCGAGTTCGGACAGAGGCACGTCGATGTCGCGGTGGGCGATGTCGATCACGCGCAGCCCGGCCGCTTCGGCCGCATCGCGCGCTACGTTGCCCGCACTCTGGCCGTGGCGGACGATCCAGAGGGTGCGCGGCCACTTTTCGGTCATGGGTGCCTGCGCGATGCGTTCAGGGCCGCTTGAAGCCCATGGCCTTCATGGCCGCGCCCAGGACCACCCGGCTGCCTTCGTAGTCGGCCCAGGGATCATTGCCTTCGTCCAGGCGCGAATGCACCGTTTGCACCGTCCAGTGCGCACCGCCCTTCAGCGCGCCGAGCTCGTCCCAGCGGATGGGCACCGAGATGCCGATGCCAGCACGTGCGCGCGCCGACCACGCGCACACCGTGGTGGCGCCGTAGCCGTTGCGCAGGTAATCGATGAAGATTTTCCCGACGCGGTTCGAGCCCCCGCTCTTGGCGACGAAGCGTTGCGGAATCGTCCGTGCCAGGTGCTGCACCACGGCCTGCGAAAAGTCCTTCACCGTGTCCCAGTCGAATTGCTTCTTCAGGGGCACGACCAGGTGCAGTCCCTTGCCGCCACTGGTCTTGATGAAGACCGGCAACGCCAGTTCGGTGAGGAAGGCGCGAACGAGTTGCGCGGCTTCCTGGACCTGTGACCATGTGACGCCCTCACCTGGATCGAGGTCGAAGGTCATCCGGTCGGGTTTGGCGATGGCGGACTTCACGCCGTTCCAGGTATGGAACTCGATCACGTTCATCTGGGCCGCCGACAACAGGCCCTCGGGCTTTGCGACTTCGAGCATGGGCGGGTGCTCCGGGACGAGCGCGGCGCCGATCTGTTCGATGCCGGGCATGCGATAGCGCTCGGCGTGCTTCTGGAAGAACAGCTCACCGCCCACGCCCTTGGGCGCGCGCACCAGCGCCACCGGCCGCCCCTTGAGGTGCGGCATCATCAGCGGCGCCACGAGCGCGTAGTAGCGAACCATCGCGATCTTCGTGAGGCCCGACTCCGTGTCGATCACCCGGTCGGGGTTGCTGATGCGCAGCGAGGCCGGCAGGCGCGCGTCGATCGGGGCCGGCTTTTCCGCCTTGGCCAGCTTCTCCACCGGGGCGGAGTGCCGGGGTGCTTCCCGCACGATGGCCTTGGCCTTCTTGTCATCGCGCAGGCCATGAAAGACCGAATGGCGGATGCGGCCTTCGCGCGTCCACTCGCCGAAAGCGACTTCGCACACGAGCTGCGGCTTGACCCAGTGGGCATTGCGTGGCAGCGCGGGGTTGGACGCAAACGCACCCTGTGGAGCCGCCACTCGGTCGAGTTGTTGTTTCAGTTCGCGCAGTGTTTTCTCGCTGAAACCCGTGCCGACATTGCCCGCGTACTGCAGCGCGCCCTTGGCATCGTGCACGCCTAGCAGCAGCGAGCCGATGCCGGTGCGAGAGCCCTTCGGGTCCGTGTAGCCGCCGATCACAAACTCCTGGCGCTGGCCGCACTTGAGCTTGACCCAGTCCGAGGAGCGGCGCGGCACGTAGGTGCTGGCCTTGCGCTTGCCGATCACGCCTTCCAGTCCCAGCCGGCAGGCCGAGCTGACCACTTCTTCAGGCCTGGCGTCGAACACTGCACTGAAGCGCACCTTTTCGTGCGGCCGATGGGCAACGATTCGTTCCAGTACCGCGCGGCGCTCTTGCAGGGCGACATCGCGCAGGTCGTAGCCCGCGCAGAAAGGCACGTCGAACAGGTAATAGACGATGTCGGCCGTGCGCGCGCTGTCGAAGGCGTTCTGCAAGGCCTGGAAGTCGGCGGGCACACGGTCGCCCTGCATGATGATTTCGCCGTCGTACCAGCCGTCGGGCAGTTGCATCCAATTCAGCGCCTGCTCCAGCTGCGGCAGTTTCGCCGTCCAGTCGTTGCCGTTGCGTGTGATGAGCTGGACGCGTCCGCCCTCCGCGCGCGTGAGCATGCGGTAGCCGTCGAACTTGATCTCGAAGACCCAGTTGTCCGGGTCTTTCGGCGGCGCGTCTACCAGCGTCGCCAATTGGGGTTGCAGCTGCGCCGGCAATGCCGCCTTGCGCGCGCCGGCGGGTGGACCGTCGGCCGCGCCCGCATTCTCCTTGCGCGTTTTCGCCACAGGCGGGTCCGCCAGGCCCTTGACGCTGTCGGGCATCTCGTCGACCACGCTGTACTCGGCAGCCGGCCGCACGAATTCGTCCTTCTCCTTGATCAGCAGCCAGGGTTCCTGTTTCTCGCCCCGGCCCTTCATGCGCACCAATGTCCAGCGGCCGTGCATCTTGTGGCCGCGTAACTCGAACTTGAGTTTGCCGTCGCGATAGCCCTTCTCAGCGTCTTCCAGCGGAATCCAGACACCCTTGTCCCAGATGACGACCTTGCCCGCGCCGTAGTTGCCCTTGGGGATCGTGCCCTCGAAGCGGTTGTACGAAATCGGGTGGTCTTCCACGTGCACGGCCATGCGCTTGTCCGCTGGGTCGTAGCTCGGCCCCTTGGGCACCGCCCAGCTCTTCATCGTGCCGCCCAGTTCGAGGCGGAAGTCGTAGTGCAGCCGCGAAGCCCAGTGCTTCTGGATGACGAAAGCCCGCGCCCGGTCGTTGGGCGTGCCGCCGTCGGCGGGCTCGGGGCTTTCGTCGAAGTTGCGCTTCTCGCGGTAGCTTTTCAGCGCGCTGGATGAGCGGTCGTCCATGGCGCTGGCACCCATCGGCGCTGGGGTCAGGCCGCGCGGGCCTGGTCACGCAGCATCTTCACCTGGTCGTGATTGCGCTGCACACCTTGCATCTGGCGCTCGACGATCAGCTTCACGCCGGCGGGCAGCGCCTGCTTCAGGGCCTTGCGGTAGCGGGCCAGGGCGTTGTCCTCGCCGCGCTCGCACTCTTCCAGCACGGCCTTGTCGTCGTAGGTGGTCAGCGTGGACTTGACAGCCACCCAACCGCGATGCAATGCACCGGTCATGCTGCCGCTGTCCTCTGCTTTGCCGCCCAGGCTGCGGATCTGCTCGTTCAATTCCTGCGCGGCCCCGCGGCAGTCATCCGCGCGTTGCAGGAAGGTGGACTTGAGGTCGGCCCGCTTGGCCTGTTCGGCGCACGCGCGGAAGCCGAACTCGCCGTCCTTGCAGCATTCCACCAGGTCCTGCAGCGCATCAACGACGTCGTCACGGTCGCCGCTCTCGTTGCCGGCGCTCTGCGCCTTGCCCACCGCCGCCGCCAGGCCACCGGTCTTGCCGGTGCGCTGCGAGTCGACGCGCTCCCAGGCCGCGCGGCTGGCGGGCTGGGCCGCCTTCCAGTCGAGGCTGGACCCGGCCCGTGCCGAGTCCCATTCGGAAGCGAGCTTGGGCTCGACCGTCTCCCAGTCGTCCATGTAGCGGGTGCGGCCCGTCAGGCCCAGGCGGTACGCGGGTGCGTAGTCGTCGAAGCTGCGGCCTTTCTCGTAGTAGGTCTCGCGCGAATAGTTGTCTCGCCAGTAGGCTTCCTCGGCGGTCGGGTTGACGGCTTCGCCGGCAGCCTTGCCGGCAAGCCCGCCCACCACTGCACCCACCACGCCGCCCACTGCGACGCCGACAGGCCCGCCGATAGCGCCCACGGTGGCGCCGGCCACGGCGCCACCGGTGGCCCCTATGCCGGTTCCGATCGGGTGTGCGCCCGGCTCATCGGTAATGGGATCGCGGTTGAGGTCTTTGTCTTCAGCAGCCATGTTTTGCTCCTTGTGTGGTTGATCGGGATTGAATGGGTTCATCTTCGGGCGCAGGCGCCGCGGGCCAGTCAGTGAAACCGGAAACTGCCTGTAGGAGAAGGTCCCACGGCCCGCCCCACAGACGAACACTGGCTTGTCCTACACCTCGCGGGTGCGTGGCCGCGCAAGCTGGGACCACGCCGGAATCCGGACCACGCCCATGAAATATTCATTGCGCAAAACGCCCTCGCACCTGCACCTCGCCTACAAGTACGGCGAGTCGAGTGACGGCATGCTGGGGCGCAACTTCATCCTCGACGTCGAAGGCCGTGTTCTCACATTGAGCGTTGACCTCACGCCAAACTTCCACGTGCGCAACAAGACGTCGTCGGCCTATCTCGACGCGCTGAGCCTGACGCACAACCACCACAAGCTCAAGTACCTGCAGTGCAGCGACAACCTCGTTCGGGCCCGCCTGATCAAGGCGTGGGAGCAGGTGCAGCACCCGGAGCTGCGGCTGTGCCTGGAACTGGGGCCGCAGGGGCACCACGTCTATGCGGTGCAGCCGCATTCCCTCTTCATGGGCGGCATCCAGTTCGACGTGGAGCGCATGCTCGATGACCCGATGGACCTGGCGCCGCACGGGCCCGCGCAACTCCGCAACCATCACGTCGTGAGGCACCACGCATGAAGATGTTTCTGTCCGCTGTCCTGAAACTCGCCCTGGCCGCGATCCTCGGAGTCACCACACTCAGTGCCACGGCCGAAGACGCCGCGACGCTCAAGGCCAAGCATGCGGAATTGCGCGATGCGCTGCGCAGCAACAGTTACCACCAGCCGCTGTACATCGACTCGACGCAAGCGGGTGACAACCTGCGCGGCGACGTGTACGCGCTGCTCGATCATTCGTTTGCCGAGTTCAGCACCGCGATGAAGGACCCGTCGGACTGGTGCGACATCTTGATCCTGCCCTTCAACACCAAGTACTGCCACGCCGCCGGCGGCAAGGGCGGCACCGTGCTGCAGGTGCGCATCGGGCGCAAGGTCGACCAGCCGGTGGAGCAGGCCTTCCGGCTCGACTTCGCGTTGCGGCCCGTGTCGGCCACGACCGACTACTTCGAAAGCCAGCTCACATCGCGGGAAGGGCCCATGGGCACGCGTGACTACCGCATCGTCGTGTCCGCGGTGCCAGCGGAAGGCGGTCGAACCTTCATGCACCTCAGCTACTCGTACGGGTACGGCGC
>DATHWV010000090.1:0-4275 GCA_035460205.1 Ramlibacter sp.
CATCGCCGGCAACAGGCAGGTCAGCGCACGAAAGCCCCGAGCTGGAACCATGGCCCCCTCATGCATGCCCCTGCATGCCTCGCAGCCATTCTGCCCCGGTGCTTCCGGCGGCGCATCCTGCAAATGGGGGAGCCGGGGTCAGGCCTGCACGTCGATGTGGTACAGGCCCCACGGGCACAGCGCGAAGCGCTGGTCCACCGGCTTGGCCATCATGTCGGGGAACTTGTCGGGCTCGTAGACCGCCCAGAGCGGGCCCAACCCGCCCAGCGGCATGGGCTGGCCGTCAAGGTGCGTCGCGACGATGAACTTGTATTTCTGCGCGTCCGCCACGCTGATCGCCGGCGCATAGCCGTCCACGGCCCTCATCGCGAGCTTGGTGCCGGTGGCGCCGCAAGCCGCCAGCACTGTCGAGAGCAAGGGGCCTTTCAGCACATGCTGCTTGTTGCCGTATTCCAGCGTCGGCTTGATGGTGACCGCAGGCATCGCGGCCAGTTCGGCGAAGTCGAAAGTGCGGGCCTTCTCGAAGGCCAGCTTGTGCTTGCCCATCATCTGGTCGAGCACCGGGTCGAACGGTCCCCGGTTGGTCTTTGAAATGCTGCCCGTGATCGTGACCAGCACGGGGCCCGTTGCCTTCGCCGCCTGGGCCAGGCCTGCGAGCGGCAGGCATGCGCCGCCACCTGCGAGCGCACCCAGGAAATGTCTCTTCTTCATGGAATGTCCTCCTCTGGCGTGCCACCAGCGGCAGCCGGAGGGGAAGCTTACCGGATCGGGTTTTCGAGCGTGCCGATGCCGTCGATCTCCAGCCGCACCACGTCACCCGGCTTGAGGTACTTGGGCGGCTTGAAGCCGATGCCCACGCCCACCGGCGTGCCAGTGGCGATGACGTCCCCCGGGTACAGCGTGATGCCGGCCGACAGGGTTTCGATCAGCGTCGGGATGTCGAAGATCAGGTCGGTGGTGGAAGCGTCCTGCCGCTTCTCGCCGTTAACGAAGCAGCGCACGTTCGTGTTGGTGCCGTCGCACTCGTCAGCACTCACCAACCACGGGCCCATCGGGCAGAAGGTGTCGAACGACTTGCCCAGGTGCCACTGCATGTGGCGGCTTTGCCAGTCGCGCGCGGTGACGTCGTTGATGATGGTGTAGCCCCACACGTGCTGCATGGCGTCAGCCTTCGTGATGCCCTTGCCGCCGCGGCCGATGATGACCGCCAGCTCGACCTCGTAGTCGATCGCGGTGGAAACCTCGGGCACGATCATCACGGGTTCATTGGGGCCGATCACCGACTCGGGCACCTTGGTGAAGTAGATGGGCACCGTGGGAATGTCTTCGCCCGGCTTGGCCGACTTGTCGAAACCGCTGCCGGCAAATTCCCTCGCATGCGCGTGGTAGTTCTTTCCTACGCAGAAAATGTTGCGGCGCGGGCGCGGCAGCGGCGCCGTCAGGCGCACATCGGCCAGCGCGATCGCCGGGCCTTGCGCCGGCAGCGCCTCACCGCGCGCCAGCCCCTCAATGATGGGCAGTGCGCCGAGCGCACGTTGGCGCGCCGGCAGCTCGAGCGGACGGACCTGCTTGCCGTCGGCGGAGACGATGCCGACAGCGGGCTCGTCCTGGTGGATGTAGGCTGCGATCCTCATGGGGAAAACTCTCTCGCGATGGTTCAGTCAATGTAGCATGCTAACCAAATCTTTCCACTCCGCCGACAGGAGACCCCTCATGCACCGCCGTCTTGCCCTGGCCACCGCCGCCGTCTTGTTGAGCGTCGTGGGCGCTGCCAGCGCCCAGGCCCCCTTCCCCTCCAAGCCCATCACCATGATCGTGCCCTTCCCGCCCGGCGGGCTGGCCGACATCGTGGCGCGGCCGGTCGCCGAAGCGATGTCGCGCGAGCTGGGCCAGACGGTCATCATCGAGAACAAGGGCGGCGCCGGCGGGGGCATCGGCATGGGCCTGGCCGCCAAGGCGCCGGCCGATGGCTACACCATCCTGATGGCACTGTCGTCGTTCAGCGTCCTGCCGGAAGCCGACGTGCTGCTGGGCCGCGCACCGATGTACAGCTTCAGCGCGCTGCGGCCGATCGCGCGCTTCACCGCCGACCCGACGGTGTTGGCGGTGCGGGCCGAATCGCCGTGGAAGACGGTGAAGGATTTCGTCGACGACGCGAAGAAGCGGCCGGGCGCAATCAACTATGGCTCGTCAGGCAACTACGGCACCATGCATGTGCCGATGGAGATCCTGGCGCAGAACGCGGGCCTGAAGATGACCCATGTGCCGTTCACCGGCGCGGCGCCCGCCATCGTCGCGCTCCTGGGCGGCCAGATCGACGCCGTCTCCACCGGCCCGGCCACCGTGCTGCAGCATGTGAAGGCCGGCAAGGTGCGCGTACTGGCGCACTGGGGCAATGCGAAGCTCGACTCCATGCCCGACGTGCCTGCGCTCAAGGACGTGGGCTACAACGCCGAGTACGCGCAGTGGTCCGGCCTGTTCATCCCGGCCGCCACACCCGAGCCGGTCGCGCAGCGCCTGCGCGCGGCCGCCCACGCGGCGGGCATGGACGCGAAGGTGAAGGAAATCATCCTGAACGCCGGCAGCCCGGTGCTGTACCAGGACACGCCCGATTTCGAGAAGTACGTGCAGTCCGACGTGCGCCGCATGGCCGACGTCGTCAAGAAGATGGGCAAGGTGGAGTAGCCATACTGGAGTCAGTCATGAAAAGTGCGCTTCGGTTCCTGTTCGCTGCGTCGGCGCTGCTGTTGTTCACGGCCACCGCGCAGGCGCAGTCGTACCCCACGCGTCCGGTGCGCATCGTCGTGCCGTTCGCGGCCGGTGGGCCCGCCGACAACTACGCGCGCTTCCTGGCGCTGCGGCTGCAGGAGACGCTGGGCCAGTCCTTCGTGGTGGACAACAAGCCGGGCGGCGGCTCGGTGATCGGCACCGACATCGTCGCCAAGGCCGCGCCCGACGGCTACACGCTGCTCCTGATGTCGAACACGCACACCGTCAACGAGACGCTGCTCGCGAACAAGCCGTTCAACCTGACGCGCGATTTTGTGGGCATCGCGCCCATTAACTACTCCGACCTGGTGCTGGTGGCGCATCCGTCGCTGGCAGCCGGCAGCATCAAGGAGTTGCTGCAACTGGCCAAGGACCGGCCGGGCAAGCTGAACTACGCGTCGTCAGGCCCGGGCACGCCGTACCACATGGCCGGTGAGCTCTTCAAGAGCATGGCCGGTGTGTACCTGGTCCATATCCCGTACCGCGGCAGTTCGGGCGCTCGCACCGACGTGATGGGCGGGCAGGTGGACCTGATGTTCGACGCCGTCACCACCATGGCCGAGCAGGCCAAGGCCGGCAAGGTGAAGGCCATCGCCACGACCGGCCTGCAGCGCTCCAGCGTATTGCCCGATGTGCCCACGCTGCACGAAGCGGGCGTGCCGAATTACGAAGCGACCATCTGGCTGGGCTTGATGGCGCCCAAGGGCACGCCGGCCGCCATCGTGCAACGCCTGAACGAAACAGTGTCGAAGGTCGCGAGCCAGGCCGAAGTGCGCCAGCAATGGGGCAAGCAAGGCGCCACACCGATGGTCATGACGCCGGTAGCATTCGACAAGTACATCCAGGACGACATCGCGAAATGGTCGCGGGTGATCAAGTCCGCCAACATCAAGGCAGAGTGAGCATGAAGACGATCCACCTCATCAGCGGCGGCGCCGCGCAGGCCCTGGTACGCCAGGTGCAGGAAAAGTTCGGCGCCAGCCAGGGCTTCAATGTCGAAGGCACTTTCGGCGCCGTGGGTGCGATGCGCGAGAAGGTCATGGCCGGCGATCCTTGCGACGTCATGATCCTCACTGGCGAGCAGATCTCCAACCTCGCGCCCACCGGGCAGATCCTGGCGCGCAGCCCGCGCGCATTGGGCCGCGTGAAAACCGGTGTGGCCGTCAAGGCCGGAGCGCCCCTGCCCAAGGTCGATACGCCCAAGGCGCTGGAGGCCCTGCTGCGCAGTGCACCGGGCATCTACTTTCCGGACCCGCTGAAAGCCACCGCCGGCATCCACTTCATGAAAGTGCTGCGCATGCTGGGGCTCGACGAGGAACTGGCCGACCGGTTCCGCCCCTTCCCCAACGGCGCAACGGCGATGCGCGAGATGGCTGCCGCATCCGGCGAAGGCCATGTGGGTTGCACGCAGGTGACGGAGATCCTCTACACACAGGGCGTGCAACTTGCCGGCCTGTTGCCCGCCAAGTTCGAACTCGCGACGATGTACACCGCCGCGGTGTCCAC
>DATHWV010000091.1:0-4100 GCA_035460205.1 Ramlibacter sp.
CTGTCCGTGCAGGGCAATTCACCGGCACAGGTGTTCCTCGAGAACCTGCCCGGCTACCCCGACAACCTCATGCGCGGCCAGGACGGAAAAATCTGGGCCGGCCTGGTCAAGCCGCGCAATGCCGACGCAGACCAACTGGCAGGCAAGATCTTCATGCGCAAGTTGATCCTGCGCCTGCCACGGGCGATGTGGCCTATCCCCAAGGACCGGGGGCATGTCTTCGCGTTCACCGAGGACGGCAAGGTGGTGGTGGACATGCAGGACCCAACGGGCGCCTACCCGGAGACCACGTCGGTGACCGAGACTGCGGACCGGATGTACATCCAGAGCCTGCATGGCAAGACGCTGGGGTGGATGCCGAGGCCTACGAAGTAGGCGGGGCTCTCAGACTGCGGACGACCCCTTGCGGCGCGCATCGCGCAGCATGAAGAGATAAAGGCTTTCCACTTTCTCGCGGGCCCAGGGCGTCTTGCGGAGGAACTTCAGGCTGGAGGCGACGCTCGGATCGTGCGTGAAGCAGCGCACTGGTATGCGCTCGCCGAGCCCGGACCACCCATAGTGAGCCTCGAGCGCCTTGACGATGGCTTCCAGCGTCATGCCGTGCAAAGGGTTGCGCGGCTGGTCCATCAGGGATGCCACTTCGACACCACGCCCGGCGTGCTGCTCGAGCGCGAACCGGCCAGCCGATAGGACAACTGGTTGGCCGTATTGATGACGATTTTCGCGTGAGCTTCCAGCTTCTTCGCGGACAAGCGTGCGCTGGGCCCCGACACGGCCACCGATCCCAGCAATCGCCAGCCCGTGCTGAAGATGGGCGCAGCCACGCTGGACACTTCCGGCTCGCGCTCGCCCATCGAGATGTGGAATCCGCGCTGGCGGATGGCTTCATAGTCCTTGCCCTGCTCGCCGGAGAACGCGAGGATGACCTTGCCCGGCGCGCCCTTGTCCAGCGGCAGGCGCTCGCCGATGCGCACATGGTGGCGCACCGACTGCGGGCCTTCCACGCGCGCAATGCAGGCGCGGCTGTCGCCTTCGCGCGCGTAGAAAGATGCGCTCTCGCCCGTCAGCCGCACGAGTTCGCGTAGCGTGGGCTCGACGACGTTGTTCACGTCAAAGCCGGCCTGGTAGCGAGCGCCCAGCCAACCCGTCGCGGGACCCAGGCGCCACTCGCCGTCCTCGCGCTGAACCATGTACCCGCTGAGGGAAAGCGTCCGGGCGAGCCGCAGCGCGGTGGTCTTGTGCATGCCGGCACGGCGGCTGAGCTCGGCCAGCGTGAGGCTGCTTTCATGAAGCTCGAATGCCTCCATCAGCGCCAGGGCGCGGGTGACGGCGACTACGCCGCCAGGGGTGTCCTTGTCCGGAGACGCTGGCGGAACGGCCTCGGCGGTCGCTTTTGATGAGTTGCGCACAGTGAAACGCACATTGCTTGGTGAAACGCCATTGTACTGAGTGCAACGCATGCCTACAGTCCACTCTTCCCACGCAAGGAGACATACATGCAATTCCATCGACGCGCCGCCATCGGCATCCTGCTGGCCACGGCCATCGCAAGCAGCGCCCTGGCGCAGGCCTGGCCCGCCAAACCGATCAAGGTCATCGTGCCCTTCCCCGCCGGCGGCGGTACCGATCTCTTCGCCCGTACCGTCGCGCAGAAGCTGATCGACACGAACAAGTGGACCGTCGTCATCGACAACAAGCCGGGCGCCGGCGGCAACCTGGGTGTCGACGCGGTCGCGAAGTCCGCGGCCGACGGCTACACGCTGGTGCTGGGCCAGAGCAGCAACCTCGCCATCAACCCCACGCTCTACTCCAAGCTGCCGTACGACCCGGTCAAGGACCTCACCCCCGTGGTGCTGGTGGCCTCCGCACCCCTGCTGGTGGTGGTCGCCGCCGACTCTCCCTTCAAGACGCTGGCCGACATCGTCGCCGCGTCCAAGGGCAAGCCGGGCAGCGTCACCTTCGGCTCGCCGGGCAACGGCACGGCCTCGCACCTGGCCGGCGAAATGTTCCAGAAGACCGCCGGCATCAAGTTCCAGCACATCCCGTACAAGGGCGCGGCCCAGGCATTGACCGACGTGATGAGCGGCCAGGTCAACGTCTACGTGGGCTCGGTGCCCACGCTGATCGGCCACGTCAAGAACGGCAAGCTGCGCGCCATCGCCGTCACGTCGCCCAAGCGCACGGCCGAAATGCCGCAGACACCCACGGTGGCCGAATCCGGCTTCAAGGGTTTCGAAGCGGTGACGTGGTTCGGCTTCCTCGCGCCGGCCGGCACACCGCCCGCCGTGATCAAGACGCTCAACACCGAGATCAACAAGGCCCTGGCGAACAAGGACGTCGCGGCCAAGCTGGAGAGCGAAGGCGGCGACGTGATGGGCGGCACGCCCGAGCAGTTCGCCGAACTGCTGAAGAAGGACATCACCCGCTGGGGCCAGGTCGTGCGCGACTCCGGCGCCAAGGTCGACTGAAGGTACCCATCATGAGCAACACCGACATCAACCGCGACTTTCCCCGTGTGTCCGCTTCGCTGGTGGCGCAGGCATCCCAATACCAGGCCGCGATCATCGCGGACGTGAACGGACGCCGCGGCGCCTTGCACGGCCGCATCCAGGCCCTGCGCCCGCGCATGAAGCTGGCCGGCCCCGCGCTCACGGTGGACGTGCGCCCCGGCGACAACCTGATGATCCACGCGGCCATGGCGCTCGCCAAACCCGGCGATGTCCTGGTGATCGACGGCAAGGCCGACCAGACCGCTGCGCTGATGGGCACCATCATGATGACGGCGTGCCGCAAGCTGGGCATCGCCGGCGTCGTGATCGACGGCGCTGTGCGCGACAGCCTGGAACTCGACGAGATGGACTTCCCGGTGTTCTCGGTGGGCACCAACCCCAACGGCCCCACCAAGCAGGTGGCCGGCCGCATCGGCCACCCGGTGACGGTGGGCGGCGTGGTCGTGCGCTCGGGCGACTTCGTGATGGCCGACGCGGATGGCGTCGTCGTCGTGGAGCGCGAGAAGATCGAATCCTTGCTGCCGCTGGCCGCGAAGAAAGTAGCCGATGAGAACGCCCGCGTGGCCGCCATCGGCCAGGGCAACACCGGCGCGCCGTGGCTGGCCGCGGCCCTGGTGGCCGCCGGCGTCCTGAAGCAAGGCGAAGCGCTTTGAGCAATATCCTCGTCACCGGCGCCGACCTGGCGCCGCAGGCGCTTGCGCTGTTGACCGATTTCGAGGTGGTTTACGCGGGCAAGACGCCGCAGGAGGATGACCTCGTCGCACTGTGCAAGGAGCACGACCCTGTCGCCATCATCGTGCGCTACGGCCGCATCACCCCGCGCATCATCAGCGCCGCACCTTCACTGCGCGTGATCTCCAAGCACGGCAGCGGCACCGACACCATCGACCGCGAAGCGGCCAATGCACGCGGCATCGCCGTGGTCGCAGCCGCCGGCGCCAATGCGGCAGCGGTGGCCGAACAGGCCATGGCGCTGGTGCTCGCCTGTGCCAAATCGGTCGTGCACCTCAACGACCGGATGCACCACGGCCATTGGGACAAGGCGACGCACAAGAGCGTGGAACTGTCGGGTCGGACGGTCGGCGTGGTGGGCCTGGGCGCCATCGGCCTGCGCTTCGCACGCATGGCGAACGCCATGGACATGCGCGTGATCGGCTTTGATCCGTTCGCGAAGAATCTCCCGGCCTATGTCGAGCCGGTCGAACTGGATGAGATCTGGCGGCAGTCAGATGTCATCTCCCTGCACTGCCCGCTGACCGATGACAACCGCGAGATGGTCAACGGCAAGACCCTCGCTGCCTGCAGGCCGGGACTGATCCTGGTCAACACGGGACGCGGCGGCCTCATCGACGAGCAGGCGTTGGTCGCGGCGACAGCGAGCGGCCAGGTGACGATGGCTGGGCTGGATGCGTTCTCGCAGGAACCGCCGCCAAAGGATCACGTGTTCTTCGGCAACCCGCGCCTGGTGCTCAGCCCCCATATTGGCGGTGTTACCGGCGATGCGTATGTGAACATGGGCGTGGCCGCAGCGAAGAACATCCTGCAGGTGTTGGACAAAGTGACCGACGCGGGGTAACGGCGTCTCGCCCC
>DATHWV010000092.1:0-1887 GCA_035460205.1 Ramlibacter sp.
CGGATCGACCAGGATGGTGAGCATGCCGTTGATGACGGCGCGCGCGGTGTTGGCCGGCTTGTGCCAGGTGCCGCTGCCGGTCAGCGCGCCGCCCAGCAACTCGCACGCGACGGCCATGCCGTAGCCCTTGTGCTCGCCGAAGGCCATCAGCGCACCGAACAGGCCGTTGGCTTGCGGCACCACCACCACGCCGGGATCGGTCGTCGGGTGGCCTTGCTCGTCGATCAGGTAGCCGGGCTCGACCTTGCGCCCCTCGTTGTGGGCCACGCGCATCTTGCCCTGCGCGACGCGGCTGGTCGCGAAGTCCAGCACGAAGGGCGGCTTGCCCTTGAGCGGCACGCCGATGCAGCAGGGATTGGTGCCGTAACGCCCGTCCCCACCACCAAACGGCGCCACCACCGGCCGCGACTGCACGTTGACGAAATGAATGGACACCAGGCCCTGCGCCGTCGCCATCTCGGCGAAATGGCCGATGCGCCCCAGATGGTGCGCATGCGCCAGCGCCATGACGCAGCTGCCGGTTTCCTTCGCGCGCGCCATGCCCAGGTGCATCGCCTGCTCGCCGACCACCTGGCCATAGCCGCGCTGCCCGTCCAGCGACAGGAGGCTGCCGCCATCGAGTACGACACGGACGCTGGAATTGGGCTTGAGTCCACCTTCGAGCACCGCATCGACATAGCGCGGCGCCATGCCCACGCCGTGCGAGTCGTGGCCGCTCAAATTGGCCAGGACCAGGTTGTCGGCGACAGTCTTCGCTTCAGCGGGTTGGCTGCCGGCTGCCTCGATGATGGAGGCGACTTGCTTGCGCAGCTGCGCGGCGGGAAAAATCTTTGACATGGGTTGGATCCCTTACATCACCGCGCCAACTTGCCAGGGCACGAATTCGTTCTGGCCGTAACCGTGCTTCTCGCTCTTGGACAGTTCACCCGAGGCGGTAGCCAGCACCAGCTCGAAGATCCTTTGGCCCATCTCCTGGATCGACGCCTTGCCGTCGATGATCTCGCCGCAATTGATGTCCATGTCCTCTTCCTGCCGTTGCCACAGCGCCGAGTTGGTCGCCAGCTTGAGCGAAGGCGAGGGCGCGCAGCCGTAGGCTGAACCGCGGCCGGTGGTGAAGCAGATCATGTTCGCGCCGCCGGCCACTTGCCCCGTGGCGCTCACGGGGTCATAGCCGGGTGTATCCATGTAGACGAAGCCGTGGTCCTTCACCGGCTCGGCGTATTCGTACACCGCCTGCAGGTTGGTGGTGCCGCCCTTGGCGACAGCGCCCAGCGATTTCTCCAGGATGGTGGTGAGGCCGCCGGCCTTGTTGCCGGGCGAGGGGTTGTTGTTCATCTCGCCTTCGTTGACTTCGGTGTAGTGCTCCCACCACTTGATGCGCTCGATCAGTTTCTCGCCGACGGCGCGATTCGTGGCACGGCGCGTGAGCAGGTGTTCGGCGCCATAGATCTCAGGCGTCTCCGAGAGGATCGCGGTGCCGCCATGCGCCACCAGCAAGTCCACTGCCGCTCCCAGCGCGGGATTGGCGCTGATGCCCGAATAGCCGTCCGAGCCGCCGCACTGCAGGCCGATGGTGATGTGGGCAGCGCTGCAGGGCTCGCGCTTGACCGCATTGGCTTGCGGCAGCATCTCCTTGACGAGGGCGATGCCCTTTTCCACGGTCTTGCGCGTGCCGCCGGTGTCCTGGATGTTGAAGACCTTGAGCGTCTCGCCTTCGCGCAGCGAGCTGTGCGCGAGCCATGCGTTGATCTGGTTGGCCTCGCAGCCCAACCCGACCACCAGCACGCCCCAGAAGTTGGCATGCGTCGCGTAGCCCGCGAGGGTGCGCTCCAGGATCTGCATGCCCATGCCTTCGGTGTCCATGCCGCAGCCGGTGCCGTGCGTGAG
>DATHWV010000093.1:0-4297 GCA_035460205.1 Ramlibacter sp.
TTGCTGATGCGCGAATAGACGTGGCCGGGGCGCTCCAGGTTGAAAAGCGCGGCCGCGTGGTCGCTGGATTCGAAGACGAACGAGGTCGTCAGGTGGATCGGCACCGCCCGGGCGCCGGTGGCCGGGTCGGGCGCTGCTCCCGCATGCAGCGCCAGGGTGTCAAAGCCGGGGTCTGAGTAACCGGGCATTGCAATGTCTCCTCTATGGAACTGGGCATGATTGTGGGCTATATTGTTCCCACCGGCCGTCCACAGGCACCATCGAGGAGACAGGCATGAAAGTCAGCGATATCCTGCGCGTCAAGGGCAATACCCTTTATACGGTCACGCCCGACGAGCCGCTGGCCAGTGCCATCAACGCCATGGCCGAGAAGGACATCGGTTCGCTGGTGGTCATGGACCACGGCGACCTGACGGGCATGCTCACCTTCCGTGAAGTGATTTTGTGCATCGTGAAGAACGGCGGCGTGGTCGGTGACACGCTGGTGCGCACGGCCATGGACGACCATCCGCTCACCTGCACCGCCGAGACCGAGCTGGATGAAGTGCGCCGAATGATGCTGGAGCGCCACGCGCGCTACATGCCGGTGATGGACCGCCGCATGTTGATGGGCGTGATCAGCTTCTACGACGTCGCCAAGGCCGTCGTGGACAGCCAGAATTTCGAAAACCGCATGCTCAAGGCCTATATCCGCGACTGGCCGGGCGGCGAGGAACAGCCGAACACCTGAAGGATGGAGCAGCCCGTGGGGAGGCCTCCCATGCGGGCTTTGATCCTTTTCTTCGCGATCACCGCGCCGCTGGCGCTGGTTGCTCTTTGGCCCCACGCGCCATTGGCCGGCGCCGCCTTGGTGGTGGTGTCACACCTGCTGCTGCTCTACGCCACGCTGCGGCCCAACGTGCAATGGCTCGGGCCGGTGGTGACGCACTTCGTGACGCCACGCAAGGAAGTGTGGCTCACCATCGATGACGGCCCAACGGACGACACGCGCGCGGTACTCGACCTGCTGGACAGGCACGGCGCCAAGGCGACGTTCTTCGTGACAGGCGTCCTGATCGAGCAGCAGGCCGGCATCGTCCAGGAGATGCTCAAGCGCGGGCACACGGTGGCCAATCACTCGCACACGCATCCATCGGGCAGTTTCTGGTGTTCGTTGCCGGGCCGCGTGGCCAGCGAGATCGACGCCTGCAACCGCGCCATCGCCGCGGCTGCGGGAACGGCGCCGCACTGGTTCCGCGCGCCGGTGGGGATGAAGAACTTCACCGTGCATCCGGCCCTGGCCCGGCGTGGCCTGCGCCTCATCGGCTGGACCGCACGCGGCTTCGACGCCGTTCGCAGCGACCCGCAGAAAGTGCTGGCGCGCATCCTCCCCGACCTCTGCCCCGGCGCGATCATCGTCCTGCACCAGGGGCGCGAGCACTCGATCCGCGTGATGGAGCACGTGATTGTTTCGCTCAAGGAGCGCGGGTATGGGCTGGTGATTCCGGATGATGCGCAGTTGCGGTAGACGGCAGGCGGGGGATCATCGTCCGGGGCTGTCAAGAAAGTCCTGGACCGCGCGGAACAGCTGCATGCGATTTTTCTCCAGCATGACCGAATGCGTCCCCTCACCGATCTCGAGGTATTGCTTCCGGGGTACGTTGACGAGCAGCGGAAACAGGGTCTGCGCCATGTAGCTGGGCGTGTCGGCATCCCACTCCGCTTTGATGAGGAGCGTTGGTGCCTTGACCGCCGCCGGGTCGTACGGAGGCACCCATTCGCCCAGGTCCGCGAAGACGCCGTTGGGAGCGCGCATGACCGGCGGAGTCTGTTTCGATCCCCAGGGGTCGGTGGCAAGCGTTGCCTTGACCCAGGCCTCGAACCAGCCGCGCGGAATGAGCGGTTCCTGCTTGTCCGGTGCGACGCCGGCCAACCAGCGCGCCTTCGCTGCGGCCACGTCGACGTGGCGATAAGGCACCTTCAGGTCAACCCCTCGGGTCGATAGCGGCGCCGCCCTGCGTTGCCACAGCGGCGCGTAGAGCACCAGCCGGTCGACCTTGTGGCCCTGGGTGGCGGCGTAGCGCCCAGCGACGGCGGTCCCCCAGGACCAACCGACCAACTGGATGCGCTCGACGTTGCGACGGCGGCGGATGAATTCGACGGCGGCATCGACGTCGTCCGCCGCTTCGGCCAACGTGGCGATGGGGCCAGCCGCGACGGGGCGCGTGGACCCGCCGTAGCCCCGGACATCGACGAGGTAGACGTCATAGCCGGCCCGAGCAATGAAGTCCATCCAGGACATCCCGTCCAGCGAGAGGTCGAAGGTCGACTCCGAAGGGAAGGTCGCGCCGTGAACGAACAGCACGACCCGGCCCGAAGAGAAATCCTGCATCCCCGCCGGCCGCTTGTTGCGGACGAAGAGTTCGACGCCCGGCGCTTTGGAGGGCACCAGGAAGTCGTCGACTGCCAGGGCGGGCGTTGTCGGTGCAGGCTGCAGGCTGGCGCAGCCGGCCAGTACCGACAGGATGGCGGCGGCGGTGATCCGCCGAAAGAGTTCGTTGAACATGATGGGCTCCATTCCTTGGGTGGAGATGCCAATTTGCGCCCGGCAACGGCTGCACGTCCTGAAAATTGCCGTGCGCCCGCTGAATAATCCTGAGTAGCCCTGTACGCGGTCGCGTGCCCGCGGCAAACTACGGCGCGGGAAGAGTTCTCACTCCGATGGACCGAACCGAAGATTTCACTCCTGCGACGTCGTTCCGATTCGACGACTTTGAGCTGGACGTTCACCGGCGCACGCTGCGTCGCTCGGGTGTTGACGTCGAACTAAGGCCGCTCGCTTTCGACGCGCTGGCCTGGTTCGTGCGCCATCCGGGGTACGTCGTCAGCAAGGACGAGCTGATCGCTGCCGTCTGGCCCGGACAGGTGGTGACGGACGACTCCATCGCACGTTGCATCAGCGACATCCGGCGCGCGCTTGGCGATGTGGGGCAGACGGTGATCAAGACCGTGCCGCGGCGGGGCTACACGCTCGCGGTCCCGGTGGAGACCGACGAGGCTGGGTCCAGCGGTCCCGAGCCTGCCGGGCTTGCGCCCCGGGACATTGGCAGCCGGGCCCGGCGTTGGTTCCTGGGCGCGGGCGTGGTGCTGTTGTGCATAGCCTTGGCCTGGGTGACCTGGGCCATGCGGCGGCATCCGGATACCGGCAACGCCCGCCCGGGACTGTCGATCGTGGTGCTGCCCCTGGCCAGTGAGGGCGGCGACCCGGCCCAGGACCGCCTCGCGGCCGCGCTGACCGACGAGATCACCGTCGACCTGTCGCGCATCCCGGAGACCTTCGTCATCGCCCGGGCCACCGCGGACAGCTACCGTGGCCGCAGCATCGACGCCCGCCAGGTGGGCCGCGAGCTCGGCGTGCGATTCGTTCTCGACGGCCGCCTCGTGCGCCTGGGCGAATCGGTGCGGCTGACGCTGCAGCTCGTCGACAGCGAGAGTGGCCGCGCCCTGTGGGCAGACCGCATCGATGGCGAGCTGCCCGACCTGCCTGCGCTCTACCGGCAAGTCACCGGAACGGTGGCGCGGTCGCTCGACCTGAAGCTGCAGGAAGTTGTGACCGCCGGCGCGCGGGTACGGCCCGCCGCCGATCTGCAAGACCTGCTGCTGCAGGCCCGATGGCTTCTCCAGTTCAACCGCGCCACGCCTGAATCCGTGCAGGAGGCGCGCCTGATCCTGGAGCGCGCGAGTGAGCGCGACCCGGGATCGGCGCTCGCATTGGCGCTGCTGGCGCAAACCTACAACATCGACGTCGCTCAGCGCTGGTTGGTCCGGCGCGGCGCGACGCGCGAACAATGGCTGCAACATGCCGACAGGCTGTCGGAAAAAGCTTTCCAGCTGGATCCCGGAGATGCGCGTGTCGTCGGTGCGCGTGGCACGGCATTCGCCCTTGCCGGACGCTCCGAACAGGCGGTGGAGTTGCTGGAGCGCCAGATCGCCCTCAATCGAAACGATGCCAGTGCCTGGTTCTGGCTCGGATATGCCCGTTGCACGCTCGGACGGCAGGATGAAGCCATCGCCGCACTGGCGCAGGCGCAGCGCCTCAGCCCGCGCGACCCGAACCTCAACGGCATCTACCTCGTGACCGCCGCGGCGCACCTGTACCTGGGGCACGACCGCGAGGCGCTCGATTGGGCGCGGCGCTCGGTGCTCGAACGGCCGCAGCATGCAGTGGCCCATTCATGGGTTGCCGCAGCGGCCGCGAACCTGGGCGACGCGGATGCCGCAACCAGTGCGCTCGCCGCCTTCAGGCGACAGCTGCCGT
>DATHWV010000094.1:0-4728 GCA_035460205.1 Ramlibacter sp.
GCAGGACATGGTCCAGCGCAACGTGGCGGCCGGGCGCCTGTCGTTCACCACCGACGTGGCCCGGGCGGTTGCGTTCGGCGAAGTGCAGTTCATTGCGGTGGGAACGCCGCCCGACGAAGACGGCTCGGCCGACTTGCGGCACGTGCTGGCCGCGGCCCGCAGCATCGGCGAACACATGGACGGGTTCAGGCTGGTGGTGGACAAGTCCACCGTCCCCGTGGGCACTGCCGACAAGGTGCGTGAGGCCATCGGTTCAGCGCTGAAGGCGCGGGGCGTGCAGCACGAGTACGCGGTGGCCTCGAATCCCGAGTTCCTGAAGGAAGGCGCGGCCGTGGAGGACTTCATGAAGCCCGACCGCATAGTGATCGGGACCGATTCCGACCGCGCGATGAACATCCTGCGCGAGCTCTACGCGCCGTTCCAGCGCAATCACGACCGGCTGGTGGCGATGGACATCCGCTCGGCCGAGCTCACCAAGTACGCTGCCAATGCCATGCTGGCGACGCGCATCTCGTTCATGAACGAGATGGCCAACCTCGCCGAGCGGCTAGGCGCGGACATCGAGCAGGTACGAAAAGGCATAGGCGCCGACCCGCGCATCGGCTATCACTTCCTCTACGCCGGTTGCGGCTACGGCGGCTCCTGCTTTCCCAAGGACGTGCGCGCCCTGCGCCACACCGCGGAAGAAAGCGAAGTGCCGCTGCGCGTGCTGGAAGCCGTGGAACAGGCCAACGCGGCGCAAAAGCAGGTGCTGGTGAACAAGCTCGTGGCCCGGCTGGGCAACGACCTGGCGGGCAAGCGCCTGGCCATGTGGGGCCTGGCTTTCAAGCCCGGTACCGACGACATGCGTGAGGCACCGTCCAGCGAGGTCCTCCAGGCCCTGTGGTCGCGCGGCGCCAGCGTGGTCGCGCATGACCCCTCCGCCATGGACGAAGCGCGGCGCATGCACGGCGAGCGCGCCGATTTCACGCTGGTAGGCGATCCGATGGCGGCGCTCGAAGGCGCGGATGCCCTGCTGATCCTGACCGAGTGGAAGGTATTCCGCAGCCCCAACTTCGACGCGATGAAGGCCGCATTGAAGCAGCCGCTGGTTTTCGACGGCCGCAACCTGTTCGAGCCGCACCGCATGCGCGAGCTGGGCTTCGAGTACTTCCCGATCGGGCGCGGCGGCGTATGAAGGTACTGGTGACCGGCTGCGCCGGATTCATCGGGATGCACACGGCGCTCGCGCTGCTCGAGCGCGGCGACGAGGTGGTCGGCATCGACAACCTGAACGACTACTACGATGTGTCGCTCAAGCAGGCGCGCCTGGCGCAACTCGAGGCGCACAAGGGGTTCCGTTTCGAGCAACTGGACATCGCCGACCGCGCGGGCATGCACGCTTGGTGGCAGCGCGAGCGGCCCCAACGCGTCGTGCACCTGGCCGCGCAGGCCGGCGTGCGCTATTCGATCAGCCATCCCGACGCCTACATCGATGCCAACCTCACGGGCTTCGGCAACATCCTCGAAGGGTGCCGGCATCACGCCGTGGAGCACCTGGTCTACGCCAGTTCGTCCAGCGTCTATGGCGGCAATGCGCGCCTGCCTTTTTCAGAGCATGACGGCGTGGACCATCCCATCAGCCTGTACGCGGCCACCAAGAAGTCCAACGAGTTGATGGCGCATGCCTACAGCCACCTGTACCGCATGCCGGTGACCGGCCTGCGCTTCTTCACGGTATACGGCCCCTGGGGCCGGCCGGACATGGCGTTGTTCCTCTTCACGCGTGCGATCCTGGCGGGCCAGGCGATCGACATCTTCAACAACGGGCAGATGGTCCGCGACTTCACCTACATCGACGACATCGTCCAGGGCGTGGTGCGCGTGCTGGACAAGCCGGCGCAGCCCGATCCTGCGTTCGACGCGCGCCAACCCGATCCGGCGGCGAGCACTGCGCCGTATCGCGTGTTCAACATTGGCAACCACCAGCCGACGCCGCTGATGGACTACGTCAACGCGCTCGAGCAGGCGCTTGGCGTGCAGGCGCAGAAGAACTTCCTGCCGATGCAACCGGGCGACGTGCCTGCGACTTTCGCCGACGTCGAAGCGCTGAACGACTGGGTCGGGTTCCGGCCGGACACGCCGGTCGTTGAGGGCGTGCGCCGCTTCGCCGACTGGTACCGCAATTACTACGAGATATGACCGACCTCACCCCACTGACCCGCAGCCACCTGGACACGCTGTGCGGCATCGCCGAAGCGGCGGGCCGGGAGATCATGGCCGTCTACGCCGGTGAGTTCGAATCGTGGAACAAGGCGGACGCGTCACCGCTGACAGAGGCGGACCTGCGCGCCGATGCCGTCATCCGCAAGGGGCTGGAAGCGGCATTTCCTGGCGTGTTCATCCTGTCCGAGGAGTCCGCCTCCGCGGGTGCGGCCGACGCCGGCGTGTTCTTCCTGGTCGACCCGCTCGATGGCACCAAGGAATTCCTCAAGCGCAATGGCGAGTTCACCGTGAACATCGCGCTGGTGCGCGCCGGCCGGCCGGTCGCGGGCGTGGTGCTCGCACCGGCGCTGGGAGAGCTTTACTTCGCAGCGGAAGGTGTTGGCGCATGGAAGCGGACAACGCAGGGCACGCAGCCGTTGAAGGCTGCAGTGCAGGATGCAAGCCGGCCCTTGCGGGTCATGGGCAGCCGCTCGCATGGCGGCGACGCGCTGGCGGCCTGGCTCTCATGCCTTGCCTGCGAACACAGTTTCGTGGCGGCGGGCAGTTCCCTGAAGTTCTGCCGCATTGCCGAAGGCGAGGCCGACGTCTACCCGCGCCACGGGCCCACCAGCCAATGGGACACGGCAGCGGCGCAGGCGGTCCTCGAGCAGGCCGGCGGCGCGGTGCTGGATGGCTCCGGCCGGCCGCTGCTCTATGGGCTCGACCGGCCGGTGCTCAATCCCCATTTCATCGCCGTCGCCGATGCGCGCGCCGTCCTGCCGCCGCTTGAAGCCAAGCCCGCGATGTAAAAAAGAGCCTGTTTCGTGAATTTCTGAAAAATTCATATAGGAGCCATGTACAATCTCCTATATGAACAGTTCACTGTGTGTTGCACTGACCACGTCGCCCGAACAGGCGCAGCGGCTCCAGGCATTGCAGGCCGCCTTCGCGGACGTCTGTAACGCGCTGGCGCCCATGGTCCAGGAGCACAAGTGCTGGAATCGCGTGACGCTGCACCACCTGGCCTACAAGTCGCTGCGGGAGCAGTTCCCGGCGATAGGCTCGCAGATGATCTGCAACGCCATTTATTCGGTGTCCTTGACGGGACGCATGGTGTTCCAGCATCCGGCGAGCCCGTACCACCACGCCAAGCTGGCGGGCAAGCGGTTGCCGCTGTTGCGTTTTTCGGAGAGCAGCCCGGTGTACTTCGACCGGCACACCTTGAGCCTGAAGGCTGGGGTGTTGTCCATCTATACGCTGGGCGGCCGCATGCGTTGCGAATTGATCCTGAACCGGAAGGACGAATTGAATTTCCACGAGAAAAAGCTGCGCGAAGTCGTGCTGTCCCGCCGGGCGGATGGCGTGTTCGAGCTGATGTTCCATTTTGTCGAGGCGAGCGAAGGCGAGGCGACAGCCAAAGCCGGCGTTTCGCCGCGCCGCAAGAGTGAAATCCCCCCGCACGTCATGGTCGAGGTTGCCGCATGAATCCCCCGAAATCTTCCGAGTTGGCCAAGGCCGTTTCCGTCCTGCGGCCCTTTTTCAAACGCGCCTTCTGGTACAGCCTGATCGCCAGCCTGCTGGTGCTGGCGCCCACCGGCTTCATGCTGGAGGTCTACGACCGCGTGGTGACCAGCCGCAACCACTTCACCCTGTTCATGCTGTTGCTGCTGGTGCTGGGCGCCTACGCGGTGATGGAACTGCTGGAATGGGCCCGCTCCCAGATCCTGCACTCGGCCGGCCTGGAACTGGATCGCCAGCTGGGCGATCGCATCTTTGCGGCCATCTTCACGGCCAACCTGCGCCGCCAGCAAGGCGGCTCACCGCAGGCGATGAACGACTTCCGCGTGTTGCGCGATTTCCTGTCCGCACCCGTGGTGCTGGCCGCGATGGAGGCGCCGGTCGCGCTGGTGTTCCTGGTGCTGCTGTTCGCGATCAGCCCCGTGGTCGGATGGGTGGCGGTCGTCGGGGCGGTGATCCAGGTGGGCGTCGGCGTGCTCAATGAGCGCGCCACCCAGCCCCCGCTGGTGGCGGCCAGCCGCGCCGCCATCGGCGCTCAGCTTTACGCCGACGGCACCTTGCGCAACGCGCAGGTGATCGAGTCGATGGGCATGCAGGGCGACATCCATCGCCGCTGGATGGACAAGCAGAAGGAATTCCTGTCGCTGCAGGCGACCGCATCGGACCGCGCGGGCGGCTACCAGGCCGTGACCAAGTTCCTGCAGACCACCATGAGCTCCGCCCTGATGGGGCTGGCGGCGTGGCTGCTGCTGCACAACTCGCTGAACGGCGGCGGCTCGATGATGATCATCGCCTCGATCCTCGGTGCGCGTGTACTCGGCCCGCTGGTAGCGATCGTCGCGCAATGGCGCAGCGTGGTGGGCGTGCGCGATTCCTGGTCACGGCTCGACCAGCTGCTCGCGGCGGTGCCGCCCAAGGCCAAGGCCATGCCGCTGCCCGCGCCAAAAGGTTTCCTGCAGGCCGAGGCGGTGGTCGCCGGCGCCCCGGGCAGCCCGCTGGCCATCCTGCGGGGCGTGACCTTCGCGC
>DATHWV010000095.1:0-2309 GCA_035460205.1 Ramlibacter sp.
TCGATCACGACGCCGCCGGCCACCGAGACGGTTGAGGTGTAGCTGGCGGTGGTCGACACGCCGTTGACCACGCCGCGCGCGGTGACGGCCGCGCCCACGTTGCTGAGCGCGCTGTCGTCCAGGTCCAGCGTCACGGCCTTCGCAGCGCGGCTGGCGTCGAAGGTGTCGTTGCCGCCACCGTCCCACACGCAGCGAAAACCCGACTGGAAATCCGCGCCCGAGAGGTCGTACACGGTGTTGCCGCCGTTGGTGCCGGTGTTGGCGCCGTACAGATATTGCAGCGCTGCGATGTCCAGTTCCATGGGCGAGGCGGGGTATTGCGACATCGAGCCGGAGGTGCTGCCCGGCAGCGTGGAGTAGCTCATCACGGTGTTGGAGATCACGTCCTGGGCGGTCGCGAGCACATTGCCGTCAGCGAAGGGGTGCTTCAGGCCCATCGCGTGCAGCGTCTCGTGCAGCACCAGGTTGGGCCGGTAGAAGTTCCACGCCGAGCCGGCCTGGGCCGCGCCGATCCAGACGTCGCCGCCGATGGTGGCGCTGCTGGGGAAGAAGGCATAGCCCGCGTGGTTCAACTCGTTCGGCTCCTGCGAGTAGCCGTAGCGCAGCACGCCGCACTCCGCCGCGTTGTCCGGCACTTCCACGAAATCGACATTGCACACCGACTCGATGCGAGCCAGGACGTCGCGTGTCATTTGCCGGTCGGCTTCGGAGAACGCGGAGAGCGTGGACAGGAACTCGGTGTTGCTGGAATAAGCGTAGGTGGAATTGAGCGGGTCGGCGAAGGAGTAGGTGACGATGGTCTTGCTGGTGGCCGCGTCGACGCTGGTCCACTTGCTGCCTGCCATCAGCGTGCCGACGTTGCCGCCGCCCTGCGCCGGAGCGGACGTGGACGACACGAAGTTGTAAGCGGCGTCGGTGGGCGTGGTGGCGTAGGCGCCAGGGGCGTTGCCGCCCTGGCCCAGGGCTGTTTCATCCAGCAGGCTGGTGAACAGGCCCTCTTTTTCGCTCGCGTCTTGCAGCATGATTTCCCTCTCGAATTCGTCCCAAAACACGCCCGTGAATCGGTGTGTTGATGAGACGGCTCGGGGGGTCTGCGGCCTTAGGTGAAAGGTGCGGGCGGCCTTAAGAACGTCGGCGCCAGGCTTAGGGCGAATGCGTAAGGGGGAGGCGGATTTCTGCTTAGGCAATTTGCGACAATCGGGGCAAATCGTTGGAGGCGGAGAACCCATGGAAACGATAGGCAAGCGCATCGCGTCATTGGCGATTTGGGGCGCAGCCGCCGTGCTGGCGGCCTGCGGGGGCGGGAGCAGCGAGCGGACCAGTGGCGCCATGCCGGGCCCGCAGGCCGCCCTGGTGAGCGAGGGGGCGGTGTTGGGCGCCCCACCCGCGCGCGCGACCAAGGTCCCGCTGGCGGCCGGCACGCTCACCGCCACGCAGCTGCTGGACTGGGCGGAGTTGAGCTACCCGCAATACTTCGCGGCCGCGGGCCAGCCCAACCAGTTCCAGAGTCCCTACACCTTCCGCTACTACCCGGACACACAGAACTACCTGGGCGTGTCCACCGCCACGCCCGACGACGTCGCAATCTATGTCTATGGGCCGGTCAGCGGCGGCGCGATCCTGCGCATCGGCGCGCTCAGCGCGTACGAGTGCGCCGTGCTTCCGCAGAACTGCGGCGTGCCGGGTGCGCCCACCATCGGGGCTGCGACGGCGGGCAACGCCAGCGCGAGCATCGCGTTCACCGCGCCCGCGTCCGGCGGCGGCAGCGCGATCAGCCGCTACGACGCCACTTGCATCAGCGGTTTTGCGTTGCACAGCACGGGCACGGCCGCCAGCAGCCCTATCACGGTGAGCTCCATGAACAACGGCTCGCTGTATTCATGCACGGTCACTGCCACCAACAGCTTCGGCACCGGTGCCGCCTCGGCTGCCGTCACCGTGACCCCGAGCGCCTCCACGGGCGGTGGCACGGGCACCTCCACGACGTCGGGCGTCGCTTGCGCCATCAATGCGTCGGTGTTCAACGCCACCATCAACCTCACGGCCACCGTGGCGATGAGTTGCTCGGGAACGCAGCGCACGATGACGGGCAATGGCCTGCCGGACCATGCCCCTGGCACCTTCCCCAACGCCAACAACCCCAACACCATCGCGGCGCAGACGGTGAACTTCAGCGCATCGCTGACACCCACCATCACCTACACCAGCGGCACCGCGGTCGCCCATGTCACCGGCTATGCCAACAACAGCGTGAAGTTCGACCCGGCGACGGCCGAGAGTTACAACAACGCCGGCGTCTGGAGCATCGA
>DATHWV010000096.1:0-5872 GCA_035460205.1 Ramlibacter sp.
CAACGACGAGACCACGCCGCCGAATGGCCGGCTTCGTGGGCGCTGGCTTGGCACTCGCTGCTGCAGCGGCCAGCCCTCGCGGATGCAGGTACCACACAGGAATCGGGTCGGCGATGTTCTTGAAGGACTTGGGGCCGGCAAACGTGGCTTCGAAGGCCAGCTTGCCGTTGACGGTGTCGTAAACCATCTGGCTGATGCAGATGCCGCCGGGCGGCGCGCTGCCCTCCAGCCGCGATGCGGTGTTCACGCCGTCACCAGCGAGCGTGCCATCAGGCATCTTCAGCACATCGCCCAGGTGCACACCGATGCGGTGCTGCAGCCGCCCGCCTTCGGCTAGCGCCTCGTTTCGGCGCATGAACTCTTCCTGGATTTCGATAGCAAAGGAAAGCGCCTGCACGGTGCTGGAAAAAGCCAGCATCAGCCCGTCGCCCATGGAGTTCAGGCACTCCCCACCATGGGCGGAACACTGGGCCCTCATGCGCGCGAGATCGGCAGAGACCCGCTCCAGTGCGCCGACCTCGTCTGCCCGGACCATCGAGGAGTAGCCCACGACGTCGGTGAACACGACGGCGGACAGTCGTCGTTCATGCGGAAGACCCGGACTCGAAGTCATGCGTCAGCGCGCCGGGCTTTCCGCGACCGGCGTGTCCAGCGGCAGCGGCGCGTTGGTGGCCGGGTCGTTGACGAGGGCCACGAAGCCGGGGTGCTTCCACAACGGAACCAATTGGGGAACCAGCCGCTCGTCGTGGATGTAGAAGCCGGACAATCGTGAATACCGCTTCAGTTGCGCGATGGCTTCATCATGGTCCCCCAGCAGCGCATGCACCCAGGCCCGCCGGCGCTTGCGTATGGCGTTCCAGTTCAAGTTGCCGGTGGAGAGGTGGAGGTTGACGGCTTTGTCGAACGCTGCGAACGCCGCTTCGCGTTGCCCCTGCAGTGCATGCATGTACGCCTTGGCTTCCCAAAGCGTTGAGTCGCCGGGCACGCCCTTGATCAGTTTTTCAATTCGCGGGATGGCCTCGGCGGCAGCCGCGACAGCGCGCGCGCGCTCGCCTGCCGCATTCCACACGAGCGCGTGCTGCACCCGCATGTCGGCTTCGACCATCGCAGGGTCGAAGAGCGAATTCTTGAAATCGTCTGAGTCCAGGTCGATGAGCCGGTGCACAGTATCGAAATCGCCCCGGTCCATGGCACGCTCGCCGTCGATGTTGCGCACGCGGCCGACGCGTTTTTCGACGCCCGCCGGCAGGGTGGCGCGCCAGGCATCGAAAGCAGTCCAGGTGCCCGTCTTGCGGTAGATCCACCACTCATATCCGGCGCGCACGTCGAGGTCATCGGGGCGCATGTCCACGACCTGCTTCCTGAGCGCGATCGTCCTGTCGTAGTGCCGGAAGCTGGCGTAGGTGCCAGCCAGTTGCGTCAGCGCCTGCGCATTGCGCGAGTCCACGGAAAGGGCGGTTTCCAGCACACGCACCTTCTCGGCGATCCGGCTCAATTCGTGCAACACCCCCACTTTGCCCAGCAGCGCCTGCACGTTGTACGGCACTTTCTCGAGAACCTGGTCGTAGATCTGCAACGCGCCCTGCTGGTCGTCCTGCCCATGCAGCTTCACCGCCGCCTGTTCGATCCGGACCTCCAGATCATCGGGCGCCAGGGCCAGGGCCTTGGCGATGGCCTGTTGCGCGAGTTGTTTCTGGTCGCCGGCCGGGTCGATGCCGTAGCCCCTGGCGCGGGCGTGCTCGGCCGCGAGCTTGGCCCAGGCCAGCGCGAATGACGGGTCCAGTGCGACGACCTTTTCCAGGATGCCGACACGCTCCTTCACCGTCGAAATCGTCCGCATGCTGCCGTCCGAACTACGAACCAGCGCCTGGTGCTTCAGGAAAAGGTCATAGGCCTGCAGGTTGGCGGTCGGTGCACGTGCGAGCGACTTTTCCTCGGTCGCGCTCAACGAGACGTTGAGCGACCGCGCAATCTCGGTCGCGAGCTCGCTCTGCACCTTGAAGATGTCCTTCAGGTCTCGGTCATAGTTGGCGGCCCAGACATGCTTGTCGGACTTCGCGTCCACCAGCTGCGCGGTGACGCGCACCGTGTTGCCCGCGCGGCGCACACTGCCTTCCACCAAGGAGGCCACTTTCAATTCGCTGCCAATCTGCGGCACTTTCTTCGCGGTGTTGCGGTACTCCATCACCGAGGTGCGCGAGACCACTTTCAACTGGCCCAACATGGCGAGCTGCGTCAGCAGGTCCTCATGCATGCCGTCGGCGAAGTAAGTCGTGTCCTTGTCATCGCTCATGTTCTGGAACGGCAGGACGGCGATGGTCTTGGCGTCGACCATGGCCGGCGTTGCCGAGCCGGCGCCGCGCAGCCACCAGGCTGCCCCGCCGGCCACGGCGACCGCCGCCACGCCACCGGCCACCACGAGCCCACGACGGCGAATGGCCGGCTTGTGGGTCGTCGGCCTGCCAGCCGCTGCGGTAGCCGCAAGTCCCCGCGGGTGCAGGTACCACACCGGAATCGGGTCGGCGATGTTCTTGAAACTCTTGGGGCCGGCGAATGTGGCTTCGAAAGCCAGCTTGCCCTTCACGGTGTCGTGCACCGTCTGGCTGATGCAGATGCCGCCGGGTGGGGCGCTGCCCTCCAGTCGCGATGCGGTGTTGACGCCGTCGCCGGCGAGAGTGCCGTCGGGCATCTTCAGCACATCACCGAGGTGGATTCCGATGCGGTGCTGCAGCCGGCCGCCCTCAACCAGCGCTTCGTTGCGCCGCATGAACTCTTCCTGGATCTCGATGGCGAAGGACAGGGCCTCCACCGTGCTCGTGAACGCGAGCATCAGGCCATCACCCATGGAATTGAGGCACTCGCCGCCATGGGTGGCGCTGTGGACGCGCATTCGCGCGAGGTCGGCGGCTACGCGGCGCAGCGCACCGGCCTCGTCGGCCCGGACCATCGAGGAGTAGCCCACGACGTCCGTGAACACGACGGCGGCGAGGCGCCTCTCGCTTGGAGTGCCCTCGTCGTCACTATCTCCAGCGGTGGATGACGCCATGGTGGGGGCATGCTACCCCGTATGGCTGAGTTCGCCTAGACCAGTTCGATAGCGACCGCCGTGCCCTCGCCGCCGCCGATGCACAGCGTGGCGATGCCGCGCTTCTTGCCCCGGGCCTTCAGCGCATGGATCAGCGTGACCATGATGCGGGCGCCGGAAGCGCCGATCGGGTGGCCGAGCGCGCAGGCGCCGCCGTTGACGTTGACGATGTCGTGGCTCACCTTGAGTTCTTCCATCAGCGCCATCGGTACGACGGCGAACGCTTCGTTCACTTCCCACAGGTCCACGTCGCCGACCTTCCAGCCGGCCTTGGCCAGTACCTTGTTCACGGCGCCGACCGGTGCGGTGGTAAACCAGTTCGGCTCCTGCGCGTGCGTGGCATGCGCGACGATGCGGGCGATCGGCTTCACGCCATGCTTCGTGGCGGTGGACTCCTTCATCATCACCAGCGCCGCGGCGCCGTCGTTGATGCTGGAGCTGGAAGCGGCGGTGATCGTGCCGTCTTTCTTGAACGCGGGCTTGAGCGTGGGGATCTTGTCCAGCTTGACCTTGCCCGGGCCTTCGTCGATGGAGACGACGACTTCACCCGCACGCGTCTTCACGGTGACCGGCGCGATCTCGGTGGCAAATGCACCTGACTCGGTGGCGGCCTTGGCGCGCTTGACGCTGGCGGTGGCGAAGGCGTCCTGCGCTTCGCGGCTGAAGTTGTACTTGGCCGCGCACTCTTCACCAAAGGTGCCCATGGCACGGCCCGGCTCGTAGGCGTCTTCCAGGCCGTCCAGCATCATGTGGTCATAGATGCGGTCGTGGCCGATGCGGATGCCGCTGCGGCCCTTGAGCAGCAGGTGGGGCGCGTTGGTCATGCTCTCCATGCCACCGGCAACCATCACTTCGTGCGTGCCTGCCAGCAGCATGTCGTGCGCGAACATCGCGGCCTTCATGCCCGAGCCGCACATCTTGGAGAGCGTCACGGCGCCGGCGCTGTGGGGCAAGCCACCCTTGTACGCGGCCTGGCGTGCAGGCGCCTGGCCCTGGCCGGCCATCAGGCAGTTGCCGAACAGCACTTCGCCGACGGCGTCGGCCGGGATGCCGGCGCGCTCGATGGCAGCCTTGATGGCGGCGCCGCCGAGGTCGTGCGCCGCTAGCGATGCAAAGTCGCCCTGGAAGCCGCCCATGGGGGTGCGGGCAGCGCCGGCGATGATGATGGAATCGGACATGGTTTTACTCCTTCAGGAAAGTTGAATCAGGGCGCCGCGCTCCTCTTCGGCAATGCGGCGCAGGTAACTCTGGAACTGCGGGTCCTCGCCGCGCAGCAGCAGCGGCAAGGCGTTGTGGAAATCTTCGCGGCGGCACCATTCGCGCATGTAGTCGTCCCAGCTGTTCCAGCGCCGGGCCTCGGTTTCGGACATTTTGGGCTTGTAGGCCACAAGATACGCCCGTTCGAATAGCGACATCAGCATGTCGAAAATCACCAGCATCCGCTCGTTCTGCTCCGACGTTGGAGCCGGCAGCGGCTCGTTGGTTCGCAGGTGCAGGTCCGGGTTGGCCAGCACCACCTTCAGAAAATCGTTGTACGCGTCCGAGAGAAGCTGGTATTGCTCCTCGTCCTCGTTGTCGCGCTCCTTGCGCTGCTCCCAGGCAAAGAAGGCGATGGCGAACGGCAGCGCCACGACGGTGACAACAAAGCTGGCCAGTTCCCAGGCGTCGCGTGCGTTCATGTGCCACTCACCGCTGCCTTCTTGGCAAAGCGCTTGTCGCGCTCGTAGGGAAACACATCGTGCACATGGCCGGCCTGGATGCGCTCCTTGTGGCTTTGCCAGAACTCGGCCTGCAACAGGTCGGCGTGGTTCTTCATGAACACCTCGCGAACCGCGTCGTTGCCCAGCAGGAAAGGGCCGAAGGTCTCCGGAAAGACGTCGTGCGGGCCGACGTTGTACCAGACCTCGCCGGACATCTCTTCCTCTTCCGTGCGTGCGGCTGGCACGGTGCGGAAGTTGCAGTCGGTGATGTATTCGATCTCGTCGTAGTCGTAGAACACGACCTTGCCATTGCGCGTCACGCCGAAGTTTTTCCACAGCATGTCGCCGGGAAAAATGTTCGCGGCCACCAGGTCCTTGATGGCATTGCCGTATTCGACGACGGCGCTTTCGATCTGGCCCCGGGCATGGCCGGCGGCCACGCCGTCCATGCCGGCCGCCTTGCCGGCGTCAAAAGCTTCCTGCAGGTAGATGTTCAGCGGGATCATCCGGCGCTCGATGTACAGGTGCTTGATGATCACCTCCTCGCGGCCGTCGCCGTCGCGGTCGCCGATCTCCAGCTGGCTGGGCGCGAAGTGGCGGATCTCCTCGATCAGCTCGTCCTCAAAGCGGTCGCGCGCGAACGCCACCTCGCTGTACTCGAGCGTGTCGGCCATGCGCCCCACCCGGTCGTGCTGCTTCACCAGCAGGTACTTGCCCTTGATCTTCTCGCGCGTGGTGTCCTTCTGCGGCGGATAGAAATCCTTGATCACCTTGAACACATAGGGGAAGGACGGCAAGTCGAACACCAGCATCACCATGCCCTTGATGCCGGGGGCGATGCGGAACTTGTCGCTGGAATGCTTCAGGTGGTAGAGGAAGTCGCGGTAGAACAGCGTCTTGCCCTGCTTGGCCAGGCCCAGCGCGTTGTAGATTTCATTGCGCGGCTTGCGCGGCATCAGCGAGCGCAGGAACTGCACATAGGCCGACGGGATCTCCATGTCCACCATGAAGTAGGCGCGCGCAAAGCTGAACAGCGCCTGCAGGTCGTCCTCGCCGAACAGGCAGGCGTCGATCACCAGCCTGGAGT
>DATHWV010000097.1:0-4245 GCA_035460205.1 Ramlibacter sp.
ACGTCGCCATGCACCACCACGCCATAGGTGCGGCCGGCGAGGTACTTCGGATAGTCCCAGCCCTTGAGCTCCAGCGCCTTGGCCTCCTCGGGCTTCTTGCCATGCGTGCTCGTCGGGTCCGGGTTGCCGCCGTCCGCGCACACCATGCGGTCGATCATCAGCTTGAGCGGACTCGTGGCCTGGTACCAGTGCACCGGCGTCAGCAGCACGACACCGTGGGCGCGGACCCACATCTCGTAGATCTCGTTCATCCAGTCGCCGGTCTGGCGCTGCGCATTGTTCGGGTAGCAGCTGCAGGGCCAGTGGCACAGCGGCATGGCGGTGGAGACGCAACCCTTGCACGGATGGATGTGGCGGTCGTAGTCGGAGGTGATCCGACTCAGGTCCAGCACGTCGACCTCGATGCCTTCGGCGCGCAGCGCCTCTTGCGCGATCTTCGTGAGCCGGAAGGTCTTGGAGATTTCCCCGGGGCAGGTGCCGTCGTTGCGCGACGAGCCGCACACCAGCAAGACACGCGAAGGTGTCGCGGGCCGTGACCAGGCTTTTTGCGCGGCGACGAGCTTGTCGCGCGTGGCTCGCCACTCCACCGACAGGTCATAGTCCGGGTCGGCGTAACCGGGCCCGGCCTTGGTGGTGACCGGCGCCTTGCGGCCTTCCTTGTAGGCGTGCCAGGCGATCTCCTCGATGCGTCCCAGGGCTTCCTTCTCGGCCTGGTAGGCCGGGTCGAAAAAGTCCTGCATGAAGCGCTGGTGGAATTCGGCGCGCTGGATGGGGGCCGGCGCCTGCCCTTTGCGAACTTGGGTCATGCGTGCCAGTCTAGGCCGCGGCGCACCCGCGTGGGGCTCAGCAATGAGGTCCTACGCACATGGACGAGCATGTCCGATAAGCGAGGCTGCGTGGGCTTCCTAAGGTGAATGCATGGACCGACCGCGGTCCCAAGCTCAACAAAGGAATTTCACATGACCAGGACACCCGCCCTACTCTCCATCCTCATGGCCGGCCTGATGGCCGCCGCAGGCGCGCAGGCGCAAAGCTCACCGGTGTCCGAAGCCCCGGTGTCCACCAAGGACCAGCTGCGCCAGGACGCGCAAGGCATGAACCGCGCGACCACCACGGAAGCGGTACCGCCCCGCGCCGGCGAGGCCAGCGCCATCACCCAGGGCAAACCGAACATGGACCCCAAGGAAGTGGTCGGTGCCCGCACCCGCGCCGAAGTGCGGGCCGAGCTGCTCGCCAGCCGCGCCAACTTCGAGAACGGTCGCCGGGTGATGATGGGCACGCCGCAGTAAGCACTGCCGTCCCATGGAAAAAGCCTGCACCGGGTAACCGGTGCAGGCTTTGCTTCTTCAGCGCAACAGGCGTTGCTCAGCCCTTGTGATGGCGGCCGCCGTGGCCGCGGCCTTCACCGTGGCCGCGCCAGCCCTGCGCGTCGAACACCTTCTTCTGCTCGGCCGTCAGCGCCGAATAGAAGGTCTTGGTGGCGGTGGCGCGCTTGTCCATTTCGGCGCCGCGGGCGGCGCGCATGGCTTGCATGCGGTCGATGCGTTCCGGCGTGGTGAGCTTTTCGAACTCGGCCCGATCGGGGCGCTTCATGTTCGCGGGCGGCTTCATCGCGGCGGTGTAGGCCGTCCATGCGGGCTCTTGCGCCGACGTGAGCTGCAGCTTCTGCTTGAGCTCCGCGTTGCGGCGCTCCATGTGCTGCTGCATCTTGGCCGGGTCATGGCGGCCATGGTGCTCGCGCGCCATGGGGGCGGAGGCACCGCCAGTGGCCGGCGGCGGGGTTTGCGCTTGGGCGCCCAGGCCGAGGGCGGCCAGCAGGCCGGCGGCAACGAGGTGCTTGTAGGCGTATTTCATGAGCTTCTTTCCTTCCTTGGGAGGGACCGCACACCCGGAATGGGTTGCAGGTTGGAAGCGAGTTTGCAGGCGCCATGTAACGCGGCCATGGACGCGAAGTAGCTGATGTGTAAAGGTCGGCGCACCGGGCCGTTACGTTGGGCCGGAGGGCCCCCGGAAGGATGTGTAGTCGCGCTCCTACCGCAAGTGCGCGGGTCCGGCGACACCGCCGCTTGGGTTGCACGCCCACCATGACGGCAGGAAAACACCGGCAAAAGGACAAGCCATGAAGACCCCTACCCCTATCCTCAAGGTTGCCTGCTGGGCCGCCCTTGCGCTGGCGGCGGGCGGTGTACTCGCCCAGTCCCCGACGCCGACCGTGACGGACGTGTCACCGCCACCGGCCGAAGACCGCAGCAGCACCGGCGCCATCGTGCTGCACAACTCGATGGTGCGCGCCCAGCGGGATCGCGATTTCGAATCCAGTTCCTCCCGCACCGGCGTGCTGTCGGTGGGCCGGGGCGTGCTGCGCGAGACCATGAAGGCCAAGGCACAAGCCGACCTGGCGCAGGCGCGCGAGCAGGAGGCGGTCGAGCGGTACCGCCGGGGCGCCGCCAGCCAGAACGAACAGTAGACGCGGCGCTCAGGCCATCGTGCCGTAGTCCGTGTAGCCCTGCGCGCCACCACCGTAGAAGGTCTTGCGGTCCGCCTCGTTGAGCGGCGCATTGCGGCGCAGCCGTTCCACCAGGTCCGGGTTGGCGATGAATGGCTTGCCGAAGGCGACCAGGTCGGCGCCTTCGCCCAACGCCTGCTCGGCCAGCGCCTTGTCATAGCTGTTGTTGACCATCCAGGCGCCTTTGCCACCCGCTTGCCGGTACGCCTGCCGCAACGCCGCGTAGTCGAAGGGGCGATCCGCGATTTCGCGCGGGCCACCCGTGGCGCCTTCGATCACGTGGATGTACGCGAGTCCCAACGGACCGAGTTGCTTCAGCACATATTCGAACAGGGGCTGGGGGTCGTCATCGACCACATCGTTGGCGGGAGTGACCGGCGAGATGCGCAGGCCGGTGCGGCCCCCGCCGATTTCACCGACGATTGCGCGCATCACCTCCAGCAGAAGGCGGGCGCGGTTTTCGATCGGGCCGCCGTAGTCGTCGCGCCGGTGGTTCGAACCGGTCTTGAGGAACTGGTCGAGCAGGTAACCGTTGGCGCCGTGCACTTCGACCCCGTCGAAACCTGCCGTGGTGACGGCGTGGCGGGCCGCGTGCCGGTAGTCGTGCACGATGCCGGGCAGCTCGGCGGCATCCAGCGCGCGCGGATGCGAGGTCGGGGCGAAGGAACCGACGCCGTCCTTGACCAGGAAGGTCTTGGTCTTTGCGGTAATGGCAGAGGGCGCGACGGGCGCCTGGCCGCCGGGCTGCAGGTCCACGTGGGAAACCCGGCCCACATGCCACAGCTGGACCACGATGCGGCCCTTGCGCTGGTGCACTGCATCGGTGACCTGCTTCCAGCCGGCGAGCTGGTCCGTGCTGTACAGGCCGGGCACATCCGCGTAACCCTGGCCTTGCGCGCTGATTGCGGTCGCTTCGGAGATCAGCAAGCCGGCGCTGGCGCGCTGGGCGTAGTACTGCGCCATCAGCGGCGTGGGGACGGCGCCCGGGGCGCGGTTGCGCGTCAGGGGCGCCATGACGATCCGGTTGGGAAGGTGAAGGTTGCCGGCATGGACCGGGTCGAACAGGCTGGTCATCGAATGTCTTTTTGCGGGGGGTGTGACAGGCAGGCCATGCTAGCGGCGTCCCACCATTCCTGCTGGCCTCCGGGTTTGTCAGGCTCCGGCCAGACTGGGGCGAGGGATTTTGGGCCACAAGGCTTAAACTGACCGGCTGACCTCCGGAGACATGCATGAATGCGCCGACCGCACTGAACCATCTCGTCCCAGAAATCCGCCAGCGCGAGGTGCCGCCCGCCCTGCTGGAAGCGCTCAAGACGCGCTTTGGCGCCCAGTTCTCCACGGCGATGGCGGTGCGCGAACAGCACGGTCGCGATGAATCCTCCTTCCAGGCGCCGCCGCCCGCCGCGGTGGTGTTCGCGGAGAGCACGCAGGACGTGTCGGACGCCGTGAAGCTGGCCAGCCAGTACGAAGTGCCGGTCATTCCCTTTGGTGTCGGCTCCTCGCTGGAAGGCCACCTGCTTGCCGTCCAGGGCGGCATCAGCATCGACGTGGGCCGCATGAACAAGGTGCTGTCCATCAACGCGGAAGACCTGACGGTAACGGTGCAGGCCGGCGTCACCCGCAAGCAGCTCAACGATGAAGTGAAGAGCACGGGCCTCTTCTTCCCGATCGACCCGGGCGCCGACGCGACGATTGGCGGCATGAGCGCGACGCGCGCCAGCGGCACGAACGCCGTGCGC
>DATHWV010000098.1:0-2192 GCA_035460205.1 Ramlibacter sp.
GTGGGCGCAGTTCATGAACATGCAGAACCCGCTGATGCAGGGGATGATGGGCAACTACGTCGAACAGTCCAAGACCATGTTCGACAAGATGCAGGAACAGATGGCCAAGCAGACCGAGCAGATGCTGGGGGCCTTCCTCAAACGCTGACGGCAAGGGTCTGGGACAATAGGGGGATGAGTGAAGTAGCCTCCCCCGAAAAATCCCCCGAAACCAGAGTCCCGAAAGTCGGCTTCGTCAGCCTGGGCTGCCCCAAGGCGCTGACCGACTCCGAGTTGATCCTCACGCAGCTGAGCGCCGAGGGTTACCAGACCTCCAAGACCTTCGAGGGCGCGGACCTCGTCATCGTCAACACCTGCGGCTTCATCGACGACGCGGTGAAGGAGAGCCTGGACACCATCGGTGAAGCGCTGGCCGAAAACGGCCGGGTGATCGTCACCGGCTGCCTGGGCGCCAAGGCGGGCGAGGGTGGCGGCAACCTGGTCAAGCAGATGCATCCCTCGGTGCTTGCTGTCACCGGCCCGCATGCCACGCAGGAAGTGATGGATGCGGTCCACGCGAACCTGCCCAAGCCGCACGACCCGTTCATCGACCTGGTGCCTGCCGCCGGCATCAAGCTGACGCCGCGGCACTACGCCTACCTGAAGATCAGCGAAGGCTGCAACCACCGCTGCACCTTCTGCATCATCCCGTCGATGCGCGGTGACCTGGTCAGCCGCCCGATCGGCGACGTGCTGAAGGAAGCGAAGGCGTTGTTCGAAGGCGGCGTGAAGGAACTGCTGGTGATCAGCCAGGACACCTCGGCCTATGGCGTGGACGTGAAGTACCGCACCGGCTTCTACGACGGCAAGCCGATCAAGACGCGGATGCTGGAACTCGTGCAGGCGCTGGGCGACATGGCCGAGCCCTACGGCGCCTGGGTGCGGTTGCACTATGTCTACCCGTACCCCTCGGTCGATGACGTGATCCCGCTGATGGCCACGGGCAAGGTTCTGCCATACCTGGATGTGCCGTTCCAGCACAGCCACCCCGATGTGCTCAAGCGCATGAAGCGGCCGGCCAGCGGCGAGAAGAACCTCGAGCGCATCCTGCGCTGGCGCGAGGCTTGCCCCGAGATCGTGATTCGCAGCACGTTCATCGCCGGCTTTCCCGGCGAGACGGAAGAAGAGTTCCAGCACCTGCTGGACTTCATGCACGAAGCAAGGATCGACCGGGCCGGCTGTTTTGCCTACAGCCCGGTTGAAGGCGCGGTTGCCAATGACATCCCGGGCATGCTGCCGCAGGAAGTCCGTGAGGAGCGGCAGGCGCGCTTCATGGCCGTCGCCGAAGAAGTATCGGCCGACAAGCTGAAGGAGCGCGTGGGCGCGACCATGCAGGTGCTGGTCGATTCGGCGCCTGCGCTCGGCCGCAAGGGCGGCGTGGGCCGTTCGTACGCCGACGCACCCGAAATCGACGGCACCGTGAAGCTGCTGCCGCCTGAAAAGTTGAGCAAGCAGCTCAAGGTGGGTGAATTCACGCGCGCCCGCATCGTGGGCACCGACGGGCACGACCTGGTGGCCGTGCCGGTTTGAGCCGGGCGTCGGCTACCAGCGCAGTGCGGGCGTCGCCACGGGCGCGTCCCAGAGGCTGGTGAACTCCTCGTCCAGAACCGTCACCGTCAGCGAAGCGCCGGCCATTTCCAGCGACGTCGTGTAGTTGCCCACGAGTGAGCGCGATGCCACCAGGCCGGCGGATGCCAGGTGTTCGTTGGCCAGGTGATAGAGCAGGTAAAGCTCCATCAGTGGCGTCCCTCCGAGCCCATTGACGTGCAACAGGACCTGTTGCCCCCGCTGCGGCGCGAGGTCCTTCAGGATCGCGCCCATCAACTCGTCGACAATCTCCGCCGCCGGCCGGAACGCGGCCCGGCGCCGGCCCGGTTCGCCGTGGATGCCGACCCCGATTTCCATCTCGTCGGGCCCGATCTCGAACGTGGCCACACCAGCCTCCGGCACGGTGCAACTCGTGAATGCCACGCCCATCGAGGCGGTGCGTGCGTTGACCCGGTCGGCCAGCCGCTTGCAGGCGGCGAGGTCGTCGCCACGCTCGGCGGCGGCGCCCACCATCTTTTCCACCACCAGGGTGCCGGCGACGCCGCGACGGCCCGATGCATGCCCGCCGACATCGACCGAGACGTCGTCGTTCACCAGCACCCATG
>DATHWV010000099.1:0-3568 GCA_035460205.1 Ramlibacter sp.
GGCCAGCGCTGGCGCAACACGCGCATCAGGATCGCCAGCACCGCGGCGGCCAGTGCGCAACGAATGCCCGCCAGGCCGAACGGCCCGAAGGCCGGGCTGGCGATGCGGATCATGGGGAAGGAGGCGCCCCACAGCGCCGAGAGGAAGACCAGCTGCAGGAAGTGGCGGGTCTTCAACCGTGGGCTTCAGGAGGCTCAGTAGCCGGCGGCTTCGGCCGCGGCCAGCACGCTGGCCACGCTGCCGAAGTGCTGGGGGGTGTTCCCGTGGATCGCAGGCAGGTAGTACCAGACGTTGTCATCCTTCACCCCGACATAGGCTTCACTGCCGCTGTAGTAGCGGAAGGTGTAGCCCAGCGCCTCGCCGGAGGACCCCGTGACGTTGGGCACGTACTGCGGGAAGGTGGCTTCCAGGTAATTGAAGATGCGGTCGTGCGTGGTTTGCGCGGGCAACTCGACGGCGGCGGTGACGAGGACGGTGTTGCTGCGGTTGACGCCGCCGCCCGCGTAGTTGAACACCGGCAGTTCGTTGAACGGCGAGCCGGCGTTGACAACCTGCAGGGCGGCGATGCGGTCCGCGATCACCATGCCCGGCACGGTGATGTTCGCGAACACGCTGTAACCGCCGTTGTTGGACGCGCTCAGCAGGGCCGAGTTGTCGGTCATGTTGACGAACCACTGGCTGGTGGCGGTATTGGGACCCGCCTTGGCCATGGACAAGGTGCCGCGCGCATTAGGGCGCGCCGCGCTGTATTCATCCGGAATCTGGCCACGCGACGGGATGCTGCTGTTGGCTTGATTGGGAAGCCAGCGGTAGCCGCCGCCCTGGATCACAAACGGCGAGCCGTTTTGCAGCTTGGCGCTGCGATGGACCATCGCGTAGCTGTAGTCACCGGCGCGCACATAGGCCAGGAAGTTCGCCACCGTGATCGGCGCCGATGCATCGAGCAGGGCCACGTCGATCGCGCCCTGGGTGGTCTGCATGCGGACGAAGGTGCCGGCGCCGGCGGGTGTGAGTGCGCACGCAGCGGCCACTGCCAGCAGCGTGCGAAGGGCTGTAGAGAGGAACGGATTCATGGCCCTATTGTCCCCGAAGGCCGATGTCCCCTTGGCTTAGTGCGGCGTCCACCAGTTGCCCGAGGCCACCACCATGCTCAGGAGCTGGATCTCGCCGTCGTAGTAGCCGGTGGTCAGGCGCCCCACGTTCCAGTTCCACATCGCGTCCAGGAAACCCTGGAAACGCGCGTCCACGCAGGCCCCGGCGCAGATCGGGCCGTGGTAGGCCGCGCTGTTGCCGCCTGGCATGGGGCCGCCGGTCAGGCGCGTGCCGTCCAGCGCGTAGCCGGTGCCGATGTTGGTGGGGTCGCCGCCGGACGAGTTCTTGAAGAAGTCGATCATCCGGCCGGTCACGGTGGCGAACCGCGTGTCACCCGAAAGCATGTAGTCGGATGACAGGCGCCACGGGTTGCGGCACGCGTTCCACCAGAAATAGCCTTCCTTGTCGTTGCCGTCGCCGATGTAGCCGGTGGACGGGGCCGGGTTGTCGGAGTTGGTGTTGATGACGAAGTCGGGCACCAGGCCGACGCCGGGCGAGTACTTCGTCTGCATGTGGTCAAGCAACTGGTAGGCGCGGTCCACTGCGCGGTCCCACAGGCCATCGCCGGTGGCGGCCTTGAAGGCACGGAAGTGGCCGACCATGTAGTCGGAGGTGCGGTTGTTGTTGGCGCTGGGCAGGCCCTTGGTCGCGCCGTCGTCCTTCATGTTCCAGGCCTTGAGCGCGGCGATCGTGTTCTTGCCTTCCTGCAGGTAGTTCCACTTGCCGGTGGAACCCCACTGGTGGTCGGCCATCAGCAGTGCCAGGGCGATGTCGAGGTCGCCGTCCATCGCGTTCCAGCCTTCACCGGCGGATGTGCCGTTGGCGTTGATGCGCCATTCCATCAGGTACTGGCCCAGGTCGCCGAAGGGCTTGAAGCCATAGGCCGGCCGCGCACGCACCGTGGCCAGCAGGCCGTCGAACAGCGATTGCGCCTGAGCATCATGGCCCGCGAACACCGTGGCCAGCAGCATGCCGTAGCCCATGCCCTCGGACACGGCCATGTAGTCGGTGTTGGAGAACTTCACCGCCAGGCCACCGGCCACGACTGAGTCGGCCGGGATGATGGCGGACGCCTTCCACGCGGTGTAGTGCGAGGAGAGCAGGGCGTCCATCGTCGCGGTTGACTGCGACGGCGTGATGCCGGCGACGTACTTGGTCTTGCGCGAGCCGAAGGGATAGCCGGCGCCGCTGGCAGACGTCCCGGTGGGTGTGTTGGTCGCGCTGGCCAGGGCCTGCGACGCCGTCGAAGCGCTGCCGGCGGCCGCGCCCGTCGAGCTTCCGGTGCCGGCGGCCGCCGCAGTGGATCCACCGCCGCCACCACCGCAACCCGTCAGTGCGAGGGCGGCGAGGGACGAAGCGGACAAAAGGAAATTGCGTCTTTTCATGTTCAACAAGGGGTGGGAGGTTTGGCCTCACGACGGCATGGAACTGCTGGCCGTTCGACCTGTTGAAAGATGAGCTGAAGGGACTGAGCCTCAGCAAGAGGGGCGACTGTAGTAGGAGAAGTCCCACAAACCGCAGAGTGACGTGCCTACAAGCGTAACCAGCCGCCCCAAATGTTCTGCGGAAAATTTCCGCTTTTGGCGCTGCTGGGCCGGCAAACGCAGGCTCAGCGGTGATGGCGCAAGGCTCGGCAGTGTCGTGCGAATGCACCAGCTAGCCAAGCTCAGCCATAAAGCTTACGTTTGGTCGCAGGATCAGCCAGTAACGGCGAGCACGACAGCGGTCTCATCGACGATGGCGACTGCGCGACTGCGCAGCTTCAGCACGCTGCCCGCGGCCGCGAAACCGACCATCTGCAGCCCGCCATCCAGCGTGATCGCCACTTCGCCGCCGGCCGTGCGCGAGGCGCGCGTCACCGTGCCGGGCAGCAGGTTGCGGCCCGCGGCGGTCCGGGCCGTGGCGTGGACCTGCACCGCGGTGGCCTTGCACAGGGCCAGCACCGCGGCGCCGGGCGCGAGCGCCAGCAACTGCGCGCTCTCGCGCGTGATGCGCGAAGCGAGTGCGGTGGCGTCGGCCAGTGCGAGCTCGACGCGCAACATCCCGCCGTTGGCGCGCAACGCCTTCACCGTGCAAGGCAGCTGGTTACGCATGCTGGTGCGCAGGCCGAGCGCCGCCACGCCGGCCATGGGCGCCGCGCCCTTGCGGCCCGACAGGCGCGCCAGGACCTGAGCGCGCGCACTGGCCATTTCGTCGGCGGCCTGCAGCAAGTGCATCCCGGCCAGTGTGAGCCGTGCGCCACCGCCTCCCGATCCGCCCACGGCGCTATCGACCAGCGGCGTGCCGGCAAGGTTGCTCAAGGTGTCGATGGCCTGCCACGCGGCCTTGTAGCTCACACCGGCGGCACGCGCCGCTTCCGAGATCGAGCCCGCGTCGCCGATGCGCCGCAGGATGTCGATGCGCTTGTCGGCGGCCTCGTGGCCGAGGGCGCTGTGCAGTTTGGGCGCGCGGGTGCTCATGGCCGCGATTGTGCCCG
>DATHWV010000100.1:0-9591 GCA_035460205.1 Ramlibacter sp.
GGTCATCGCGCCGCCACATGATGCGCAGGCCCAGGCCCGCTTCCATCAGCACACGGGCGCCATAGGCCGGCAGGCCCGACGCCTGCGCCACGTCGTCGATGGTGCAGCCCTGCGGCCCGGCCTTGGCCAGCGCCGCCAGCACGCCCCGGTCCCGCATCACCGCCGTGGCCTGGAAAGCCAGGGGCGCGAATGCCAGCCATTGCGCGGCCGTTACGGCTTCCATCGCGGTCAACGGGTCCTTGTCGTACATGGGAATCCTTTGTGGCTCGCGTCAGGGCGCGAGCCGGGTGGTGGTGCGCTCGCCCTGGCGCTCTGCAACGATGATGACCTGCAGCCGCCCGCCCGCACCTTGCAGTTCGACCGATTCGAGGTGGCGGCCCAGCTCGGCGCCGCGGGGAATAAGTTGTGCGCGCCACGCGGCCTCGGTGCCGTGAAGCTCGATGCGGAATTCGCGCTCGAGTGCAGTGAAGTCACCGGCAACCACCCGTCGCATCACATCGGACAGGACGCCCAGCGCGGGCACCTGGCTGAACATGACCTGTTTGCCGGCGCCACCGGGGCCCGTCCATTCCAGGCGGTCGGGCAGCATGCGCCAGGTTTCCTGGCGCGGCGACTCGACGCGCTTCTCGAGCGACTGCGGCGTGGAGTGCATGGTGCCGCGCGACGCCTGCGGCGTGGCGAGCCACGGCGACTCGCGCACTTCCTGGTAGGCCACGACCGGCCGGGCCGACGCCTGCACCAGGCGCTGCAACTGCGGCACGGTAATCGTGTCGGCGGCCGGCACGGCAAGGGCAAGCGTCGCCGAAGCGAGCGCCAGCGCGAGGGCGCGCAGGAACCGCGTCATGGCGCGCGCCCTGCCACGGCGTCCCAATAGGGATAGAAGTTGAACCAGTTGAGCGGGTAACGCCTCGCGTAGCGCTCGAGCAAGCCCGCATAGCGGTCCACCGCAGGCTGGAGCGCCGCGCCACGGGCATTGCTGGGCACCGTGGCATCGAACTCCACGAATTCGATGCGGTAGCGGTTACCGCCTTCGTACAGGCCGAAGCACAGCACCACCGGCGCCTGGCTGCGCGCGGCCAGCACATGGGGCGCCACCGGCATCAATGCCTGGCGGCCGAGGAAACCGGCGGGCAGGCACGCGGCGGCGCCATCGACGCGGTCGGCCAGCAGCGCAATGATCTCGCCGCGGTCGAGCGCCGCGTGCGCCCGCAACAGGCTGTCGGGACGTCCCAGCGCGATCAGGTTCGGCGCGCGCTCGTCGATGCCCACGATGTTGCGAAGGCGCGACCGCGCGTCGATGCGCATCACGATGCTGATGGGGCGGCCGTCCATCGAACGCTGCGCCAGCATCAGGAGGTCGAAACTTCCCAGGTGCGAGCCGAGCAGCACGCAGCCCCGGCCCTGCGCAAGCAGGCGATCGACCAGTGCCTGGCCCTCGATGGTGACTTCGAACCGGTCGAAGTCGCCGGCCGCCATGTACACCCGGTCCAGGAGCGTGACCGCGAAGCTGTAAATGTGCGCGAAGGTTTCGCGCCAGCGCGCAGGCCGGCCATGCACGGCCTGCAGGAACTCGGCCGACGCACGCCGCGCCGTGCGATCGGTCAGGACGAAATAAAGGACGATGGGATAGAGCAGCGCCCGGCACAGCGGTCGCCCTGCCTTGCGGGCCAGCCACACGATCAGGCGGATCAGCACCTCGCTGCCGCGCTCGGCCTTGGCGGTCCACGTGGTCAAGCGGTGACTCCGTCGTCTGCGGGCGGTGAAAGCGCGCACACACCGTTGGCGATGGCGACGACGGCGTCCCCGCGCGACGCGGTGACGTGGAACGAAGCCTTCGCGCCTTCCACCTCGCACAGCACGTGGGCCAACTCCAGCGGCGCCAGGGGCGAGGTGAATCGGGCTTGCGGCACGTGGGACACCCGGACGCCGCCGGCCAGCTCCAGCGCCTGGAACACGTGGTCCAGCACCAGCACACCCGGCACGATGGGCCGCCCGGGAAAGTGGCCGGCCAGGCACGGGTGGTCGGCCGGCACCGCAAAGTCGAACTCGACGCGGGTCATGCGCCCGGCTCCCGGCGCGGCCGCGCCGCATAGATGGCGTCCAGGGCCGCACGTTGCAGCTTGCCGCCCTCGGTGCGCGGCAGGCGGTCCACCCGGATGATCGCGCGCGGCAGGAACACCGGGTCCATGCGCTCGCGCAGCCACTTCTCCACCGCCGCGCGGTCCAGCAGATCGCCGGCATGGATCAGCACCAGGCGCTCGGTGGGCGCGCCGGTTGCGGGCAGGTAGAAGACACCGTCGCCCAGTCCCGGCAAGTCCTGCAGCAGGAGGTTCAGTCCTGCGAGCGAGGCGCGGCGCCCACCGATCTTGATCAGGTCGCCCCGGCGCCCCAGCAGTCGAAAGCCCCCCTCCCCATCCAGCTCGACCTGGTCCGCCAGCGTTTGCGGGGACACGAAGTGCGCGCCCCAGACCTGCGTTCCGGCCTCGGTGGGTTCGACACGCACGCCATCCACCGGACGCCAGTTCGGCTCGCTCGCGGTGCGGCGCATGGCGACCACGCCGGTTTCGGTCGAGCCATAGATTTCCATGACCGGCGCACGCACCAGTTCCTCCGCCTGTGCCGCGAGGGCAGGCGCCAGCGGCATCGTGGAGGCGACGACGAGCCGGCAATTCGGCACGGTTTCACCGGACTGAGCCAGCGCGTGCAGGTGCAGCGGCGTCGCGATCCAGGCGGTGCCGTCGCCCGCGGCTTCGAAAGCAGCACGCACATCGGCCGGCAACAGCGGCCGGCAGTCTTCGACGGCCAGGCCAGTGACCAGCGACAACATCACCGACGTCTCCGCGCCAAACATGTGCTGCGGCGGCACGCTGCAGATGATCCGCTGCAACACGCCCAGCCCGCCTTCGACTTCCCGGTCCAGCCGCGCGGCCAGCACCTGCGCGCCGCGCGCGAGCTGGCCCAGCGACTTGGACTGCGCCTGCGGCGTGCCGGTGCTGCCCGAGGTGTAGAGGCACACCAGTGGCGCGTCCTCGTCAAAGGTCCATGGCAGCGCCGAATCCGGCAAAGGTGCCGCGGCGTGCGAGGGCGTCCAGGTCAGGCAGCGCGCGTGTGCCACCCAACCGGGCTGCAGCAGGCGCTCGTCATCCACCACGATCACCGGCTCGACGCTCGACTTGAGGATCGCCAGCAGGTCGGCGTACCCGCCCGAGGGCGGCAGCACCTGCCGGCTGCCACGGCGCAATGCCGCCAACCAGGTGACCAGGAACGCAAGGCGCGAGCTGCACAGGTTGCAGACGGTGGTGGCGCCCGCCAGCCTTTCGGCCTGCGCGATCGATGCCGCATGGATTTCGCGCCAGGTCCAGGCGCGGCCGGCAGAGACCAGCGCCGTGCGGTCCAGGTGCGTGACGCCGGCAAGCAGCGCCGTGTCGGTGAACGGCTTCATGGCTTGCGCTTCAGCTGCGCACCTTGCCGGGATGCCAGATGCTCCAGGTATCGCGCACCTGCTGCAAGAGGCCGGGGAACGCGTGACCGGGAAAGATCCGGGGCCGCAGCCAGTGTTCGCCGACGAACAGCGCCACGGTGCCGATCCAGACGAGCAGGCCCGTGCGCGCGAAGATTTCGCCCGGCACGAGGGACAGGAAAGCAGCCAGCACGAAGTAGGCGCACCAGATGGCGGTGAGCCTGCGCGTGTAGCGGCAGAGTACGGGGAGCATGTCGGGCTCGCTGACCCGGGCGATGCGCTCGATCAGCGGGACACGCCCGGGCAGCAACGTGCGCCCGAAAAAAAACGCCAGCCAGGTGAGCATGAGGACCGATGCGGCGCGCCACAAGGCCGCCTCGTCGAGCGCGCGCAGCCAGTCCACGATGGCCTCACCGCTGCGCGGCCAGGGTCGCGCCGATGTGGTCGGCCAGGCTTTGCAGCGATGCGAAGATGGCCTCGTTCTGGGGATCGTCCGCCTTGAGCTTGACGCCGTAGCGCTGCTGGATGATCAGCGAGATCTCCAGCATGTCCAGGGAGTCCAGGTCGAGCCCGCCGCCGAACATGGGGGCCGTGAGATCCACTTGCTGCGGATCCACGTCCTCCAGGTTCAATCCTTCAACCACCAGCACGGCCAGTTCCCGTGCCGGGACGGCCGCTGCGGGCGTACCCAGACCTGTGCTCATAGTATGGCGAGTTGCGCGTTGATACCGCGGTTGAGGTTCGTGATCCAGCCGTTGTAGTTCTTGTGGATGTTGCCGCCGCTCTCGTTCAGGTCGACGCTGGAGCGGTACTTGATGCTGTAGGTGCTGGCGGAGTAGGGAATCTCGACCACGGCCGTGTGCGTGCGCAGCTGCAGCGTGCCCACGAGCATGTTGGCGCCCTCATCCTTGATCTGCCAACCCAGCGCGACGCCGGCGCGCATGATGGCGGCGCGAACCTGGTCGCGGGTCACCGCCTTGCCGGCCGGCGCCACAACGGGGGCGGCATCGACGTTCATGATCGGCTGGGTCGCGCAGCCAGCCAGGGCGGCTGCGGCAATGACCAGGGCGGCAAGCTTGTACGAATTGCGCAAAATGGGTCTCCTCCATTGGGGTTGATTGCGGATGGGCGCCGCCCTTCGAATCGCATGGCCTTGCCATGCATGTCTTGTCTGGCGGACCCGGCATTTTACCCGCGCCCCGGCGGGCCAACGGGCCGCTGGGGTGGCCCACCTAGAATGCCGTGTGAACCTGGTTGTAAAGGGGAATCTGAATGGCTGCGGGCGTGCTCAACATACCTTCGATGCGGGATAGCTGTTCCGCGCAGGAATGGCAGGCGCGAGTCGACCTCGCGGCCTGCTACCGGCTGGTCCAGCTCTACGGCATGTCCGACATGATGGCCAACCACATTTCTTCGCGCGTGCCCGGCGAGGAATCCTTCCTGATCAATCCCTACGGGATGATGTACGAGGAAATTACCGCCTCCTGCCTGATCAAGGTGGACCTGGCCGGCAACATCCTCTCCAGCCCCGACTTCGGCGACCTGAAGTACGGCATCAACCGCGCCGGCTACGTGATCCACAGCGCGGTGCATGAGGCGCGCCCTGAGGTGGGTTGCGTGATCCACACACACAGCTGGGCGTCGATGGCGGTCTCCGCACTCGACTGCGGGCTGCTGCCCATCACGCAAACGGCCATGCGCTTCCTGAAGATCGGCTACCACGAGTACGAAGGCGTGGTGCTCAACGACAAGGAGAAGGCTTCGCTGTTGCATGACCTCGGCAACGGCGAAGCGCTGATCCTGCGCAACCACGGCGCGCTCGTGGTGGGCCGCACGGTGGGTGAAGCCTTCAACTGGACGCACCGCCTCGAGCTGTCCTGCCGCTCGCAGGTCGCGGCGATGTCCTGCAACACGAAGCTGCGTCCGGTGCCAGCCGATGTGCTGGAAGAAACCTGGAACAACTACCAGCCCGGCACCCGCAGGCCGTATGGCCTGATGGAGTGGCCGGCGCTGTTGCGCAAGCTGGACCGCATGGACCCGGGCTTTCGCACTTAGTACAACAAGGAGACCCCATGCCAACGGATTCCACCGTGCGCCGCCGCTCGATCATTGCCGGCGCCGCTGCGCTGCTGGCCGCACCCGCATGGCCGCAAGCCGCGGCGCCCTATCCGTCGCGCCCGGTACGGGTGGTGGTGGCCTTCACTGCCGGAGGAACCACCGACATCCTGGCGCGCGCCGTAAACCAGAAGCTGACCGACAGGTTCAAGCAGAACTTCCTGGTGGACAACAAGCCGGGTGGCGGCGGCAACATCGGCACCGAAATGGCCGCGCGCGCGGCGCCGGACGGCTACACGCTGATCGTGAATTCGGTCGGACCGATTGCCGTGAATCCGTCGCTCTACAAGAAACTCAACATCAACCCGCTCGTGGACCTGGTGCCGGTGGTCCAGATTGCCGACGTGCCCAATGTGCTGGTGGTCCATCCGTCGGTGCCGGCAAAGACGCTCGACGAGTTCGTCGCCTATGCGAAGTCGAAGCCCGGTGAACTGAACTACGGCTCCACCGGCGTCGGCACTTCATCGCACCTCTCGGGCTTCATGCTCGGCAAGCGCGTGGGCGTCGACTTCACGCATGTGCCTTATCGCGGCGCCGATGCGCTCAACGACCTGCTGGCGGGCCGGCTGCAGTTCATGTTCGCCACCATCCCCTCCGTCATCCAGCACATCCAGGCGGGCAAGCTGCGCGCGATTGCGGTGACCAGCGTGAAGCGCTCACGCTCGATGCCCGACATCCCCACCGTGTCGGAGCGCGGCTTTCCCGGCTTCGAGGCGGGCTCCTGGTTCGGCTTCTTCGCGCCCAAGGGAACGCCCGATGCCGTGATCAGGGACCTGAATGCGGCTGTCAACGACGTGCTGCCTTCACTCGAAGCGCAACTGGTGCGTGAAGGCGCGGACCCGGTGGGCGGGCCGCCGGAACAGTTTGCCGCGTTTGTGCAGAAGGAATTCGAGAAGTGGCGCACCGTGGTGCGCGACTCCGGCGCGACGGCTGAGTGAACGGCGTGCAGCAAGGCGACGGCTCGCTGCGTATCCTGTTGTCGCAGGCAGCGGCGACGAAGTTGTCCGGTGAGATCGCGCAGGTGTTGGGCGAGCGGCCGCACACCCTCGTATCACCGGGCGATACGGACGCCGCGTTGGCGGACATTGCGTTCGTGACACGCGACGTCACCGGCCTGTCCACCAAGCACGATGTGAAGCCGGCCACCCAGCAGTTCTACGACACGCTTGGCGCCGCCAGCCGGCTGCAGTGGATCCACATCCATTCGGCCGGCGCCGACCGACCCATCTACGTCGAGCTGCGTGGCCGCGGCGTGCGGGTCACCACGTCGTCAGGCGCCAACGCGCCGGTGGTCGCACAGACCGCCGTCCTGGGGCTGTTGTCCCTGGCGCGCCATTGGCCGCTGTTGCACGCTGCGCAACGCGAGCGCCAGTGGGCCTCGCTGATGGCCAGCGGCTTGCCCCGCGACCTGGGCGGGCAGACTGCCGTGGTCGTGGGCTGGGGCCCGGTGGGGCAGGAGATCGGCCGGCTGCTGCAAGCCATCGGCCTGAAACTGGTCGTGGCGCGTCACAGTGGCCAGCCGGTGGCGGATGACGTGCCCACGGTCGCGTATTCGCGGCTGCGCGAAGTGCTGGCACGCGCCGACTGGCTGTTGCTCGCCTGCCCGCTGTCGGACGCGACCCGCGAGCTGGTCGGCCGTGACGAATTCGCGCTGCTGCCTTCGCATGCCGGCCTGGTGAATGTCGCGCGCGGCGACATCGTCAACGAGCCCGCGATGATCGATGCCCTGCGTGACGGGCGCATCGCTGGTGCGTACCTGGACGTGTTCGCGCATGAACCGTTGCCGCTGGACTCGCCGCTTTGGAGCTTGCCCAACGTCATCGTCACGCCGCACTCGGCCGGCATGTCCGATGCGAACGAGCGGCATGTCGCTCGCATGTTCCTCACCAATCTGGGGCGCTGGGTGCAAGGGGAGCCTTGAGGTTCATCGACATTCCGTTACGACTTCGTCGGTGACTTCCTGCACAACTACGGCTTTGGTCGCATTCCACCTGCGCACAGCCGTGCCAAAATCGCCGCCAACTTTCCGGGGGGCGCAAGAAATGCAGGCAGTCAAGCACCGAGGTTTTACCCTGATCGAACTGATGATCGTTGTCGCGATCATCGGCATCCTCGCCGCCGTGGCACTGCCGGCCTACCAGGACTATTCGAAGCGGGCCAAGATGGCCGAGGTGGTGCTTGCCGCTTCGGCGTGCCGCACGACCATCAGCGAGGTTTACCAAGGCAGCGGACTCAGCGGCGTCGCGGCCAACAGCTGGGGTTGCGAGCGCTCTGCCGTGGCCTCCAAGTACGTCGAAAGCGTCGAGACCGACACCAATGGCAAGGTCACGGCCAAGGTTCGGGCCATAGCGCCCGAGATTGACGGCAAGGTCCTCACGCTGACGCCAACGGACGCAGGCGGCACGCCCCTGACCTACGCACCGAACACCGCCGTGCCCCGTTGGGTGTGCGGCGCGCCGGGCGATGGCACCACCGTGGACGCGAAGTTCCTGCCGGCGTCGTGCCGCGGCACCTGACGGCGATCAGCGCCGCAAGGCGCGCAGCACTGCCTGCGTCATCGACGCGGTGTTGCCCTTGCCGCGAATGTCGCCGGTGCGCGACTGCTCGTCGCCCACCGCGTCGGCAATGGCGCGCGACATCGAAGCCGCCATCTTCACCGCACCGTCGTTGCCGCGGCTGTGGCCCAGCCAGTCGAACATCATGCGAGTGGACTCGATCATCGCGTAGGGGTTCGCAATGCCTTTGCCTGCGATGTCCGGCGCGGAGCCGTGCGTGGCCTGTGCCATCACCACGTCGCCGTCACCGATGCACAGGCCCGGCGCCATGCCCAAGCCGCCCACCAGGCCAGCCGCAAGGTCGGACAGGATGTCGCCGAACATGTTGGTGGTGACGACCACGTCGAACGATTGCGGGTCGCGCACCAGGCGCATCGCCATGGTGTCGACGATCACGTCGTCGAGCAGCACGTCGGGAAATTCGGGCGCGAGCTTCTGGCACTCTTCCACGAACATGCCGCAACCCAGCTTGAACACCGTGTCCTTGTGGACATAGGTCAGGTGCTTGCGGCGCTGGCGTGCCAGTTCGAAAGCGGCGCGCGCGACGCGACTGCTGCCGGTGCGCGTGATCACGCGCATGGACAGCGTGACTTCGTCGTTGGGCCGGAACTCGGCGTTGCCCAGCAACATGTTGCGATCCGGCTGGAAGCCCTCGTTGTTCTCGCGCACGATCACCAGGTCCACGTTGTCGTGCAGGCAGCCGATCCCCGGGTACGAGCGCGTGGGCCGCACATTGGCGAACAGGTTGAATTGCTTGCGCAGGATGGGGTGCGGGTTGATCGCGTTGGGACCCTTGGGATACGCGCGGTGGCCGATCGGCCCGAGGATCCAGCCATCCAGGGTCTTGAGCGTCTCCAGCGTTTCGGGCGGCAAGGTGTGGCCGTGCGTGTCGAGTGCGGTGCGGCCGATCGGCAATGGCACCCAGTCGATGGCGACACCGTGCAGTTCCGCGGCGGCGCGGCTGATGTCAACGGAGGCGGGAACGATCTCGTGGCCGATGTCGTCGCCGTTGAGGATGCCGATGCGAAGGGGTTTGCTGTTTGTATTCATGGGGCAATTCAGGGACGGCACAGGTCCAGCAGGTCGCGCACATCAGCGAGCGAGCCCAGGCGCCAGCAAGCGGCGGTGATGTCGCGCGCCTTCGCTTCGCCCAGCACCGGCGTGACGAGTGACTTGAACTTGGCTTCAAGCTGGATGTCTGTGAGCGGGTTCTCGAGCGAACCGATCGCGTGGTCCACGCGTACATGCACACGTCGGCCGTCCACCAGCACCGCCGTCACGTCGACGGCCGCTTCATGAATGCTGTTGTCCACGGTGGCGCGCACCTTGTTGCGCAGCGCGACGACCGCCGGGTCGTTCACCACCGCATCGGAGAACTCTTCTTCACCCGCCTGGCCGAAGATCAGCCCGGCGGCGCAGCCGTGGTAGACGCTGAACTTGCCTTGCAGGCCGTCGCGCGGC
>DATHWV010000101.1:0-8729 GCA_035460205.1 Ramlibacter sp.
CGTGGCGACCACATAGCCCGTCAGCACGCCCGCGGTGACCTGCGGCAGGCACAACTCCATCACCTCCAGCCCCAGGCCGTCGGGCTGCGGCAGGTAGTAACTGTTGGAATAGGCCGGCCCGCTCACGCGGCGGCCGTTGGCACAGGCCAGCGCGACATCCGACTGGGCGTTGGCGCGGCCCAGTCGCACGAAAGGCTCGGGACGGAAAGGCGTGTCGGCGAAAACCACTGTACCCAGTGCAGCATCGCGCCATTCGAGGCGGATCCATTCGCGCTGCTCGCGCAGCATGCGCGCCGCTTCCTCGCGCCACGCGGCCGGTGCGGGATGGCCTGAATGCAATGCCTGCAATGTCTGGACGTTGCGCGTGAGCGCCGCCCGGATGTCGCCCAGCGCGTCGGCGTTGTCGCGCTCGAGCTTGCTTTGCACCTGGCTGGCCTCGTAGCGCCCGGCCAGCCAGACCAGCGTGACCAGCAAGGCGAGCACCAGCGCGACCAGCGCACCCCACAGCGACCAGCGCAGCGGCACCGACACGCGGCGCGGTGCGAAGCTCGCCACCGCGGGCGGCGCCACCGCGCTCATGGGCGATGCTCCCCGCCGCTCATAGCACGCGGTGTTCCAGCGCGGGCAGTTGCGCACGCACCTGTGCTTGCCGCGCGGCGTCCAGGTCCGCGATCACCACGCCCGCGCCTTCGGCGTGCTGCGCAAGCACCACGCCCCAGGGATCGACCACCATGCTGTGGCCCCAGGTGCGGCGGCCGTTCTCGTGCACACCGCCCTGCGCCGGCGCCACCACGTACGCGAGGTTTTCCACCGCCCGGGCACGCAGCAGCAATTCCCAGTGGGCCTGGCCGGTGACATGGGTGAAGGCACTGGGCACCAGCAGCACGTCGGCCGCCAGCGCGCGGTACAGCTCGGGAAAGCGCAGGTCGTAGCACACCGACATGCCGATGCGCCAGGCGCGGCCATCGCGGCTGGGCAGGTCGAACGCCACCGTGTCGCCGCCGCGCTCGATCACGCGCGACTCGTCATAGTGCTCGCGACCGTTGTCGAACTTGAACAGGTGGATCTTGTCGTAGCGGGCGACGCGTTCGCCCGATGGCGAGAACACCATGCTCGTGTTGCGTACATGGGCATCGTCCGCGGCCGCGAGCGGCAAGGTGCCGCCGACGATCCACAGGCCCAGTTCCTTCGCGGCCTTTGCGAGGAAGCCTTGCACTGCGCCTTCGCCGAAAGGCTCGCGCACTGCCAGCTTGTCGCTGTCACGCTGGCCCATCAGGCAGAAGTACTCCGGCAGCGCGGCCAGCTCCGCGCCCGCCTGCGCGGCGTGTTCGAGCAACCCGCGGGCGCTCTCCAGGTTGGCCTGGAGCGATACACCGGAAACCATCTGCAGCGCGGCGACTTTCATCAGTTGCTCCTTTGCGGCCTGGGTTCGGATGCGACGGCGGCCCGCCCTTCGGCAGCGGGCTTGTTGTCGACACGGGTGATGCGTGGGTCGGCCCAGGAGCCGTCGATGTGGAACTCCTGCGTGGCGGCGCGGATCAGCGGCTGGCGCAGGAACATCTGCGCGAGGAAGGTGCCCAGGCCGATGGCGGGATTGATCACGCCCACCACCAGCGAGGCCGTGCCCGCGTTGATTTCCGGCACCACCACCACACGGATGTTCTGCGTCTCGCGGGCGATGTCCGCGCTGCCGTCCATCAGCACGGCGGCGTTCACGCCTTTCATCTGGAGGTTGTTGGTCGCCGCGATGCCTTGCTGGATCTTCACGTCGCCGCGGAAAAAGTCGAATGCGAAGCCATCAGTGAACACGTCGCGGAAATCGAGCGCGAGCCGGCGCGGCAGTGACTGCAAGCTCAGGACACCCAGCAGCTTGGCCAGGCCCGGGTCGGCCTTGAGGAACTGGCCCGCTTCGACGTTGATGTTGAACTCGCCTCCCATCGACGGGTAATCCAGCGTCATCGGCGAGCCCATCCAGGCGATCTGGCCCTCCATCCGGCCCTTGCCGCGCCGCACGACCTCCTTCATGCCGAAGCGCGTGAGCAACTGGCCTGCGTCGGCGATTTCCAGCTTGAAGTTCATCACGGTGCGGCGGCGCTCGGGCGGCCGGCGCGCCGAGGCGGGCGAAGCAGGCGCCGCGGCAGGTTGTGCGCCGAGGCTGGCCCAGTTGCCGGTCGCGCTGAATACCGCCTCCGGCATGGTGAAGTTGAGCTTGTTGAGCCGCCATTCGCGCACGCCGCCTTCGCGCGCCACGGTGGCTGCGCCGCGGTTCACGGCGTCGATTTCCATGCGCCCGAGCTTCTTGCCGCGCAACTCGAAGTCGTCCACCACGATGTCCAGCGCGGGCAAGGTGTCCGGCTGCTCGTCGAGCAGCGCCTCGACGTCCTTGGCGGTGGACGCCGCGATGGACAGGCGGGCCAGCCGCGCATGCAGCCGGCCGCCGCCCTGGCCGCTGGACGACTGCCGATACTCGATGTAGCCGTTCAGCTCGTTGGCTTCGACGTTGGCGCGCCAGGTCAGGCCGTCGCGCGAGCCGCCGATGACGATGTTGTGCAGGACACGTCCTTCCACGGTCAACTCCCGGGCGCGCATCGCGACCACGGTGGGCATGTAGCCCAGCGCGGGGCCGGGTCCCGCGGTCCGCAGCGCCGCCGTCGTGCCGGTGGCGGCATTGCCCACCACGTCTTCCCAGGCGTCGACGTTGACGCTGGCCAGGTTGATGTTGGCCATCACGCCCTGCTCGGGCAGCGCCGCACTTTCACCGGGCGCGAGGCCCATGGCGATGGCGCCACGCAGCACGCGCGGCTCGGGTCCCGACAGGTCGCGCACGTAAACCGCCGAGGCGATGCGCCCGAGTTCCACCGTCAGTTGGTCCTGCAGGCGCACGGGGCTGCCGGGCACCGGTGGCGCAGCCTCGCGCAGCAGCGCCGTCTCGAAACGGATCGGCAACGCGGCGTCGGCCGCCTTCACGAAGGGCGGGGGCAGCGCGAGCGCCATGCCTTGCAGGTTCGTCGTCACCGAGATCTCCGGCACGCCGCGCCGGACCGCCAGGGTCATGTTGTAGCCGGCGCTGCCGGTGGCGTCCTTCGCCAACCGCGAAACGAAACCGATTTCCTTCGCCTGGCGCAGGCCCTCGGCGGTGGCCGTGCCCTGTGCTCGCAGCAACACCGGCGCATCGCTGTTGCCGGGCAGGGGCACCGCCGGCACGACGCGGCTGCCGCCGTCGAGCCGCACATCGCCGCCCAGCGCCCGCGCCTGCGTGCCCACCAGCGCAAAACCGCGCTCGGTGAAACTCACCGCGCCGCGCGTGCGGGAGAGCACCGGCGTATCGGGCGTGACCTGGATGTCGTTGCCCGCGAACGTGACCGTGCCCTGCACTTTCGACTTGTCGATGGTGCCGATCGGCAGTTGCAGGCGCAGGCGGACGTCCGCGTTGCCGGTCGCACTGGCCTTCGATAGCGCGTTGTTCATGATGGCGCCCACCGGCGATGCATTGACGTACCCCAGCGACTGCGCGAGCGGCCCCTTGACCTCGCCGGTCACGGAAACCGTGGTGGTGCGAAAGTCCGGGATCTGCGCACTGGCCTTGACCTGCAGGCCGGTCGCGCCCGCGAACGTGCCGACCGCGTCCTTGATCTCCATGCCGTTGCCCAGGAACACCAGCTCGCCCGACAACTGCGTGAGCGCGGGCCAGGTCACGGTGCCGCGATTGACGCTTTGCGGCACGTAGGCGTAGGTCACGTTGCGCACGTCGGCCGTGACGCGGAACTCGCCAAGCTTCGGGTCCTTGAACGGGAAGTCGCGCAAGTCGCCGCGCACGCGGAACTTCGCGCCGGTGGCGGTGCCTTGCACCACCGACTCGCGCACATAGTCGCGCGCCGTCTTCGGCACACCCAGGGGCAGGTAGCGGTGAACGCGCGCGCCGTCGGCGCGGCTGAGCGTCGCCTGCAGGTCGAGCAGGCCAGGAAAGCGCGTGCGGCCGCCGTCGCCGGTGCGCCAGCTGATCTTGCCTTCGCCCTGCGCATCCGCGTTGCTGAATTTGAGGCCGTCCACCGCCACCGAGATCGCCTGTCCGTCGACCTTCCACTGCATGTCGGCCTGCAGGTCGTCCACCGGCACCAGCGGGTCCTCGAACACACCGGGTACTTCCACTGCGCCTTTCTGGATGGCCAGCTTGCCCTTGCCGCCGGCCTGCGTCAGCTCGAAATCCACGGTGACGCCGCGAGCGCCGGGTGTTCCGGCGCGCGGCGGCGCACCGGGGAGCACCTCAGCGGGCCGCGCCGCGATCTCAAGCCGCGCCGCGCGACCACGCGCCTCGTAGCTCTGCAGCGCACCCAGCGGCCCCTGCCACTTGGCGTGCACGGTTTCCACCAGCCCCTTGGGCGCGTAGGCACTCAGCGCCGAGTGCGTCGCGGTGCCCAGGGGCAGCCGCGTGGCGACCTGGCTCAGGGCGAACAAGTCCAGCTTGTCGGCCCGGATCTCGCCTTGTGCCGGACGCTGTCCGTCGGCCGGCATCCAGGACACGAAGACGTTGCCGCCCGGCCAGCGCTGGCCCTCGCGGGTTTCGAACTGCAGGCCCTGGGTCTGCACCTCGAAGCCATCGCCCACAAACTTGCCGCCCAGGCGGCCGGCCAGCGAGTTGAGCGCCAGCGGGGCCAGCCCCTTGCCCAGCGAAGTGTTGACGTCCGCCAGCACCACGTCGGCGATGCCGCCGACCACCTGCCCGCGATGGACGTCGAGCCAGGCGCGCACCGCGCCGTGGCCTTCGCTCACTTCCGCGAGGCCGAAGCTGGCATGCCGCCGCAGTTGTGACACATCCACGCGCGTGAAGTCGGCGTGCAGTTCGCCCTCCCAGTCCTGCCAGCGCCCCTTGTGGGTGGACAGGAGCGGCTGGCGCAACAGGCCACGCAGGCTGAAGCGCTCACCCCAGGCCGTGGGCGGCGTGGCGTCCAGCCGCAAGGAATGGCGGCGCCCCTCGTTGCGCATGACGAAGTCCACCCGTTCCAGCACCAGCGGCGGCGCCTTGCGCACTTCATCGGTCCAGCGCACGGTGCCGTCGCGCACCACAAACTCGGTTTGCCGGAAGAACCAGTCGGCCGCGCGGCCGTCGTTGTCGCTGTTGGTGGAGAAGTCCAGTCCGGCCACGAACAGCCGGCCGTCGGCCGCCCGCCGCACATCCACTTCCGGGCGGTCGATATAGAGCTGCTGGAAACCCAGGTTCCACAGGGAACGTGGCGTCAAGGCGGCCACCACGCGGGGCAGCCGCAGCGCCGGGCGGCCCTGCGGGTCCAGCAGCACCACGTCGCCCAGCTCGAACGAGGGGATCAGCCCCTCGCTGCGGGCTGTGATGCTGCCGATGCGAACCGGTACCCCCAGGACCCGCCCGGCCTCGATTTCCAGGTCGGGGCGAAGCTCGCCGATTCGGGGCACAATCCAGCCATGCAGCGCCCCCCAGGCCAGCGCCAGCACCAGCCAGGCGGTCATGAGAAGCCACAACACAACCTTCGCGACTTTGGCGTAAACCCTCAGCGGGCGTGACGGAGACAGCGGGGAGGCGATCATGAATACTTCGATGTGTCAGGAATTATGACCCCCGCAGGTCGATTGGGTTCTATGCAGCAGGAGGCCTTTGGGCCAACGGAGGTGGCCGCCCTGGCCGCCAACGAGCCGCTGTCTTCCCATTCACGCTTCGCCCAGCGCCTGCGCCGCCGCTACGCCGCGGACCTGGCGCTGCTGCCCGCCGGCGTCCCTTCCCTCGCGCACATGGAGCAGGCCTTTGCGGTGTTGCGCGACCGCGGCGAAGACACCGCCACCGCGCTGCGGATCCTGCGCCAGCTCGTCATGGAGCGCCTGATGGCGCTGGACTGCGACCAGCAGGCGCCGCTGGCCGCCGTCACCGCCACCATGACGCACCTGGCGGAATTCGCGCTCGACGCGGCCTGCGTGCAGGCATTGCGGGAACTCGACGCCCAGCATGGCGCCCCGCAGGCGCCGCTGGGACAGCGCGCGGAGCTCTGGATCGTCGGCATGGGCAAGCTGGGTGCGCGCGAACTCAACGTCTCCAGCGACATCGACCTGGTCTACCTGTACGACCACGACGGCGAGACGGCGGGACTGGCAGGCGGGCGTGGCCGCATCAGCAACCACGAGTACTTCGGCAAGGCCGTCAAGATCATCTACGGGCTGGTCGGTGACACGACGGAGCACGGCTTCGTGTTCCGGGTGGACCTGGCGCTGCGGCCCAATGGCAACTCGGGCCCGCCGGCGGTGTCGCTGGACGCGCTGGAAGACTACTTCCAGGTTCAGGGCCGCGAGTGGGAGCGCTTCGCCTGGCTCAAGAGCCGCGTGGTCGCGCCGCGCGCCAGCATCGAGAGCGGCACTGCGCAAGGCTTGCGCACCACGGTGCTGCCCTTCGTGTTCCGGCGCTACCTCGATTACAGCGTGTTCGATGCCCTGCGCGTGCTGCACAAGCAGATCCGGGAGCACGCGGCCAAGCGCAGCGCGGGCCGGCCCGAACGCGCGAACGACGTCAAGCTCTCGCGCGGCGGCATCCGCGAGATCGAATTCACCGTGCAGTTGCTGCAGGTGGTGCGCGGCGGCCAGTACCCCGAGTTGCGCACCCGCCCCACGCTGCAGGCGTTGCAGCGCATCGCCGCCGCCGGCCTGATGCCGCAGGCGACGGCCGAGGCGCTGGCACGCGCTTACGAGTTCCTGCGCCGCGTCGAACACCGCATCCAGTACCTGGACGACCAGCAGACACACGTGATGCCGATGGCGTGCGGCCAGGACCAGGATGACGATGGGGACGGCGACCTCGGCTGGATCGCCCGGACGATGGGCTATGCCGACTGCTGCCCCTTCCTGCACGAACTCGACAGCCACCGGGAACTGGTGGCACAGGAGTTCGACACGCTGCTGGGCGGCGCGGGCGAGTGCAAGGGTTGCGCGGGCCCCAAGGGCGGCAAGGCGCCGGTACCCGACCTCGAGGGCCTGCTGGAGCAATTGCCCGAGCAGTTGCGGGTGAGGGTCGCCGCGTGGTCGCAACACCCGCGCGTGCTGGCCCTGCGCGAAGACGCGCGCACGCGCCTCTCGCGGCTGGTGCAGCGCACCGGCCAGTGGCTGCAGCAGGGCCGCGTGAGCGAACAGGCCGCACTGCGCATGGCCGACTGGATCGAGCCGCTGCTGCGGCGCGACAGCTACCTCGCGCTGCTGCTGGAGCGCCCCGGCGTGCACGAACGCCTGTTGCGCGTGCTCGGCGCGGCGCGCTGGCCGGCGCGCTACCTGGTGCAGCACCCGGGCGTCATTGACGAACTGGCGAACGACACCATGCTCAGCGAGCGGTTCAACGCCGTCGAGTTCGAGAACGAGATGGAGCGCCGCCGCCGCTCGCTGCAGATCACCGGCGAGGACGACGACGAGGCGCTGCTCAACCTGCTGCGCCGCGCGCACCACGCCGAGGTGTTCCGCACCCTTGCGCGCGACGTTGAAGGGCAACTGACTGTCGAGCAGGTGGCCGATGAACTGAGCGCGCTGGCCGACACCGTGCTGCGCGTCACCGCGCGGTGGGTCTGGCAGCGCCTGAAGGGCCGGCACCGCGACGAGCCCAGCTTCGGCATCATCGGTTACGGCAAGCTGGGCGGCAAGGAACTGGGCTACGGCAGCGACCTGGACATCGTCTTCGTATACGAGGACCAGCACGAGTTGGCACCTGAGTGCTACGCCGCGTTCGTGCGCAAGCTGATCAACTGGCTGTCCACCAAGACCGCCGAGGGCGACCTGTTCGAGATCGACACCGCCTTGCGGCCCAACGGCAACTCGGGCCTGCTGATCACCACCTTCGAAGCCTACGACAACTACCAGCAGCGGCGCGGCAGCAACACGGCATGGACCTGGGAACACCAGGCCATGACGCGCGCGCGCTTCGTGCTGGGCGACGAGTCCCTCGGCGAACGCTTCGCGGCGGTGCGCGAGGCCGTGATCAAGGCGCCTCGCGACGCAGCGGCGCTGCGCGCGGAGATCATCGCCATGCGCGAGAAAGTGCGCGCGGCGCGGCCGGTCAAGGCCGGCGCGTTCGACCTCAAGCACAGCGCCGGTGGCATGGTCGATGCGGAGTTCGCCGTGCAGTTCCTGGTGCTGTCCCAGGCCGCCGTCCATCCCGAACTGGTCCCCAACGTAGGCAACATCGCCCTCTTGCAGCGCGCGGAAAGCTGCGGCCTGCTGCCGGCCGGCGTGGGCCAGGCCGCGGCGGTCGCGTACCGCGAACTGCGGCGCCTGCAGCACCGCGCGCGCCTCAACGAAGAACCCACGCAGGTCCCGGTGGGCGAACTCGAAGCCGAACGCCAGGCTGTGCTGGCCTTGTGGCGCGCCGTCTTTTCCTGAAACTGTCAGGACACAGCGTTTCAGGCCGTAACGAGGCCGGAACGAATTTCGCTTCCCGATGGTAGGCTTGCGGGTTGCACACCGCAGCAAGGGCCGCAAGAAGGCCGGCGCCGGTGCTGCCAAGAGCCCCTATCCGGGAAGGACTCATGAAGAAACTCCGAATCACCGCCGCGGCCGCCGCGGCGTTCTGGCTGGCGGGTTGCACCAGCCTGCGCCCACCCGAACAGGTGGCCGCCGCCACGCCGCCCCAGTGGTACGCGCCGCTTCCGCACAACGGCACGCTGGTCGACCTGTCCGCCTGGTGGCAGCAACTCAATGACCCGCTGCTGGTCGAGCTGATCGAGTCGGCGCAA
>DATHWV010000102.1:0-6233 GCA_035460205.1 Ramlibacter sp.
GGCGGCGAGCTGAAGCTGGCCGGCCTGGGCGTGTCCGCCTCCAACGGCCTCAAGCGCGGGGTGGTGGTCAACATCGACGCCACGGTGCAGAGCATCCAGCAGGCCTTGAAAGAAGCCGAGCTGATGGCCGACTGCAAGATCACCCGCGTCTACACCGGCATCACCGGCAACCACATCCGCGGCATCAACTCCAGCGGCATGGTGGCGGTGAAGGACAAGGAGGTCACGCAGGCCGACGTCGGCCGCGTGATCGAGACGGCCCGTGCGATCAACATCTCCACCGACCAGCGCCTCCTGCTGGTGGAGCCGCAGGAATTCGTGATCGACGGCCAGGACGTGAAGGAGCCGATCGGCATGAGCGGCATCCGCCTGGAAGCCAAGGTGCACATCGTCACCGGCGCCCAGAGCGCGGCCGAGAACATCATCAAGTGCGTGCGCCGCTGCGGGCTGGAGGTTGAACACCTGCTGCTCAACGCGCTGGCGTCGAGCCAGGCGGTGCTGACCGACGACGAGAAGGAACTCGGCGTGGCGATGGTCGACATCGGCGCCGGAACCACCGACGTGGCGATCTTCACCAACGGCGCGATCCGCCACACCGAGGTGATTCCGATCGCGGGCGACCTGATCACCAGCGACATCGCCATGGCGCTGCGCACGCCGACCAAGGACGCCGAGAACATCAAGGTCGAGAACGGCTACGCCAAGGAACTGCTGGTGAACCCCGACGAGCAGGTCGAGGTGCCGGGCCTGGGCGACCGCGAGCCGCGCCAGATGGCGCGCCAGGCGCTGTCGTACGTGATCGAGAAGCGGGTCGAGGAAATCTACCTGTGCGTGCGCAACGTGATCCGCGACACCGGCTACGAGGAGGTACTTTCCTCGGGCATCGTGATCACCGGCGGCAGTGCCTTGATGCCGGGCATGGTTGAACTGGGCGAGGACGTTTTCCTGAAGCAGGTCCGGCGCGGGCTGCCCCGCTACTCGGGATCCCTCGCCGACATGATCACGCAGCCACGCGCGGCCACCGTGATGGGCCTGCTCGAGGAGGCGCGCCTCGCACGCATTCGCGGCTTCAAGGTCGCGCAGAAAAACGGGTCCATGAAGACGGCGTTCGGCCGCTTCAAGGACTTCATCGTGGGGAACTTCTAGCCATGACCAACAAGATCTGGCTGGCCCGGGGCAGTCCCCACCGGAAGAGAAAGGAGCGATGGCGGTGCACCGATCCGCCTTCCTAAACGTTCATGGCACACAACAACAATCCATCAGTGGCAACTGCAAACGGAATCAGGAGCATCAAATGAGCATCGAAATGATTGAAGTCGAAGAGTTCCACCTCGGCACGCAGATCAAGGTGATCGGCGTCGGCGGTGGCGGTGGCAACGCGGTCGATCACATGATCGGCCGCTCGGTGCAAGGCGTGGAGTTCATCTGCGCCAACACCGACGCACAGGCGCTCGCCCGCACGGCGGCGCACAAGACCATCCAGCTGGGCGGCACGGGCCTGGGCGCGGGCAGCAAGCCGGAGAAGGGCCGCGAGGCCGCCGAGCTGGCGGTGGAGGACATCCGCGAGGCCATTTCCGGCGCGCACATGCTGTTCATCACGGCCGGCATGGGCGGCGGCACAGGCACCGGCGCGGCGCCTGTCATCGCGCGCGTGGCCAAGGAAATGGGCATTCTCACCGTGGGCGTCGTGACCAAGCCGTTCGACTGGGAAGGCGGCCGTCGCATGACCAACGCCGACCAGGGCCTGGCGGAGCTGGAGGCCAACGTCGATTCGCTGATCGTGGTGCTGAACGAGAAGCTGCTCGAAGTGCTGGGCGACGACATCACCCAGGACGAGGCCTTCGCGCACGCCAACGACGTGCTGAAGAACGCCGTGGGCGGTATCGCGGAAATCATCAACGTGCCCGGCCATGTGAACGTCGACTTCGAGGACGTGCGCACGGTGATGGGCGAGCCCGGCAAGGCCATGATGGGCACGGCGGTGGCCAATGGCCCCGACCGCGCGCGCATCGCCGCCGAGCAGGCCGTCGCCTGCCCGCTGCTGGAAGGCATCGACCTGTCGGGTGCCAAGGGCGTGCTGGTGCTGATCACCGCGGCCAAGGGCAGCCTGAAGCTGTCGGAGTCCAAGCTGGCGATGAACACCATCCGCGCCTACGCCTCGCCGGACGCGCACGTGATCTACGGCACGGCCTATGACGACGCATTGGGTGATGAGGTCCGCGTCACGGTCGTGGCCACCGGCCTGTCGCGCCAGGGCCAGCGCCGCACGGCCCCGCCGCTGCAGGTGCTGCGCACCGGTACCGACAACGTGCCGATCAACGTGCCTACCATCCACAACGCTGTCGGCGGCCCCGGCGCCATCGTCACGCGCGAAGCGCAGCAGGCTACGCAGCCGGACTACGGCGGCATGGCGGTGCCCAGCGTCTGGCGCACCAACCGCACCCAGGCGGCGGCCAAGGTCGACGCGCTGTCCAACGGCGGCATGGACGACTTCGAGATCCCGGCGTTCCTGCGCAAGCAGGCTGACTGAGACAGCCGGGTGCTTCACAAAGCGTTTACAAAAATCTAGAAGGTGTTCTCCAAGGGGAGTGTTTCGGGGTGGGCTTCTGCAAGTGGCCCACCCCCTTTTCTTTGGGGATACCCTTGTCCCGGAACTATCACGGCCATCGGATAAACCAAACGCACTGGAACCCACCCCCCGGTAAAATCGCACCATGCTGCAGCAACGCACCCTCAAGACACTGACCAAGGCGGTCGGCATGGGCCTGCACAGCGGCCAGCGGGTGGAGCTGACTTTGCGCCCGGCGCAGCCGGACACCGGCATCGTGTTCCGCCGCGTCGACCTGCCGATCCCGGTCGACATCCCGGTGTCGGCGCAGGCGGTGACGGACACGCGCATGGCGTCCACAATTTCCAACGGCGGCGCGAAAGTGATGACCGTCGAACATCTCATGTCGGCCTGCGCCGGCTTGGGGATAGACAACCTCTACATCGACATCACCGCCGAGGAAACCCCCATCCTCGACGGCTCTTCGGCCTCGTTCGTGTTCCTGCTGCAAAGCGCGGGCATCGTGATGCAGAACGCACCGCGCCGTTTCATCCGCGTTCTGAAGCCGGTGGAAGTGCGCGAAGGCGAGGGCGACAACCTGAAGTGGGTGCGGCTGGAGCCGTACCACGGCTACAAGCTGCGCTTCGAAATCGACTTCGACCATCGTGTGGTGAATTCCACCGGCCAGCGGGTCGAGTTCGACCTGGGCACCGGCTCCTACGCCCGCGACATCGCCCGCGCCCGCACTTTCGGTTTCACCAAGGACGTGGAGATGATGCGCGCCAACGGCCTGAGCCTGGGCGGCGGCCTGGACAATGCCGTGGTGATGGACGACTACCGTGTGCTCAATTCAGACGGCCTTCGCTATGACGACGAGTTCGTCAAGCACAAGATGCTCGATGCGATGGGCGACCTGTACCTGATCGGCAAGCCGTTGCTGGCTGCGTACAGCGCCTTCCGTTCCGGCCACGCGCTGAACAACAAGCTTTTGCGCGCGCTGCTCGCGCAGCCCGACTCGTTCGAACTCGTCACCTTCGAGGACGAGAAGCTCGCCCCCGTCGGTTTCGCGCAAGTCGCGCGGGCCTGGTAAATGGACCCCCACGTTCGCCCACTGCGTTTGGCTCTCTGCCCCCCGAGGGGGCCTTCGCGCCTTGGGGCGGCCTGGCGGCGCTCACCACCATGCTGATTTTTCGCTGGGCCATCCTGCTGTTCCTGCTGACGGCGGCCGTGTGCTTTGCGTTCTATGCCGGCACGGGGCAGGTGAGATTCAAGCGCTACGGGCTCATCACGCTGAAGTGGACGCTGATCGCCGCGTTCGCGTTCTTCGCGGTGCTGATCCTCGAGCGAATCGCCTGAGCGAGTGGCCGGTCAGTAGGTCCGGCCGCCCTTGTACATCCCGCTGGTCCTGCGGGCCGTCCCGGTAGCTGCCTCGATCCGGGCCATCGCCGCACCGGCATGGGCATGGGTGATGGCAAGGCCCAGCGCATCCGCCGCGTCCTTCCCGGGCAGCCCCGGCAATTTCAACAGCCGCTTCACCATCTCCTGGATCTGCTCCTTGCCGGCCTTGCCGTGGCCCGCAACCGCTTTCTTCATCTGAAGCGCGGTGTATTCGGCGACCGTCAGGTCGCAGGCAACGAGGGCGGTGACGCAGGCGCCACGCGCTTGCCCCAATAACAGGGTGGCCTGCGGGTTGGTGTTGACGAAGACAATTTCCACCGCCGCGCAATCGGGCTTGTAGCGCTCCTTCACTTCGGCGATGCCGTCGAACAGCACCTTCAGCCGCGCCGGCAGGTTGCCGCGGTCCAGGTGCGTCGTTGTGATGGTGCCGCTCGCGACGTAGGTCAACGCGTGGCCTGCGACATCGACCACGCCGAAGCCGGTGGTCTGCAGGCCGGGGTCAATGCCGAGGATGCGCATGGAAGGTCAGACCCCGAAGTACCAGCGGGCCGCATGAAAGAAGATCGGTGCGGCAAAGCAGAGGGCATCGACGCGATCAAGCAGGCCGTTGGCGCCGGTGACGGACATGTCGCGCTTGCCCCAGGCCGTGACCCCGCGATCGCGTTTGAGGGCTTTCATGACCAGATGCCCCATGGAGCCGGCGACGCAGGCGACGAAAGCCATGATCAGCGCCTGCCAGGTGCGAAAGGGCGTGATGAACGACAGCACCGCCCCGACGATGCCGCCGCTCAGCATGCCCAGCATCCAGCTGTACCAGTTGAAGCTGCTGCTCACATCGGGCGCGCTGGGCGGGCGTTTGAGGCGGCGCGTGACGATGTGCTGCACCAGCATGCAGGTTTGCACCACCATCACCAGGAAGAACACCATGAACGCGCCCTTGCCTTCGTAGTTGCGGAAGTCCAGGAGCATCAGCGCCGGCACATGGCTCATGCCGTACACGCAGACCATGATGCCCCATTGCAGCTTGGCATTGCGCTCCAGGAAGCGTTGCGGGTCGCCGGAGAGGGCGCTGACAACCGGAATCGCCAGGAACACATAGACCGGGATGAACACGGTGAAGAGGTCGAAGTGCTCGGTGCCTACCAACCAGAACTGGATTGGCAGAACCACGAAGAAGGCCAGCACCAGGCTGCGGTGGTCGCCACGGCGCGTGGGCGAGAGGGTGATGAACTCGCGCAGCGCGAAGAAGGCGATCAGCGCGAACAGGATGGTGGCGAAAGTCTCGCCCGCTGCCCAGGCCATCCAGAAGACCACCACCATGAACCAGGACGTGCCCAGGAGCTTGCGGAAGTTCTTCAGCTCTGCATGCCAGGCTTCGTCGTGCGCGTCGGCCGGCTCACGAAAAGTGAACAGGAACGCTGTGACACTGACCAGGATGAGGATGCCGAAAACGATGATGAACAGCGCCGCGACCTGCTGCGTGGGGGTGAGGCTGCGCAGGAACGGGTTCATGCTCAGACGTCGCGCAAGGCCATGACCGCCAGGCGGGCGCGGTCCAGGAAAGGCCGGCGCTCTTCACCCGGCTCCAGCTTCACCGGCGTGCCGAAGGTCACCGAGCAGAGAATGGGCACAGGCACCACTTCGCCTTTGGGCATGACACGCTGGATGTTGTCGATCCAGGCCGGCACCAGCACCACGTTCGGGAATTTCTGCGCCAGGTTGTACAGGCCCGCCTTGAACGGCTGCGGCTCCTCCGCGTGGCCGCGCGTGCCCTCGGGAAAGATGATGATGGAGTCACCGCTCTCCAGCGCGTCGACCAGGGGTTCCAGCGGATCCTGGTCGCCGGTGCGCGCGCGATCGACGTAGATCGCGTTGAACACCGCGGTGGTGATCCACTGCTTGAACGGCGATTTGGTCCAGTAGTCCTTGGCGGCGATGGGGCGGGTGATGCTGCGAAGTTCCTCGGGCAGCGCCGCCCAGATCATCACCAGGTCGGCATGGCTCTGGTGGTTGGCGAAGTAGATGCGTTGTTCGGCCTTGGGCGGGCAGCCGTACCAGCGCGCCTGAGCGCCGGTCAGCACCCGGATCAGGCCCAGGAGGAACAGGCTCATCAGCTTGGCAAGCATGGGGGCGATGATAGCCGCCGCTGACGATGCGCCCAAAAGCGTGCATCATCGCGCGAAACTGCGGAGCGGAGCATGGCCCAAAACGATTGCGACCTGTTTGTCATTGGCGGCGGAAGCGGCGGCGTTCGTGCCGCACGCATGGCCGCGCAACGCGGAGCCCG
>DATHWV010000103.1:0-3866 GCA_035460205.1 Ramlibacter sp.
GGTCGACCAGGAAGGCACGCGCAAGGGCTTCGACCTGCCGCTGGTGCAAGCGGTTTGCGACGCCGTCAACGTGCCGGTCACGGCCAGTGGCGGCTTTGGCCGTGTCGAGGACCTGGCTGCAGTGGGTGCCACCGGCGTGTCGGGCATCGCCATTGCCGACGCATTGCATTGGAAGCGGATGACGCTGCCCGAGATCAAGGCGCACGCTGCGGCCGCCGGGCTGGACGTGCGGCGCACCGACGGGAGGCCCTTGTGAGCATTCCCGTCACCGTGCTCGACTACGGCATCGGCAACCAGTTGAACGTGCTGCGCGCGCTGGAGCATTGCGGCGCGTCCGTGAAGGTGGTGCAAAAGGCGTCGGCCGGCGACCTGGATGCCGACCGCCTCGTGCTGCCAGGCGTCGGTGCCTTCGGCGACGGCATGACAGAGCTGCGGGCCCGCGGGTTCGACGACCTGGTCAAGCGCTTCGCGCAGACCGGCAAGCCTTTCCTTGGCATCTGCGTGGGAATGCAGGTCATGTTCGACGCCAGCGAGGAAATGGGCGAGCACGCCGGCCTCGGCCTGCTGGCGGGGCGCGTCCGCGCGGTGCCTGCCACCGGCGCCGACGGCAAGCCCCACCGCATTCCCCACATCGGCTGGCGGCCGCTGGAGCCCAGCGCGCCCTGGGGCGACACCATCCTGGCCGATGTTCAGCCGCGCGACCGCGTGTATTTCGTGCACTCCTTCGCCGCGCAGCCCTCGCAGGAGCGCGTGCAACTGGCGCATGTCGACTATGACGGCGTGCAGATTTGCGCGTCGGTGCATCGTGACAACCTCTACGGCTGCCAGTTCCATCCCGAACGCAGTGCCGAAACCGGCCTGAGCGTCCTGCGGCAGTTCCTCAGGCTATGACCAGCGGCCGCACCATCGCGACCATCTGCGCGCGCGGCGGCAGCAAGGGCCTGCCCGGCAAGAACATCCGCCCCTTCGCGGGCCAACCGCTGATCGCGCACACGATTGCGCACGCGCGCGGCTGCAGCGGCATCGATGCCGTCTATGTTTCCACGGACGATGAGCAGATCGCCGGCGCGGCGCGCGCCGCCGGCGCCATCGTTCCCTACCTGCGCCCCGCGGAGCTCGCAGGCGATGCAGCAGCAAAGCTGCCGGTGATCGAGCACCTCGTCGCGCACCTCGAAAGCCAGGGTGAGTCCGTCGCCCGCATCGTGGACCTGCAACCGACCTCGCCTTTGCGTGAGAGCAGCGACATCACCGCGGCCCTGCAGGCTCGGCCCGATGCGCAGCTCGTGGTCAGCGTCGCCGAAGCCGCAGACAACCCGTACTTCACGATGGTGGAACCGTCGGCAGGCGGTCTCGTGCACCTGTCCAAAGGCAGCGGCGCAGCCCGCCGCCAGGATGTGCCGCCCGTGTACGCCTTGAATGGATCGATCTATGTATGGCAGCGTGCGGCGCTCGCGCATGCGGCAGTGCACGGCCTGTGGAGCGTGACGGTGGCGCCTTTCGTGATGCCACGCTGGAAGTCGGTGGACATCGACACGCTGGAAGACTTTGAATACGCCCAGTGGCTGTACGACCGCCACTTCGGCGTGGGGGCAAGACATGGCTGAGCCGGTGTTCATCATTGCCGAGGCCGGCGTCAACCACAACGGCGACCTGTCGATGGCGCTGCGGCTTTGCGATGCGGCCCGCGCCGCCGGCGCCGACGCTGTGAAGTTCCAGACCTTCCGCGCGCAGGACCTGGTGGTGCCGGGTGCGCCGACGGCCGAGTACCAGGCGCGCGAGACCGGCGAGCAGGACCAGTTCGCGATGCTGCAGAAGCTGGAACTCTCGCTGGAACAGCACCAGGCCATCAAGGCACATTGCGACACCATCGGCATCGAATTTTTCTCGACACCGTTCTCGCTGGAAGCGGTGGACATGCTGGTGAAGCTCGGCGTGCGGCGCATCAAGCTCTCCTCGGGTGAGTTGACCCACCGTGCGCTGGTCGAGCGCGCCGCCTCGGCTGGACTTCCCCTGTTGGTGTCCACCGGCATGGCGACGATGGACGAAATCCGTGAAGCGATGGCGTGGATCGGCGCCGCGCGCGGCAACCTCGACAACGTGACGGTGTTCCACTGCACGTCGGCCTATCCGGCGCCCGATGAAGCACTGAACCTGTCGGCGGTCCGCTCCATGGCGCGCGACCTCAAGGTCAACATCGGCTATTCCGACCACAGCCTTGGCATCGAAGCGCCCCTGGCCGCCGTGGCATTGGGTGCCACCGTGATAGAAAAGCACCTGACGCTGGATTGCAGCCTGCCCGGTCCCGACCACAGCGCATCGCTGGAGCCGGAAGAGTTCGGGCGCATGGTGGCCGGTATCCGCCGCGTCAGCGCGATGCTCGGCGACGGCGTGAAGGCGCCGACGCCCGAGGAACTCGACACTGCCCGCGTGGCACGGCGCAGCGTTGCCGCGGCCGTTGACATTCCGGCCGGTACAGCCGTGACCGAAGCCATGCTGGTGTGCCGCCGCCCGGCCACGGGCATCGCGCCGCGCGACCTGCCGAATGTCGTCGGGCGCGTGGCGCATGTCGCTATCGCAGCGGGCACGGTCCTGCAGTGGGACCAGCTCGAAGGAAAGCCGGGGCAATGAGCGCCACCGCCACCAAGCGCCGGGTGATCTACCTGAGCGGCACGCGAGCTGATTTCGGGCTGATGGAGAGCACGCTCAAGCAGGTCGCCGCGACGGCGGGCATGGACCTGCAGGTGGCCGTCACCGGGATGCACCTGAGCGATGCCCATGGCAAGACAGTCAATGAGGTGCGCGCCAGCGGCTTGCCGGTCTGCGCGGAGATCGCAACCGACATCGGCGTGCGTACCGGCAAGGGCATGGCGACCGCCGTGGCCGACAGCCTGCGTGGCATCACGGAAGTGCTGGATCGCGAGCGGCCCGACTTCCTGATGCTGCTGGGTGACCGCGGCGAGATGCTCGCAGGCGCGATCGCGGCGCTTCACCTTGGCATCCCTTGTGTGCACGTGCATGGGGGAGAACGCTCCGGTACCGTGGACGAACCGGTTCGCCACGCCATCAGCAAGCTCAGCACCTACCACTTCGTGGCCACCGGGCAATCGCGCGAGCGCCTCATCCGCATGGGCGAGGATGGCGACCGAATCTTCGTTACCGGCGCGCCCGGCCTGGACGGCCTGGCCGCGCTGGGTGCGATGGATCGCGAGGCTTGCGCCGGTGCGCTGGGCCTGGCGGGCACCGGGCCCTTCCTGCTCGTGGTGTTCCACCCGGTGGTGCAGCAGGCGGGCCAGGCCAAGGCGCAGACGGTGTCTTTGCTGCGCGCCATCGACAAGGTGGGACTGCCCGTGGTCTGGCTCGAGCCCAACGCGGACGCCGGCTCGCAGGAGATCCTGGACGCGCTGGACGAAGTGGCCTTGCCGGGCGGGTCGGTGCGCCTGCGTCACGTACCACGCCCCCTGTTCGCGGCGGCCTTGCGCCATTGCGAGGTGCTGGTGGGCAACTCCTCGTCCGGCATCATCGAGGCGGCCACTTTCGGCACGCCGGTGTTGAACATCGGCGACCGGCAAAGATTGCGTGAGCGCAATGCCAACGTGAACGACGTGCCGGCCGAGGCCGGCGCCATCGAAGCGGGCCTGCGCGCGGCGCTGGGCCACGGCCGTTGGCCGTGTGACAATCGCTGGGGTGAGGGCAGGGCAGGCGAACGCATCGCCCATTTGCTGGCCACGCTGCCGGCCGGGCCCGACCTCCTCGAAAAAGTAAACAGTTATTGAAACCGGGGGCACTTTCGCCGTGGCTAGCTTGTTGATCCTGGGTGCGGGCGGCCATGGCCGCGTGGTCGCCGACGCCGCGTTGGCGGCTGGTGC
>DATHWV010000104.1:0-8285 GCA_035460205.1 Ramlibacter sp.
ATGACGGCGGGGATGCCTTCCTGCGTGATGTTGATCTCGGTGCCGAACGGGGGCACGTGCCGCAGCAGCACCGTGGTCTGCATTTCGCCGGGCAGGTTCGGGTCGTCGAACACGCTGGTGTAGCGCAGCCGCTCGCCGGGCACCAGCTCGAGGTACTTGCCGCCGAACGAATGGCCGCCGCCGGAAGTGAAGTTGGTGAACGACATGCGCCAGCTGCCGCCGACCTTCGCGTTCATCTGGTGGACGGTGCCCGTGAAGCCATTGGGCGGCAACCACTTGGCCATGGCGGCCGGATCGAGGAATGCGCGGTAGAGCCGGTCTGGCGTCGAGCGGATGACCCGGTGGAACTTGACTGTGCCGGTGGACATGGTGGTGGACTCCGTCAAATGGTTCGCCGATGTTAGCCCGTCAACGCGGGTTCTCGAAGAACACGTAGTGGCTGTAGTCGCTGACCTCGAAGTACACCTTCTTCTCGCCCGGATCGACGACGAAGTTCAGGTTCTCGTCCAGCACGCCGTAGCCGAATCGATAGGCGCGCGGCTTGCCGTCCTCGGTGCCCAGCGCGGTGCTGACCTTGTCCACCTTGAGGAAGCGGCGCACCAGCTTGTCGCCGGCGTAGATCTCCATCACGCCGTTGGTGCCGGTCCAGTTCTGGATGTCCCGGCCCAGCTTGTTCTGCTGTTCCTGCGTACAGGAGGCCAGGGCCAGCGACACGGCCACGAGGGCAGCAAGCTTGAAGTCACGCATGTATCAATCCTTGAGGAGTTGTGGCAAGAGTTGCGCCGCCTTGCCGCGCAGCACCGCATGGGCAGTGTCGTCCAGTTCGGTCGGCTCGGGGTTGATGATGACCACCTTGCCGGCCGTGCGGTGCGCCAGGCCGGCGGCCGGGTACACGACGCCGGAGGTGCCCACGACCAGCATCAGGTCGCAATCGCGGGCCGCCGCCTGGGCCGAGTCCAGCGCCTGCAACGGCAGTGCCTCACCGAACCACACCACGCCCGGACGCATCATGTTGCCGCAGCGGTCGCAGTATGGCGGGCTGGCGGCCACGACGGCATCCGCGTTGCAGCAGTCGCGTGGCATGTCGAGCCACTTGTCTTCGAAGATGTTGCCATGCAGGGCCAGCACGCCGACGCTTCCCGCCCGCTGGTGCAGGCCGTCGACATTCTGGGTGATGAGGGTCATGCGGCCGGGATGACGCTGCGCGAAAGCAGCCAGCGCATGGTGGCCGGCATTGGGCGAGACCTTGGCGATCAGGTCGCGCCGGAAGAGATACCACTCCCAGACGCGCGACGGGTTCGCCCGGAAGGCTTCTTCGGTGGCCAGCTGCGCCGGGTCGTACTTGGCCCAGAGGCCCGTCTGCGCGTCGCGAAAGGTCGGTACACCCGACTCGGCGCTCATGCCCGCGCCCGTCAGGACGGCGATGCGCCGGGCGGCGCGCAGCCATTCGCGGACGGTTTCCTCCATGCGTCAGCTGCGCTGGCGCAGCGCCTCGTACAGGCACACGCCGCTGGCCACCGATACGTTCAGGCTCTCCACCGCGCCGCGCATGGGGATGCTCACCAGCTCGTCGCAGGTCTTGCGCGTCAACTGACGCATGCCGGCGCCCTCCGCGCCCAGCACCAGCGCCACGGGCGCCTTCAGGTCGGCCTGGTACACCGTGCGCGGCGCATCGTCGCTGGTGCCAATGCACCAGATGCTGCGCTCCTTGAGCTCGCCCAGCGTACGGGCGAGGTTCGTCACCATGAAATACGGCATGGTCTCGGCGGCCCCACTTGCCACCTTGGCGACAGTGGCATTGATGCCGGCGGCGTGGTCCTTCGGGGCAATCACCGCATGGGCGCCCGCGCCGTCCGCCACGCGCAGGCAGGCGCCGAGGTTGTGAGGGTCCGTCACGCCGTCCAGGACCAGCAACAAGGGCGGTCCCTGGATGCCGTCAAGCAGGTCGTCCAGTGAATTCGTCATCGCCAGCGGCTCCACCCGGGCGGCGATGCCCTGGTGGCCGTGGCTGCCCGCCAGCTTGGCCAGCCGCATGCCGTCGGCCTCGATGACACGGGCGCCGGCCTCATTGGCGCGCTCCAGGAATTGCCGCATCCGTGCATCCTTTCGGGTGGGGTCGGCGTATATCTCGATGATGGACCGCGGCGCGGTCTTCAGGCGCACGCCGACGGCGTGGAACCCGAACAGGACTTTGGGGGAGGACATCACAGGATTATCCCGTGGCGGCGCACCTCCCATGTATAAAATAGTCCACATTCGAGAGGACAGAGATTATGGGGCTCCGGCTTAAATTCAACCTGGTGCTGGTCGTCGTGTTCCTGGCCGGGTTCGGGGCAGCCGGTTTCATTTCGCGCCAGCTGCTGCAGGAGAACGCCCGTGACGAGGTGGTGCGCGATGCGCGCCTCATGCTCGAGGCCGCAGGTTCCATGCGCACCTACACGGTGGACCAGATCCGTCCCCACCTGATCAAGCAGCTTGAGGAGGTGTTCCTGCCGCAGACCGTGCCTGCCTACGCCGCGACCGAAACCATCAATACCTTGCGCAAGCAGTACACCGAGTACAGCTACAAGGAAGCCACGCTCAACCCGACCAACCCGCGCAACCGCACGGCCGACTGGGAGGCCGACGTCGTCAACCGCTTCCGCAACTATCCGGACGTGAAGGAAATCGTCGGCGAGCGCCAGGCCGGCACGGGCCGCAGCCTCTACATCGCCAAGCCCATCAAGATCACCAACCCGGCCTGCCTGCAGTGCCACAGCACCGCGGCCGCGGCGCCACCCACCATGATCAAGATCTACGGCGAGGCCAACGGCTTCGGCTGGAAGCACAACGAGATCGTGGGCGCGCAGATGGTGAGCGTGCCGATGGACGTGCCGCTGCAAAAGGCCGAACGCGCGTTCAACACCTTCATGATCTCGCTGGCCGCCGTGTTCATGGCGGTCTTCGTCGTGCTGAACATCATGCTGTCCTGGCTGATCGTGCGGCCCATCCGCCGCATGTCGCAGGCGGCCGACAAGATCAGCACCGGCGACTTCGACGCGCCCGAGTTCAACGAAAAGGGCAAGGATGAAGTCGCCGTGCTGGGCAGTTCGTTCAACCGCATGCGCCGAAGCCTCGAGAAGGCGATGCAGATGATCGGTGACCAGTAAGGTCGCCGAATCCTCCGGATGGCTACGGGCGCGGACCCTTCCCCACCACCGGCGCCGCCGGACGATGCCGCTACCTTGCCCGGTGGCTACCGCCTGAACGACTATGTCGTCGAGCGCCCGCTGGGTGGCGGCGGCTTCGGCATCACCTACCTCGCGCGCGACAGCAACCTGCAGCTGCCGGTCGCAATCAAGGAGTACTTCCCCGCCGACCTGGTGACCCGCGGCGGCGACCACACCGTCAAGGTACGCGGCGGCAGCCCCGAGCAGCAGGAGCAGTATGACTGGGGGCTGGAGCGCTTCCTGGACGAGGCCCGCGCGCTCGCCACTTTCCGCCACCCCAACATCGTGCGGGTGCTGCGCTACTTCCGCGACAACGCCACCGCCTACATCGTGATGGAGTACGAGTCCGGCCTGTCGCTCAAGCGCTGGGTCCCGCAGAACGCCCCGCTGTCGCAGCGATCCCTGCTTTCCATCATCTACCCGGTGCTCGACGGGCTCGAGGCCGTGCACAAGACCGGCTTCCTGCACCGCGACATCAAGCCTGACAACATCTATGTGCGGGCGGACGGCACGCCGGTGCTGCTGGACTTCGGCGCTGCACGCCGCGTGAGCGCCAACAAGGACCTCACCAACATCGTGAGCCCGGGCTTCGCGCCTTTCGAGCAGTACCACTCGCAGGGCAACCAGGGACCGTGGACGGACATCTATTCGCTCGGGGCGGTGATGTACTGGATGACCACGGGCAAGAAGCCGGTGGAATCCGCTGCGCGGGTCAAGCTCGACTCGCTGGTGCCGGCATCTACCCTCGCTGAGCCCAAGGTGTTCGGCGCGGCGCTGCTCGACGCCATCGTGTGGGCGATGAACCCTGACGAGGGCCGCCGGCCGCAATCCGTGGCGCTGTTCCGTTCGGCCATCCAGGGTTCCGAAAAACCCGCGTCGTCCGCGGCCGTGGCCGAAGCGCCGGCCGACCGGCAAGCCATCACGGCCGCCGGCCACGCGCCGTCGATCCCCGGCTCGGCGCCCACGAGTCCCAGCGCCGCGCTGCGCCGCAACCTGCTGTGCACCATCATGTTCCTTGAACTGGCGGGACATCCCGGACGGTCACCGGTGCAGCAGGACGACCTGAAGAAGCTGTTCGGCGAACTGGTCGCCAAGGCGCTCAAGGGCGTGCCCGAAGAGACACGGATTTCCATCGAGACCAGCGAAGGCATGGCGATCTGCTTCATGGGCGACCCGGAAGAGGCGCTGCACTCGGCCATGCTGCTGCGAGACTTGCTGGGCCAGCGCTACGGCGCGCTGCTGGCCATCCGGGTCGGGCTGCACATGGGCCCGGTGCGCGTGATCTCGGACGTCAACGAGCGGGTCAACGTGGTGGGCGACGGCATCAACGTGGCCCAGCGCATCATGGACTTCGCGCAGGGCAACCAGGTGCTGGTCTCGCGCTCGTATTACGAGGTCATTTCCCGCATCACCGACCACACCGCCGACCTGTTCCAGTACCTGGGCCAGTACGAGGACAAGCATGGGCGGCTGCACGAGGTCTATTCGGTCCTGGCGCCGGGCCGCGGCGATTCACCCACCGCCACCACCGCGCGGGGCGGCCCTTCCACCGGCTACACGCAGACCCGGCCGTCCCACTCGGGCCGGGCGCTGGACCCTGAAGAGGTGAACGACGTCGAGCTGGAGCTCGCCCGCAACATCGGCCCGCTGGCGCGCATCCTGGTGCGCAAGGCACAGCCGCTCGCGGGCAGCATCCAGGCCTTGCGCAACACGCTGGCACATTCGATCCAGGAGCCCAAGGCGCGGGAAGCATTCATTGCCGGCCAGAACAGCCTGGGTCGCGCCAGCCAGAGCCAGCCCTCCAGCCGGCCGCCTGCCAGCCAGAGCAGCCCATCGGGTCCGGGGCGTGGCAACAGCGCATTCGGCGCGCTGGGCCCAAGCTCACGCAGCCAGCCTGTCAGCGTGCCCATGGCGGGCGCCGGCAGCCGGCCGATGATCGACGTCCCGCCCGAGGAACTGGCGGTGATCGAACAGGCACTGGGCAAGTACATCGGCCCGATGGCGAAGATGCTGGTGCGCAAGGAACTGGCCCGCCGCCACAGCTTCAGGGAATTCATCGAGGCGGTGGCCGACACCATCGACCAGCCGGCGCAGCGCGAGGCTTTCATCCAGGCACTGAAGAAGTCGCTGCCGCGCCGCCACAAGTAGCCGGCTCAGGCGGCGATCCGGCCCGCCTCGATCGTGATCCGCCGCTCGCAGCGCTGGGCGATCGCGCGGTCGTGCGTCACCAGCACGAGCGTCGTGCCCTGCTCCCGGTTCAGGTCGAACATCAGCTCCATCACTGTCTCGCCGGTTGCGAAATCCAGGCTGCCGGTCGGCTCGTCGGCCAGCAACACCGCGGGCTGCACGACGAACGCCCGTGCCAGTGCCACGCGCTGCTGCTCGCCACCGGAGAGCACGCGCGGGTAATGGCCCAGCCGCTGGCCCAGGCCCACCCGCGCCATCATCTCGCTCGCGGCCTTGCGCGAATCCTTGCGGCCGGCCAGTTCGAGCGGCAGCATCACGTTCTCCAGCGCGGTGAGGTTGCCCAGCAGCTGGAAACTCTGGAAGACGAAACCGACCTGGCGCGCCCGCAGTGCAGCCCGCTCATCCTCGTCCAGCGCGAACAGGTCGCTGCCAGCCAGCCGCACGGTCCCGCTGGTGGGCGTGTCGAGCCCGGCGATGATGGACAGCAAAGTGCTTTTGCCCGAACCGGAGGCGCCCACGATCGCTGCCGTTTCCTTCGGAGCCAGCGAGAAGTCGATATCGCGCAAAATGTCGAGCGTACCGGTCGAGTCGGTAACCGATTTGTGGACGTGCTCGACGGAAATGATGGGATCGGACATGTTTGCTGGAAGTTGGAGCCGCCGCCACTTTATCGCGGCCGCATTAGCTGGTTGTTATGCCGTGCCGGGCTTGGCCACAGTCGCCCCCGCCATGGCGGCTGTGCCCGGCCCCATCCTGGTGGTCGGTGATTCGCTTTCCGCCGAGTATGGCCTGAAGCGCGGCACCGGCTGGGTTGCCCTGCTCGAAAAGCGTCTTTCCTCCCAGAAAGGCAGCCCGCCGGTGGTCAACGCCAGCATCAGCGGCGACACCACCTCCGGCGGCCGCTCACGGCTGGCGGCGCTGCTGGAGCGGCACAAGCCGTCCATCGTGGTGCTGGAACTGGGCGCCAACGACGCGCTGCGCGGCCTGCCGCTGGGCATGACGCAGGACAACCTCTCGTTCATGACACGCGCCGCACAGGGCGCGGGAGCGCAGGTGCTGCTGGTGGGCATCCAGGTGCCGCCCAACTACGGCACTGACTACGCCAACCGGTTCGCCGGCCTTTACCAGGCGGTGGGCAAGGAACACAAGGCGGGGGTCGTGCCCTTCATGCTGAAGGGCGTGGCCGACGGCGCCGACCCGACGCGCATGTTCCAGAACGACCGCATCCATCCGAAGGAAGAGGCCCACCCGCTGATCCTGGAGAACATCTGGCCGGAGCTGAAGAAGCTGCTCGGCACCCGGGCGCCGGCCAAGGCGGCGCGGCCGTGAGCGCGCAACCGATCCAGGCGGCGGACGCGATCGCAGCGCTGGACGACTTCAGCACCATCGTCGACGCGCGCAGCGAAGACGAGTACGCACTCGACCACCTGCCGGGCGCGGTGAACTGGCCGTCGCTCAACAACGTGGAGCGCGCGTTCGTCGGCGCGACCTATGTGCAGGTCAGCCCGTTCGAAGCGAGAAAGCACGGGGCCGCACTGGTAGCAGCCAATATCGCGCGGCACATCGAGCGCGAAGTGATGGACAAGCCGCGCACCTGGAAGCCGCTGTTGTACTGCTGGCGAGGGGGCCAGCGCAGCGGTTCGCTGGGCCTGGTGCTGGACCAGATCGGCTTCAAGGTCAACGTCATCCAGGGCGGCTACAAGGCGTTCCGAACCGCGGTGCTCGCGGCGCTGCCCGAGCTGGCCGGGCGCTTCGACTACCGGGTCGTGTGCGGCCCAACCGGCTCGGGCAAGACGCGGTTGCTGCACGCGCTGGCGGCCGAAGGCGCGCAGGTGCTGGACCTGGAAGCCCTGGCCAGCCACCGCAGTTCGGTGCTGGGCATGATCCCCGGGCAGCCGCAGCCCACGCAGAAGCGCTTCGACACGCTGGTGTGGGACCAGCTGCGGCGCTTCGACGCGAGCCGTCCGGTTTTCGTCGAAAGCGAAAGCCGCAAGGTGGGCAACCTGGCCGTGCCGGAGTCGCTGATCGAGCGCATGCGGGCCAGCGAATGCCTGCGGCTGGAGCTGGCCGATGACGAGCGGGTAGCCCTCCTGATGGAGGACTACGAATTCTTTGCCAGTGACGCCGCACTGTTCAACGATCGCCTGGGCGCGCTGACCGAATTGCGTGGCAAGGCCGTGGTGCAGGGCTGGCAAGCCCAGGTGACGGCCGGGCAGACGGAGCACGTAGTGCGCGAGCTGCTGCTCAAGCACTACGACCCGGGCTATGCCACATCGATCGCACGCAACTTCACGCGTTTTGGCGACGCCAAAACAATTGCGCCGACCAGCCGGTCGGCGCAAGCGATGTCCGTGTTGGCGAGGGAAATTCTCGCGGGGCCCTGATTGCTCTCTGTAGGGGGCCCGGCTCAGGGCTGGGCGGGCGTTTCGGGCGGCTGGCCGCCTCCACCCTGCTCGCCGGAATCGTCCGGTGAGCCCGCCGGGTCACCCTGCTTGCGTTCGGCCTTGGCCTTGAGCTTGTCTTCCTTCTTGCGCTTCTTGGCAAGCTCTTTCTGGCGCTTCTCGTAACCGTAATTGGGTGTAGCCACAGGGCCTTCCGTTTCTATCTGTCGATGGCGCCAATGTAAGCGATAAAAGCCCGCCCGGGTAGCCGCGCCCCGCCTTCTTTCAGGCGAGAGCGCCCAGCGCCTGTTCCAGGTCGGCGCGCAGGTCTTCCACCGCCTCCAGGCCCACCGAAAAGCGCACCAGCACGCCCTTGTACGGACATTCCCCGAAGCGGGAACTGCGCATCGACTTGATGTCGTACGGCACCACCAGGCTGACCGGCCCGCCCCAGGAATAGCCGAGCTTGAAGAGCTTCAGGGCGTCGCAGAAGGCATCCACCTGCGCA
>DATHWV010000105.1:0-8227 GCA_035460205.1 Ramlibacter sp.
GTCACCCGCCCCGATGGCATTCACTGGCAGCTCGACAACCTGTCGATCCATGACGGCTCCATCTTCCCGACCAGCATCGGCGCCAACCCGCAGCTCTCGATCTACGGCATCACGAACCGGCTGGCCCAGGGCCTGGCGAAGCGCCTCTCGGGGCAGGATGTGATACTCGCGTGATGCAAACGCGTTCCTCACTGGCACGCCTCCAGCAACTGACCACACTGTCTACGCTCGCCGGCGCAACGGCGTGGCTGGCCTGGCACTGGAACACGTCACCGCGGATCGCGGTGGCCGGCTTCCTGCTGATCACCTTCTTCTATTCGCTGGTCCTCGCGATTGAATTCGTCGCACTGCGGTTCATCGGCGGCGGCGACCCCGCGCCGCGTCCGACCGGGGCGCAGCTGGTGCGCGCGTGGGTGGGCGAAACCATCGACGCGGCGCGGGTGTTCTGCTGGCGCCAGCCGTTCCGCTGGCGCGAGGTGCCCGACGATCTGGAGTCACCGCCGGGCCGACCGGCGCAGCGCGGTGTCGTCTTCATCCATGGCTTTGTTTGCAACCGCGGCTTCTGGACGCCGTGGCTCAAGCAGCTGCAGTCGCGCGGTCACTGCTTTGCGGCGGTGAACCTGGAGCCGGTGTTCGGGTCCATCGACGCCTACGCGCCCATCATCGAGGATGCCGTCCAGCGCGTGACCAAGGCGACCGGCATGGCGCCGGTGCTGGTGTGCCACAGCATGGGCGGGCTGGCCGCGCGGGCGTGGCTTCGAAGCATGTCTGCCGACGCGCGCGTGCATCACGTGGTCACGATCGGGTCACCCCACCATGGCACCTGGCTCGCGCAATTCAGCCACCTTGAAAACGGGCGGCAGATGCGGCGCCAGGGCGAGTGGCTGCGGCAGTTGGCGATGCCGGCGGTCGGCTTCACCTGTTGGTATTCCAACTGCGACAACATCGTGTTCCCCGCGTCCACGGCCACGCTGGCCGGGGCCGACAACCGCCTGCTGCAGGGCGTCGCCCACGTGAGCCTGGGCTTCCACCCCGATGTCATGTCGCACACCATGGCGCTGCTGGCGGGCCCACCGATCCGGTGAATTTGTCACAAGAACGCCCCGGCATATTCACAACCAGCCAGGCAGCCGCATTCCTATCCTCTGCTGAACAAACAAAGGGTTGGGGGATGAGATGGACATGCTTCTGGACAGCGCCATTTCCGTTGGCGCCTTGTTGGGTGGGGACGATGCCGCCGCGGGCTCCGGCCTGGCGCTGGTGATGGACGAATTGGCGCACGGCATCGTCGTGACCACGGTGGAGGGCCGGGTGCTTCACGCCAACCAGGCGGCGCGCCACGAACTTGCGCGACGACGCGCGCTGGGCATGCGTCACAGCTGGCTGCAGGCGTTCACCGGCGACGGAATCAAGACGCTGCAGGACGCATTGTCCAAGGCCGCCGACGGCAAGCGCAGCCTGATCGACCTGGCTGCCGACGACGGCCCTTGCCTGACGCTGGCCGTGCTGCCCCTGAAGACCGACCCGGCCAATCCCGTGCCCCGCGCTGCGCTGCTCTTTGCGCGGGCATCCGTCTGCGAATCGCTGATGCTTTGCTTCTTTGCGCGCAGCCACGGCCTGACCGCCACCGAGGAGCAGGTGCTGGGCATCCTCTGCCAGGGCTTCTCCGCGCCGCAGATTGCGCGCCAGCTGGGTGTGGCCGTGTCCACCGTGCGCAGCCATGTTCGCAGCCTGTGCGCCAAGACCCGCTCGAGCGGCGTGCGCGAACTGGTCAACCGCGTGGCAGTGCTGCCGCCGGTGGCCGCACCGTTCCGCCACGAGCCGATGCACTGAGCACGGGCAGCGTGAAAGGCCCCCGAAACCTCTGCTAGAGTTCGGCCGTTGGGGGATCCACACAATGAACGCGTCGAGCCTGTCCGCGGCCAATGAGAAACTGGTCGCCGCCCTGAATCCCGGCCTGAGGGCCCTTGCATTGCGCGGTGTCCTGCGCAACTACAAGAAGAACAGCGTCATCATCAACGAAGCCGAAATGGGCGATTCGTTGTTCGTGCTGCTGCAAGGCAGTGTCAAGGTTTTCTCCACCGACCAGAACGGCCGCGAAATCACCTATGGCGACATCGACGCGGGCGACTACTTCGGGGAAATGTCGCTCGACGGCGGGCCGCGCTCGGCGTCGGTCATGACGCTGGAGCCCTGCGTGTGCTCCGTGGTCAGCCGCGCCTCGGTGCGCGAACACCTGGCCGATGAACCCGAGTTTGCGCTGGACCTGGTCGCCCAGGTGATCCGCCGCGCCCGCGCGGCCACCGAGACCGCGCGCAACATGGCCCTGCTGGACGTGTACGGGCGCGTCATCGCCATGCTCGAAGGCCAGGAAGGCCCGGCCCGCGCCAACGCGCCGGTCCTGCTCACCCAGATCACCCACCAGAGCATCGCCAGCCGCGTCGGTGCTTCGCGCGAGATGGTGAGCCGCCTGCTCAAGGACCTGGAGAAGGGCGGCTACATCGAGCTGGGCGTCAAGCGCATCACGCTGCTCAAGAAGCTGCCGGCCCGCTGGTGAAATCGCTGCTGGAGCCATCGCCGCAGGCCGACCGGATCCACTGTGTCTGCTGCGCGCTGCCGGCGCGCGTGTTGCGCCACGTCGCCGCGAAGTCGGGCGATCCCGATGCCGCCGGCCTGCTGCGGGCGCACGAGCAGGCCTCAGCCCACCTGCGCTCCCATCGCCGCTCCAAGGCCGACCAGGCCGCGCACCGTGCAGGCCCACCCGCGCATGCCTGGGGTCATCGCTGCGTCCATGACGCTGGCGGCAAGATGCGCCTGCCCGGCAAGCTGGCGCGCGACGAGGGAGATGCCGCTTCGGCCGACCCGACGGTGAACCACGCCTATGCCAACCTGGGCATCACGCTGGAGTTCTACGCCAAGGTGTTCAAGCGCAAGTCGCTGGACGGCCACGGCGTGCCGGTCGTCTCATCGGTGCACTATGGCGAGCGCTTTGCCAATGCCATGTGGTCCGGCAAGGAGATGCTCTTTGGCGACGGCGATGGCGTTCATGTGCTCGGCTTCGCCCAGTCCCTGGATATCGTCGCCCACGAACTCACCCACGCCGTGACGCAGCACCGCATCGCGGGCGGCCTGGGCGAGCAGCGGACCGGCCGCAAGGTGAACCTGGTGGGCGAGGCGGGCGCGCTCAACGAATCGCTGTCCGACGTCTTCGCCAGCATGGTCAAGCAGTGGCACCTGAAGCAGGACGTGCACGAGGCGAACTGGCTGGTGGGCGAAGGCATCCTCGCCCCCCACATCGGCAAGGCGGTGCGCTCGCTGAAATTCCCCGGCGACACCACACACACCTACGACGATGACGACCAGCCCAGGGACATGGCCGGCTTCGTCCGGGGTGGCGATGCGCATACCAACTCGGGCATCCCCAACCGTGCTTTCTACCTGGCGGCCTCGGGCATCGGCGGCCGCTCGTGGGAGAAGGCCGGGCCGATCTGGTACGAAGCCGTCGAGCGCCTCACGCGCGAGTCCACGTTCCGCGACGCCGCCGATGCGACCGCTGCCACCGCCGCGCAACTGTTCGGCGACCGCTCGGCTGAACACAAGGCCGTCATCGCGGCCTGGAAGAAGGTCAAAGTCCTGCCCTAGCCCTGCGGCAACCCGCGCGGCAGAGCCGGTGTTTGCTATCCTCGGGGCTTCGATTGCACCTTGCGGTGCGGGTCGAGAAGGGTGGCATGCGCTGTTTGTCCTGCATGACGGTCAATCCGACCGGCAACCGGTTTTGCGGAAACTGCGGTACGCAGTTGGAATTGGCCTGCGCGCAATGCGGACGCGACCTCGCGCAAGGGGCGCGCTACTGCGGCCACTGTGGCTGCCCGGTTGCATCGCCGGCCGTCCGCGCCGCCGCGGAACAGGCGCCCCAATGGGGTGAGCTCAAGCAGGCCACCGTGCTGTTCGCCGACGTGGTCGGCTCCACCGAACTGATCGCGGGCATGGACCCCGAGGAAGCCATGGGCCACTTGCGGCCCGCGGTGCTGCGCATGCGCCACTCGGTCGAGCGCTTCGGCGGTACCGTCGTCCGCACCCTGGGCGATGGTGTGATGGCGCTGTTCGGTGTGCCGCGTACGCTCGAGGGCCATGCGCTGCTGGCCTGCCAGGCGGCGCTGCACATGCAACAGGTCTTTGGCCAGGATCCGCGCGGCCTCTCGATTCGAGTCGGCCTGCACTCCGGCGAAGTGGCCTCCGACCCGCAGGATGCGCACGACGGCCAGGGCGGCGGTGCGCATGGACTCACCATCCACGTGGCCAGCCGGGTGGTCGCGCTCGCCGAACCCGGGGCGATCTGCCTGACCGAAGCCACGCGCGTCCTGGCGGGGTCGAGCTGCCAGACCGACCCGCAAGGCTCGCACTTCCTCAAGGGCATCCGCGAAGCGGTCCCGTTGCACACGCTGAGCGCCATCACCGTCTCCGGCCTCAACATGGGTTCGCGTGGCGTTCGCACCGCCACATTCCGCGGTCGCGAACGCGAGCTGGCGCAGGTGGCGCAGGCGCTGGACGCCATCGAGGCGGGCACCTCCCGTGTGCTGGGCATCGTCGGCGAGCCGGGTGCCGGCAAGAGCCGCTTGTGCCACGAGTTCGCGGTGATGTGCCGCGGCCGCGCGATCCCGGTTTACGAGGTGAGGGCGCAGCTTTACGGCCACGCCCTGCCGTTGGCGCCCATCCTGGAGCTGTTCCGGACCTACTTTTTCTCCGTGGCCGCGGGCGACGACGCTGCCCGCGTGCGCGAGCGGATTGCCGCGCGTTTCGCTCCACTGGATGTGGCGGCGGAAGACCTGGACTTGCTGTTCGACTTCTTCGGCGTGGCCGCCGCCGGCGCGGCGCCGTCGCAGGCCGGTCCGCGGGCGCGCCAGTCGCGCCTGCTGGGCCTGCTCAAGGACCTGGTGCGCCATGAGCCCGGCCAGCGGCGCCTGATCCTGATCGAGGACTTGCACTGGCTCGACGAGGCCAGCGAGGAGTTCATCTCGGCCCTGGTCGATGCGGTGGCCGGCACGCGGACCTTGTTGCTGCTCAACTACCGCGGGTCTTACCACTGCCCCTGGTTGCGCGTGCCGCATTTCGAGCAGATCGAACTGGGCGAGCTGCCCGCGGACGAGATGGACGCCATGGTGGCCGAGTTGATGGCGCCGGTCAGCGATTCACCCGAGGTGTGCGCGCTGGTGTGCCGGCGCAGCGGGGGCAACCCGTTCTTCGCCGAAGAACTGGTTCGCACGCTGGCGGAAAGCAACATCCTCGCTGCGGGCGCCGGCCTGCCGGCCGGCGGTCTCGCCGAGGTGGAGCGGGCCTTGCCCGCCACCGTGCGCGCCGTCATCGGGGCGCGGCTGGACCGTCTCGGTGAGCCGGAGAAGACGGTGCTGCAGATGTGCGCCATCATCGGCAAGGACATTCCGCTGTCGGTGCTCGAGCATGTCGCCAGCCCGATCGCCAGTGAAATCGAGCGCGGCCTTGATGGCCTGTATCGCAGCGGCCTGATCCTGCCGCAACCGGCGCTGACGGGCCGCCGCTTCGCCTTCCGCCATCCGCTGATCCAGGAAGTCGCCTACAGCAGCCAGCTCAAGGTGCGGCGCGGGCACATCCACTCGCGTGTTGCCGCCGCGATGGAAATCTATTGCGCGGACCAGCTAGACGAGTTCGCCGGCCTGATCGCCTATCACTACGAAGAAGCCGGCCAGCATGTTCCGGCCGCGCGCTACAACGCCCGTGCGGCGGCATGGGTGGGCTCGACCAACCCGGCGCAGGCGATCCGCCACTGGCACAAGGTGCACACCTTGCTGGCCGGGTTGCCGCGCACTACCGAGATCTCCAAGCTGCGGGCCCTGGCGGCCGGCCGCATCGTGTACCTGGGTTGGCGTGAAGGCATGAGCCTGGACGACGTGGGCGCACTCATTTCGGAAGCGCTGGAGCTTGCGAGCGACGCGGATCCCCGCCTGCCGCAGCTGCTCGTGTTCGCGCAAGGTCGCATGCTGCAGGGCAGCGGCGGATCGGCTGACAGCTACGTGGAAAGCGTGCGCCGCGCGATGCAGATGGGTTCGGGACAGGATGACCCGGGCCGCAGCGCGACGCTGCACCTGGCACTCAGCCACGCGTGTGCATGGGCCGGCCTGCTGGACGAAGGGCTCGCAGCCAACGATGTCGCCATGCGCGACCTTCACCGGATCGACCGCTTCGACCGCGAGTTCATCGGCTTCAGCCTGGAAGACTGGGCCCTGGCCATCCGCGTGCGCCTTCTCAACCGGATGGGCCGATTTGACGATGCGATTGCCGCGCTGGCGGGCATGCCGCAGGCGGCACTGGCGTCCGAAGACCCCGTGCTGCGGCAGATTGCCCACCACATCCATGTGGACCTCGCATGGTGCAAGCGCGACCCCGAGATCGCGCGCCAGCATGCCGAGGCGGTCGCGCAGATCGCGCAGCAGTATCCCAATCCGTACTCCAGCGTGTTCGCGCCGTTCTGCACCGGCCTGGCGGAACTGACCGAGGGGCAGCACGAGAAGGCCCGCAAGACGCTGGCCGAGGCGCTGCGCATCATCCACCGCACACGGGTCGCGGTGGACTTCGAGACCGAGATCCTGGCGGCCATGGCGGAGTGCTCGATGGAGCTGCGCGAGTGGGACCAGGCCAGGCAGGAAGCGCAGGAGAGCGTGCGGCTGTCGCGCCTGCGCAGCAACCGCTTCTCGGAGTGCCGCGCCATGATCGTCCTGGGCGAGCTGCAGGCTTGCGCCGAGCAGGCCGCAGGGGACGATGCGCAGCACCTCGACGAGGCGGAGCGGCTGATCCGGTTCACCGGCGCCCATACGCTCGTGCCCCACCTCCAGCGCGCCCGCGCCGCAGGCACACAGCAAGCCCGCTCATGAATGCTTGCGCGCGATGAGCGTGTATTCCGGCAGGCCGTAGCCGTCCACGATCTCCACCTGGCAGCCCAGTTTGCCGATGCAGTGCGCCGTCCAGCGCGCGCGTGCCACGCGGTACAGCTGGTGGGGACTGTCCACACCGGGCTGGGCGGGCTCGATGAAGTTCGCGGCAAAACCGATGCGGCTGTGCGCCGAAAGGTCGGCCAGCGTCGCTGCGACAAGCGCTTCCCACGCCGGCTCAGCGCACTCCAGCTTGACGTTGAAGATGCCGCTGGCCACCGAGTAGTCTGCGACACGGCCGGGCGACGACGCGACCACGAACGCCGATGTGGGCGTGGCTGCATGGCGCTGCCGCGCCAGTTCGATCATGGACGGCGCGACATCGACGCCGCGATAGTCGACGGCGGCGCCTGGGTGGTGTTGTCGCAGGTGGTCCAGCAAGGCGCCATAGCCGCAGCCCAGGTCGTTGAGTGACCGGGGCTGGGCGAAGTCGCAGAGTTTGAGCAGTTGCGCGAACCGCAATGCCTGCGATGGCGCATCGGGCCAGTCGACCCCGCGCGGGGTGGGGCCATGGCGGCGGGCCTTGAGGTCGTAGTAGTGCCCGACCTCGGCCAGCGGCGGCGGCAGCCGCGGTCCTGCTGCCTTTCCGCGGCTGGCCATCGCTCGCGCCGTGCCGGCTTACTTCTTCTTGGCCTTCGGCTTGCCGGCGGCCTTCGCTGCACGGCTCTTGGCGGCCGCCTGCACCGACTGCATCGGCAGCGAGATCACCATGTAGTCCTGCTCGAGGTAGTGAACCGGGCGGGCCTTGGCTGTGATGCGGACCTGCTCGTTTTCCTTGGCGCCGCTCATTTCGTGCGACGTGAAGAACACCGGCATCGGCTTCTTGGCCGCCAGGTTCTTGATCAGGGCGTTGACGATGGCGACATCGCCGTTCTGGCCGGCCACGCTGGACGGGTGCTTGTGCAGGTTGCCCAGCAGGGCGAGCCAGCGGCTCTTGGTTTCGCTGTTGCGGCTGGCAAGGTTGAGCACCGAGATACTGGTGCTGAACGGGCGGCCCTTCTTGAAGATCTTGAATTCCTTCTGGAGCACGGCCATTTCGCCGATGCCGCCGACCGGGCCGTCCTTGCCTTGCGCCGGGGCAAACCGCAGGCTCAGCTCGTCGAGCATGCTCCCGATATAGATGTCGTGTTCCTTCATGAACCAGCCCATACGCACTCCTCGTTGGTTGTCGAATAACTAGTGACTGTGTTTACACACGTTCACATCTTAGCGTCCAAGCATGGAGGAAGCCTCCTCCACATGGAGGAGGAGCGCGCGATTCAGGC
>DATHWV010000106.1:0-11545 GCA_035460205.1 Ramlibacter sp.
ACCTGCTGGCCGAGCAGGAAAACACCAAGGCGCTGCAGATCCTGGAGCGCATCGCCAGGAAGGTGGGGGCCCACCATGTGAGCGACGATCCGCAGGTGAAGGCGCTGGAGGAAGCCACCCGCCCCGATGCGCTGGTCGACCAGATCGAGGAAGCCTACCGCGACGAAACGGGCGGGCAGGCGCCGAAGAAGCCCTCCTAGATCACTTGACGCCGAACAGCGCGGCGCCGTTCTCCCACGCGATGCGGTGCGCAACGTGGGCCGGCAGGTCGCCCAGCCAGGTGCGGTAACCCTTCATCAGCTCGTCGTAGTACAGCCAGCGCTGGTTGACCCAGGTGTCCGAGCCGATCATGAAACGGCCCGGGTATTTCAGCAGCAACGCCCTCCACTCCGGGCAAAGCTTCGAGCCGTCGCAAGTCAGGCCCGGCCGGTAGGACAGCTCTCCCATCAGCAGCGGGTACTTCGCAAACAGCGCGTCGACTCGTGGCGCCGGCGCGCCGCCAATGCCGGTATGGGCCCAGATCAGCCGCGCCTTCTGGCCTTTGGACGGCGTATTGGCCATCAACAAGTCGATGGCCGTGTCGTCCACATGCGCCAGCACCGCGAGGCCTTTCTCTTCGGCCAGCGCCATCAGCTTCTTCGCCACGGCGCCGTTGGCATTGCCGCTGTCGTACAGGTGGAATTCGCCGATGCCGCGAAACGGTCCGGCGGCTGTGCCCCGTGCAAGCTCGGTTTGCACCATCTCGTAGATCGACTCGTCGCGAAACCAGTTGTCGTAGTCGGCGCGGTTGCGGTACAGGCGCACGAACGGCACCACCGTGACCCCGGCCTGCGCCGTCAATGGCGATGAGGCCAGCGCCTTGGTGCCGTCGTTGGGACGGGAGTTCGACACGATCGCCTTCACCCCATTGCGCTGCATGCGCGCCAGCACGTCGGGCAGCGGATGCGGCCCTTGCGCTTCCTCGTTGTAGTGCAGATGCGCGTCGAACAGCGGACCGGTGTACTCGGCCGCGCCAGCCGCACAGGCGATCGCGACCATGGCCACCGACGCGAATGTGCGGCCGGATCGCAACATGTCAGCCCAGGTGCTTGGCAAAGAACGCGAGCGTGCGTTCACGCGCCAGGTTCGCGGAAGCTTCGTCATAGGACGCCCGATGGTCGCAATTGAAGCCATGGTTGGCGTTATAGACCAGCACCTCGACTTCTGGATGCGCCTTGCTGAACGCCTCCACGGTATCCATCGGGATCCACTTGTCCTGGTCGCCGAAATGCACCATCACCGGCACTTTCGGCTTGCGGGCGATCTCTTCGGGCGTCGTCATGCCGCCGCCGTAGTACGGCGCAGCGGCGCTGAGCCCGTTGAGCATGCACGCGGAGCGCCATGTCAACAGGCCACCCCAGCAGTACCCCACGATGCCCACCTTGCCGGCTTGTGCCGCGTGGTCGATGGCGGCCTGGATGTCCTGCAGCACCCCCGGCGCGGGCAGCGCCTCCACTGCCATCTTGAGCGCGAACCCGGCGTTCATGTCCTCGGTGCTGTAGCCGAGTTCCACGCCCTGTTTGACGCGATGGAAGGTCGAGGGCGCGACCGTGAAGTAGCCCTGCGCCGCATAGCCATCCGCGACCGCGCGGATGTGCGAGTTCACACCAAAGATTTCCTGCAGCACGACGACACCGCCTTTGGGCTTGCCCGCGGGCTGGGCGACGTAGGCCGGGAAAACGCTGCCGTCACCGGCCTTGAGGTCAACGAAACTACCCATCTGCATCTCCTTTTGCTGTAATGGCGACAGCGAGCGTGCAAGCTTACCGCCGGATCGGCGTGAGGAGAAAGCTTTTGGAACAGGTTCTGTTGGTGACCGGCGGCAGCCGGGGAATCGGCGCTGCGACGTCGCTGCTGGCCGCGAGCAAAGGGTACGCAGTGGCCGTGAATTACACCGCCCGCGCGGACGCTGCCGAGGATGTGGTTGGCCAGATCCGCTCCGCCGGCGGCAAGGCGATCGCGGTGCAAGCCGACGTGGCTCAGGAAGACCAGGTGATGGCCATGTTCCAGGCGATCGACGCGAAGCTGGGGCGGCTCACCGCACTGGTGAATAACGCGGGCGTGGTCGATGCCACCTCCAGGGTTGACGAAATGGGCGTGGCCCGGCTGCGGCGCATGTTCGACATCAACGTGATCGGCTCCATCGTTTGCGCGCGCGAAGCGATCCGGCGCATGAGCACGCGGCATGGCGGCCAGGGCGGCGCGATCGTCAACGTGTCGAGCGCCGCGGCACGGCTGGGTTCGCCCGGCCAGTACGTCGACTACGCAGCCGCCAAAGGCGCGATCGACGCATTCACGCTGGGGCTGGCCAAGGAAGTGGCGGCCGAAGGCATTCGCGTCAACGCAGTGCGGCCGGGCCTGATCGAGACGGACATCCATGCATCGGGCGGCATCCCCGACCGCGTCAAGCAACTGGAACACCTTGTCCCGATGCAGCGCGGCGGATCGGCACAGGAGGTGGCACAAGCCATCGTCTGGCTGCTGTCGCCCGAGGCCAGCTACACCACCATGTCACTTGTGGATGTTTCTGGAGGCCGCTGATGGCACATGCCACTTATTACTGGGAAGACCTGGAACCCGGCTCGGTTCGCGACCTGGGCACGACGTCGGTCACCGCGGAAGAAATCAAGGAATTCGCCGAGCAGTTCGACCCGCAGCCCTTTCACGTGGACGAGCTGGCCGGGCGCCACTCGATCTTCGGCAACCTGTGCGCCAGCGGCTGGCACACCTGCGCGCTCGCCATGCGCCTCACGGTGGACAACTTCCTGCGCGATTCGTCCAGCATGGGTTCACCGGGCCTGGAGAACCTGCGCTGGCTCAAGCCCGTGTACCCGGGTGACACCCTCAGGTTGCAGCACACGGTGTTGGAGTCGCGGCCGCTGCGGTCGCGCACCGACACCGGCCTGATCCGGTCGTCCTGGGAGATGTTCAACCAGAACGGAGAGAAAGTCCTGTACATGGAAGGCTACGGCATGTTCGGCCGGCGCCACCCCGCCACGCCCGAGGAGATCGCGCGCCTGGAAGCGTCGATCGCAAAAGGCTAGGATGGATTTCAAACCTCTTGTGACGCTGCTGGCGATCGTCAACCCGCTGGCCATCGTTCCCTTCTTCATCCACTACACGCAGGGCTTTTCACAAGCGCAGCGGCGCCAGACGGTGGTGACTGCTTCGTTCTCGGCCTTCCTCGTGATTGCGGCCAGCGCGGTGCTGGGCATCCAGATCCTGGAGTTCTTCAGCATCTCGCTGGCCAGCTTCCAGGTGGGTGGCGGCATGTTGCTGCTCACGAGCGCGATCAACATGCTCAACGCGCAGCCGGCCGAGGCCAAGCCGCACACGCGCGACATGGAAGACGGCGCCGCCAAGGCCGCCATGGGCGCGAGCATCGCCGTGGTCCCGCTCACGATCCCGCTGCTCACCGGGCCGGCGACGATTTCCACCGTGGTGATTTATGCAGAGAAGGCTGCAAATTACTGGCAACTGGCGATGCTGGTGGGTTACGGCGTGGTGATCGGGCTGGCCACCGCGTTGTGCTTCGCCCTCGCCGAGCCGATCGCCCGCGTGCTCGGCCGCACCGGCATCAACGTCATGACGCGCTTGATGGGCCTGATCCTCGCGGCGCTGGCGGTGGAAGTGATGGCCGACGGCCTGCACAAGCTGTTCCCGATATTGGGTCGCTAGCTTGACTGTTTCTGCAGGGCCTTGACCAGCTGGCTGCTGGTGTTGCGCAGGCGTTGCGCCAGCAATTGCGTGAGCTTGACCAGGAGCTTCGCGCCGACCGCCGGCTGCGTGCTGATCAGGCGGCCCACCGCAGCGCGACTGAGCACGGCGGCTTCCACTTCGCTGAGTGCCCAGCAGCTCGCATAACGCGGCTCGCCGTCCAGCATCGACATTTCCCCAAGCGCTGCGCCCTCCTTGAGCACCGCGAGGCGGGTGGTGTCGCCGGGCTCCTGCCCGTCGGTTCCGGCGCCGATCTTGCGCTTGCCGACATCCACCGTGCCCCGTAGCAGCAGCATCATCCAGTCACTGGCTTCGTCCTCCGCGATGAGCAACTGGCCGGGCTGGGCACGCACGAGCAACATGCTGGCGCCGAGCAGGTCGGCCTCGGCCGCCGTGAAATCGCGCAGCAACGCCGACACGTCCATCAGCTCCGACCGCTGCGACAGGTGCGCGCAGGGGCCCAGCAGCTCGAGACCGCGTGATCGCAGCTGTTCTTCCAGGGCGGCTGACATCCGGGCCTTCCTTCAGGGCATGCCGCGCAGCCACTGCGCGATGTCCACGGCCGCGGCGTCTGTTGCCGCGGCCAGGGCACGCACGCCACCGGGCGCATCCGGCGTGGGGGCGGGCTTGCGTACGACGAAGTTGCGCTGGGCCAGCAACTTCTCGCCGCCTGGCGTGTTTTCCATCAGGGTGACGCGCAGGCGCAGCAGGCCCCAGCTCTGGGTCTGCGACTCGAACAGGTGCGAGAACTCTTCGAGGTCGATGCGCATGATGCGTGGCACCGCGCCGCCAGTTCGTGCGAGGGCCACGCTGTCGCCCAGGTCGAGCACCGCGCGATCACGCCCCAGCTGCAGGCGCAGCCGCTGCCGGACCAGCTGCGGTGGTGGTGCGCTCCAGCGCGCCTGCGCGTAGGGCCGCAATTGGTGGTCGTCGGCGTAGCCCAGCCGGTACAAGATGGCTGAGCCATCCAATGCGCCCAAAGCCTCGATCTCGGACAGCACGATCGCGGGCATGGTGGGCGGCGTTGCGGGCGGAGCCGCTACCGCCGGGCCAAAGTCGTAGAGCGTGGCACGCACGGGTTTGTCCGGCAATGCCGAGCAGCCTGCCAGCACGGCGGCCAGCACGACGCCAGCGAGTTGTCCCGCGTGGCCCTTCATTTGGCGGCTCCCGGTGGCGTGAAGCCCGGCTCGCCCGGCCCGGGTGAGACGGTGCCTGTGCCGAAGATCAGCGATTGAGGGCTGTCATTCACGGTGTTGGCAGTACGCGCCAGCTGCCTCACCGCGCGTGAAGTTTCCTCAGTGACACGGTTGATGCGCGGCAGCGTCGCGGAGTTGAAAGAGTCCGCGGCACTCGACAGCGCCTGCGTGCCCTCGGCCAACCGGTCCATGGGCCCGTCCTTCTCGTTCAGGCGGCGCACGGTCTTGTCGAAGTCGGAAGCGGCCTTGCCGACCTCGTCCGCGCCCTTCTGCACCGACACCATCGCCGGGTCAATCCGTGCACTCACGGTCGCGTCGAGCCGCTTCGCCAGCTGGCTGGCATCGGCTGCGGCGGTGCCCATGTTGTCCAGCACAACGGCAAAGCGCTTCTGGTTCTCATCGCCCAGCAGCTTGTTCATGCGCGTGGTCAGGCTCTCCACCTGGTCCAGGATGATTTCGCCCTTGGCGGTGAGCTTGGACAGCAGGCCCGGCTTGAGCGGGATGCGCGGGGGCTGGCCGTCCTTGGGCTCCAGCCGCTTGGCCGGCTTGCCGCTGTCGTCCAGTTGCACGAACGCCAGGCCGGTCACCCCCTGGAAGCCCAGCGTGGCAAAGGTGTCGCCGGTCACCGGGGCGTTGTGGTCGATCTCCAGGCGCATCAGCACATTGCCCTGGGCCTTGGGGTCAAAGCCGATTTCCGCAACCTTGCCGACATCGACGCCGCGGTAGCGCACCGGCGCCTGCGCCTGCAGTCCCGTGACCGTCTCGCGGGTGGAAATCTCGTACAGGTCGCGGTCGCCGGTATCGCGTGTCAGCCAGGCCGCCAGCGCGATCAGCAGCATGCTGACCGCCACGACGAAGATGCCGGCCGCCATCGCATGGGCTTTGTTTTCCATAAGGCTTCCTTTTTACACTGCAAAGGGGTACTCGCGCAGGAGTTCCATCGCGCGCTGGCCCCGTTCCCCGAGGAAAAAATCGTGAATGAATGGATGCTGGAAGGCGATCACGTCCTTGGGCGGCGCGGCGACGATCACGCGCCGTTCGGCCAGCACCGCGATGCGGGTGGACAGTTCGAAAAGCGTGTCGAGGTCGTGCGTCACCATGATCACCGTCAGCTCCAGGTCTCGATGCAGCGAGCGCAGCAGCGTGACGAAGCCGTCGGAACTGTCCGGGTCCAGCCCGGCCGTGGGCTCGTCCAGCAGCAGCAAAGGCGGGTCCATGATCAGCGCACGGGCCAGCGCGGCGCGCTTGATCATGCCGCCCGACAGGTCGGCCGGCATCTTGTCGGCGTCTTCCGGCTTCAGGCCCACCATCTGCAGTTTCACCATCGCCGCTTCGCGTACCAGCGCCGGGGGCAAGGTCTTGAGTTCGCGCAAGGGAAAGGCAATGTTCTCCAGCACGCTGAATGCCGAGAACAGGGCACCGTGCTGGAACAGCATCCCGATGCGGCTGGCGGCCCCCCTGCGGCTGAGCTGCCCCACGGGCTGGCCCTGGACCAGGATCTCACCCTTCGCCGGCGTCTCCAGGCCCAGGATCTGCCGCAGCAGCACGGTCTTGCCGGTGCCCGAACCGCCCACCAGCGACAGGACCTCGCCGCGGTGCACCGACAGGTCCAGGTCTTCGTGCACCACGAAACGCTTGCCGGGCGTGGTGAACACAGTCCACAGCTTGCGGATGTCCACCATGGGGGGGGAGGCTTGCATCAGTTCAGATCCCCACGTCCTTGAACAGCACCGCGAACAGGGCATCCACCAGGATCACCACCGTGATGGAGGTGACCACCGATGCGGTGGTGCCTTCGCCCAGGCTCTGCGTGTTGGGCTGGACGCGCAAGCCGAAGTGGCAGCCGATCAGGGCGATCAGCACGCCGAAGACCACCGACTTGGCGCTGGCCAGGCCCAGGTTGCCCGGGCTCACCGCCTGCGGCAAGGCATCCATGAAGAATGTGGGCGTGATACCGAGTGACACATCAGCCGCCAGCATTCCTCCGGCGAGCGCGCACAAGGTGGTCCAGACGCTGATCAGCGGCATCGCGATGGCCAGCGCCATGGCGCGCGGCATCACCAGCCGGAAGCTGTGGGAGATGCCCATCACCCGCATGGCGTCCAGTTCATCGGTGACCCGCATCACGCCGATCTGCGCGGTGATCGCCGAGCCCGACCGCCCGGCGATCAGGATGGCCGCCAGCATCGGCCCGAGCTCGCGGATCAGCGCGATGCCCAGGATGTTGACGATGAAGGCATCGGCGCCAAATTGACGCAGTTGCTGGGAAGTCAGGTAAGCGAGCACCACGCCGATCAGGAACCCGACCAGCGCAGTGATCGGCAGCGACGTGGCGCCTATCCGGTACAGGTGGCCGGACAGGTCGCGCCACGGCCCCTCGTGCGGCGCCCTGGCCAGCTGGCCCAGGTTCAGCGCCAGTTGGCCGGTCAGCCGGACGAACGACTGGACGTGCTCAACGAGCCGCAGCACGCCTGCGCCGAGTGCGAGGAAAGCCTGCCACCAGGTGGTCTTGCGATGCGTGGGAGGCTTGACGGTAAAGCGCGCCACGCGCTCGAGGACCGCCCGCTGCGCCGGGGAGAGTGCCAGCTGCTCCGGCCATTGGCCGCCCCAATGGTCCCAGAGCATCTGCGCGCCCACGTGGTCGAGCTGCTCGGCGTCACTGAGGTCCCAGGCCTGCTGCACCGTGGCGCCTGACAGGCTCTCGCCCAGGCCCTTGAGCAGCTGCGGCTGGGCGAACTGCGCCGCCGTCCACTGGCCCAGCACCCGCAGGCGGGCCCCTTGCGGGGCAGGCTGCTGTTCGATGCGTGGCGTGGGGTCCGGCATGTAGGCGGGGCTTCCAGGGTTGAGCCTGCCATCCTACCGGGTATAAAGCAGCAACGATGAGGAAAGACGGATGAGCGATACAGCCCCTGAGCTTCTGGTCGACCGGCGAGGCGCCGTGCTCTGGCTCACCATCCAGCGTGAGGCGCGCCGCAATGCGATGAGCCCCGCAGTGTTGACCGGCATGGCCAAGGCGCTCGAGGATGCGCAGGCCGACCGGTCGTTGCGCGCCGTGGTCGTGACCGGGGCCGGCACCAAGGCGTTCTGCGCCGGCGCCGACTTGCAAGCCGCCAATCCCTTCACCGCCGACTACTCCGAACCACACGTCCCCCTGGCGCAGTTGCTGCGCCGTGCCCGCGCCAGCACGGTGCCGTTGATTGCCCGGGTCAACGGTGCCTGCATGGCCGGCGGTATGGGCCTGCTGGCCATGTGCGACATGGCGGTGGCCGCCAGCCATGCGGTGTTCGGCCTGCCGGAGGTCAAGGTCGGCGTGTTCCCCGCTCAAGTCCTCTCGGTGTTGCAGCACCTGGTACCCAGGCGCCGGCTGGCCGAGATGTGCCTCACGGGCGAGCCGCTCACGTCGGCGCAGGCGCTTGAATACGGCTTGGTCAATTATGTCGATGATGACGTCGACGCCAAGCTCGACTGGTTGCTGCAGCGCTTGCTCGACAAGTCGCCCGCCGCGATACGGCGCGGGATGTACACGATGAAGAAGATCGAGTCCATGGGCTTCGAGGAGTCGGTTGCCTTCACCGAAAGCCAGATCGCGCTGTTCACGCTGACCGAGGACGCGAAGGAAGGCCAGCAGGCTTTCCAGCAGAAGCGCAAGCCACAATGGACCGGCAAATGATGATGAAGCGGACCCGCGCATGAGCAAAGTCGTCCGGATCGGGGGCGCCTCCGGCTTCTGGGGCGACAGCAGTGTCGGCGCACCCCAGTTGGTGAAGCTGGGCGCGGTCGACTACCTGGTGTTCGACTACCTGGCCGAGCTCACGATGTCCATCCTCGCGGCGGCCCGCGCCAAGGACGCCTCGCAAGGCTACGCCACTGACTTCATCGACGTGACCATGCAAGGCATCCTGAAGGACGTCGTCTCGCAGGGCATCCGTGTCATCAGCAACGCCGGTGGCGTCAACCCCCACGCTTGCGCATTGGCGCTGGCGCAGCTTGCGAACTCACAGGGTGTCAACCTCAAGATCGCGGTCATCGAAGGCGATGACGTGATGCCGCTCGTGCCGCGCTTGCGCGAGGAAGGCGTGCAGGAGTTGCAAAGCGGCGCGCCGCTGCCGGCGAAGCTGCTCACTGCCAATGCCTACCTCGGCGCCTTGCCGGTCAAGCAAGCCCTGGATGCCGGCGCGCAGGTCGTCATCACCGGACGCTGCGTCGACAGCGCCGTGACGCTCGGTGCACTCATGCATGAATTTGGATGGGATCCGCAGGACTACGACCGATTGGCTTCTGGCAGCCTCGCGGGCCACATCATCGAATGTGGCTGCCAGGCCACCGGCGGCTTGCACACCGACTGGGAAGCCGTCGCCGACTGGGCGCACATCGGCTACCCCGTCATTGAGTGCCACGCCGACGGCAGCTTCGTGGTCACCAAGCCTGAAGGGACCGGTGGGCTCGTCAACAGCGCTGTCGTTGCCGAGCAGATGCTTTATGAAATCGGCGACCCGCGCCGTTACCTGCTGCCCGACGTCACCTGCGACTTCAGCGAAGTCCGCATCGAGTCCGCAGGCGACCAGCGCGTGCGCGTTCACGGCGCGCGAGGTTTGCCGCCGGGGCCGGCCTACAAGGTGTCTTCGACTTATGTGGACGGCTTCCGCTGCAGCGCCCAATTGACCATCGTCGGCTTCGATGCCGCCCGCAAGGCGCGGCGCACAGGTGAAGCGATTCTCGAACGCACGCGCGAGCTGTTCCAGGCTCAGGGACTGGCCGACTACAGCCGCACCCACGTCGAAGTGCTCGGATCCGAGCAGGGCAACTATGGCCCGCACGCGCAAACCGCAGGTGTGCGCGAAGCCGTGTTGCGCGTGGGGGTGATGCATCCGCAGAAAGCCGCGCTGGAACTGTTTGCACGCGAAATCGCGCCGGCAGGGACATCGTGGTCACCCGGAACGACCGGCGCCGATGGACGTCCGCGCCCGGCGCCCGCAATCAAGCAATTCGCCTTCCTGATGGACAAACAGCGCCTTGAGCCACGGGTTTGCATCGGCGAGCGGGTGATCCCGGTTGAAGTCCCGGCAGGACAGGCGGCGGTTCCTGGCCCTGCGACCGCGCCATCTCTGGCGCCTGCGCATGGCGCGACGCCGCAGTCGGATACGGTTGAGGTGCCCCTGGTGCGCCTGGCCTGGGGCCGCAGCGGCGACAAGGGCGACAACTCCAACATAGGCATCATTGCGCGGCGGCCCGAATGGCTGCCCTTGCTGCGCGAACAGCTGACCGAGGCACGGGTGGCGGAGTGGCTGGGGCATCTGGTGCAAGGCACCGTGACGCGCTTTGACGTGCCCGGCATCCACGCGATGAATTTCCTGTGCACGCGGGCGCTGGACGGCGGCGGCATGGCATCGCTGCGCAACGACCCGCTGGGCAAAGGCATGGCGCAGATCCTGTTGGCGATGCCCTTGCGCGTGCCGGCTCATTGGCTCACAACCCCTGCTTGAACCAGGCTGCGCGAAAGCGCTATTCTTGTCGGATTCCCCATTGAAAGCCACGCCATGAACGCCCCGGACAAATCCCTTTCCAACACGAAAACCGCATCCATCGAGCATTGGATTGGCGGGCGTGTGGTTCCCGGTAACAGCGGCCGTCGCGCCGACGTGTTCAACCCCGCCACCGGCACCGTCACCGGACAAGTGGCGCTGGCCAACGCGGGCGAAGTTGCTGCCGCCGTCGCTTCCGCCCAGGCCGCCTTCCCCGCCTGGGCGGACACCCCGCCGATCCGCCGGGCCCGGGTGATGTTCAAGTTCCTGGAACTGCTGAACCGCCACAAGGACGAGCTGGCCCACGCCATCACCGCCGAGCACGGCAAGGTCTTCACCGACGCCCAGGGCGAAGTCACCCGCGGCATCGACATCGTCGAATTCGCCTGCGGCATCCCCCAGCTCCTCAAAGGCGACTACACCGACCAGGTCTCCACCGGTATCGACAACTGGACGATGCGCCAGCCGTTGGGCGTGGTGGCCGGCGTCACCCCCTTCAACTTCCCGGTCATGGTGCCCATGTGGATGTACCCGGTGGCCATTGCCGCCGGTAACAGCTTCATCCTCAAGCCCAGCCCGCTGGACCCCAGCGCTTCCCTGATGATGGCCGAGTTGCTGAAACAAGCCGGCCTGCCCGATGGCGTCTTCAACGTCATCCAGGGTGACAAGGATGCTGTGGATGCCTTGCTGGAGCACCCGGACGTCAAAGCCATCTCCTTCGTCGGCTCCACCCCCATTGCCCAGAAGATCTACGAAACCGGGGCGCGCCACGGCAAGCGGGTCCAGGCCCTGGGGGGTGCGAAGAACCACATGGTGGTCATGCCCGATGCGGACATGGAGCAGGCCGTGGACGCCCTGATCGGTTCGGCCTTCGGCTCGGCCGGCGAGCGCTGCATGGCGATCTCGGTGGGGGTGCTGGTAGGGGATGCGGCCGACAAGATCCTGCCCATGCTCAAGCAGCGCACCCAGGAGCTCAAGATCAAGGACGGCAAGGAGCTGGACGCCGAGATGGGCCCGATCGTGAGCCAGGCCGCTGCAAACCGGATCACCGGCTACATCGGCCAGGGCGAG
>DATHWV010000107.1:0-3810 GCA_035460205.1 Ramlibacter sp.
GGCCTGTCGATCAACACACCGATGGTGCGCGCACTGACCACGCTGGGCCTCTTCGACCGCAGCAAGGCGCCGGGCCCGGATGACTCTGCCACCACCGGCCAGCTCAGCGACTTCAACCGCAAGATCGAATCCACGCCGGGCTTCTTCTGGCTGGTCACCGAGGGCAACGACCGCGGGACGCAGGTCAACGCGGGGCGTGCCTATGCGCGTGCCCAGCTGGCCGCCACGGCCCAGGGCCTGTCCATGCACCCGCTGTCGCAGGCGTTGCAGGAATATCCGGAGCAGGCCAGGCTCTATGCGCAGATCCACGCTTTGCTCGAAGCGCCGACGCCGGGCTACACGGTGCAAATGTGGACCCGCCTCGGCTATGCGCCCCCCGTGGGCCCGGCGCCGCGGCGCGGCCTGGATGCCCACATCCTCAACGCCTGAGGACGCCTAAGGCGCCGCCACCAAGGGCACCACGCGTGCGATGAGTCCTTCGAGCGCGTGCCGCACGGTCGCCGCGCGCACGGCGGCCCGGTCCCCCGGGAAAAGCCGCGTCTCGCTGGTCAGCAGGCCGTCCACCATGAAGCCGAACCACACCGTGCCCACCGGCTTCTCGCGGCTGCCGCCGGTGGGGCCGGCGACACCGGTCACCGCCACGCTGACCCGTGCCCGCGAATTTCGAACCGCGCCGAAGGCCATGGCCCGCGCGACAACTTCGCTCACGGCGCCATTGGATTCGATCAGCGCCGCATCCACGCCCAGCATCTCGGTCTTGGCTTCGTTGGAATAGGTGATGAAGCCACGCTCGAACCAGTTGCTCGAGCCGGAGACCTCGGTGCAGGCCGCGGCGATCATGCCGCCGGTGCAGCTCTCCGCCGTGGCCAGCATCCAGCCGGCTTCCTGCAGCAGTGCCGCGAGTTGGGTGACCTGGGTGTTCACAAGACCCTCCATGCGGCGATCACCAGCAGCGTGCAGAACGCAGCCACCAGGTCGTCGAAGATGATGCCGAAGCCGCCGCGCCAGCCGAAGCCGTGGAACAGGCTGTCGGCCCAGGCCACCGGGCCAGGCTTCACGGCATCGAAGATGCGGAACAGCACGAACGCCACCAGTTGCGCGAGCCAGCCGGCCGGCATCACCAGCCACAGCACGATCCAGAAAGCGACAACCTCGTCCCACACGATGTTGCCCGGGTCGAGCACGCGCATGTTCGACGCAGTGACGGTGCAGGCCCACAGGCCGATCGCGAGCGAAGCCAGGATCACAAGACCGATCTCGAGCGGCCCCAGCCAGTTCTGCAGCGCGAGGTAAGCAACCCAGGCCCAGAGCGTGCCCGCCGTGCCCGGCGCCACGGGCGACAGGCCCGAGCCGAAGCCCAGCGCGATGATGTGAGCTGGATGCGAAAGCATGAATCGCCAGGTCGGGCGGATCATGGCCGGACGCACCGGCGGGTTGAGCGGGGTGTCGGCGGAAGTGCTCATCGTTTCTTTGCCTTGGCGCGCTCGGCCTGGCCGAACCACTCGGTCCAGTAGTCGATACAGGCCTTGATCTTGGGCAGGCGGTGCCGCGCGCCGGCGGTCACCGCGTAAACGGGCACGGGTCGCAGGTCCACGAATTTCTCCAGCACCGGCACCAGCTGCTTGCGGGCCACCAGCACATCGCCCACCAGCGTCGCCAGTCGTCCGACGCCCAGGCCCTCCAGCACCATGATGGCGCCCATGTTGGTGTCGTTGGTGCGCCAGTGACCTTCGGCGTTGAAGACGGATTCCTTGCCCTTGATGATGAAGGGCCACTGGTTCAGCATGGGCACCGTGTTGTTGGTGATCAGGCGATGCTCGCGCAGCTCGTCGGGATGCTTGGGCAGCCCTGCTTGCGCCACATACGATGGTGCCGCATACAGCGCGCGTCCCAGCGTGCCGATCTGGCGCGCCACCACGGTGTCGGGCAGGCTGGCCGAGGTGCGGATGGCGATGTCGATGCCGTCACGCGCCATGTCCAGCAGGCGGTCGCCCACTTCCAGTTCGATGCGAAGGCGCGGGTGCCGCACGGCCAGTCCGGACAGGCTGGGCACCAGCTGGTAGTGCGCCACCACGGTGCTGGCGGCCACGCGCACCACGCCACCCACGTCCTTGGCCTTGCCCGCGAATTCGCCTTCCAGCTCGTCCAGCGTCGCCACCATGCGGCCGCAATAGTCGCGAAAGGTCTGCCCTTCGGGCGTCAGCGACAGGCCATGGGTGGAACGGTGGATCAGCCGCGCGCCGCAGGCCTTTTCGATCCGCGAGAGGCTGCGCGACACCTGGCTGACCGGCACGTCGCGTTCGCGCGCCACGGCCGAGAGCGTGCCCAGGTCGGCCACACGGGCAAACAGGTGCATGTCGTCGAACTGGAGGTCCCGCATGGGCGAATGTTAACGGGATGCCCTTGCACTTGCCGCAAAGCCGATTTGCGGTCGGCACGGTTTCCCGCACCTGCCGGTTTGCCTAAAGTCCATTCACCCGATCAAACCGATCGACCCCCAGGAAAAGGACTTCACCATGACCTACCTCAACCATCGCACTGAATACAACCGGCTGGTGGAAACGGCGAAGAAGCGCTCGGCGGAATTGCGCTCTGAAGCCATCGACGATTTGTGGACCGGCGCCGGCGATGCAGCCCTGCGCGCCTTGCGCGCCGCAAGCCGCCTGTCGCACAGCCTGGCCCGGCACGCCCGCGTCCGCCACGGACTGGAGGGTTGAACATGCCGACCCTCAGCCTGAAAATCGCCCCGCTGCAAAACCCCGAGCGCTACCAGCAGCTGGCGCACGCGCTCACCGACATCACGGCGGAAATCCTCGGCAAGCGCCCGGCCGTGACGGCCGTGATCATCGACGACCTTCCGGCCGCGCAGTGGTACGTGGGCGGGCTCGATGTGGACCGCCCAACGGCCATGCTGGAGATCAGCATCACGCAAGGCACCAACACGCCGGCGGAAAAGGCCGAGTTCATTGCCGCAGCGTACGCGGAGTTGCAGCGGCAACTGGCGCCGGGCAGTCGCCTGGAGGAAGCCAGCTATGTGATCGTGCGTGAGCTCCCGGCCACCGACTGGGGCTACGGCGGGCGCACGCAACTGGAGCGCAAGCAGGCTGTCGCGGCCTGACGACCTGCCTTGGCAACCGCTAGACTGCGGTATTGCCATGCAGGAAGTACCTTCAGACCCCGCTCACTGCCCGCTGTGCGGACAGCCCAACCGGTGCGCGATGGAGACCGAAAAGGTCTCCGGCGTGAAGCAGCCGCCCTGCTGGTGCACGCAGGTGGATTTCAGCGCCGGGTTGCTTGACAGCATTCCGCCGGCGGCGCGCGGCAAAGCCTGCGTCTGCGCCGCTTGCGCGAGCCGCATCGAATCGTCCGGCCTGCCGGGGACCGCTTGAGCACGGACATCGCCAGCCTGCAGGAACGTTACGGCGCGCGCTATCGCTGGTTGCTGCTGCTGTCGGTGATGGTCGGCACCATGGCGTCCATCATGTCCTCGACCATCGTCAACGTGGCGATCCCCGACATGAGCGGGCATTTCGCGCTGGGCCAGGAGCGCGCGCAGTGGGTCAGCTCCGGCTTCATGGTTGCGATGACGGTGTCCATGCTCACCACGCCGTGGCTGCTCTCGCGCTACGGCTATCGCCGGACCTATGTCGGATGCATGTTGCTGCTTTTGACTGGCGGCATCGTCGGCGGCTTTTCCAACCAGTTCAACCTGGTGCTGGCGGCGCGCGTGGCCGAAGGCCTTGCGGCCGGTGTCGTCCAGCCGATTCCCGCGATCATCATCCTGCGCGCCTTCCAGCCCAACGAGCAGGG
>DATHWV010000108.1:0-1905 GCA_035460205.1 Ramlibacter sp.
TCCCGCGGGGTCATGGCCGTGGCGCAGAGGTAGCTCACGCCCTCCAGGGCTTCGTCGAGCGTGGCGACGATGCGCGCCTTGTCCAGGACGTCGGTCGCGCCGCTGGCCCGCTGGATGGTTTCGTCGCGCGTGAGCACGTCCGGCCAGCGCGGCGCCACCAGCACCAGGTCGTCGAAGCCCATCACCTTCATGGCCCGCGCCGCCGCGCCCACATTGCCGGCGTGGCTGGTGTTGATGAGGATGAAACGGGTCTTCACGGGGGTCGGGGCGCCAAAACGGGGGTGCGGGTAAAATGGGGGTATTGTCGCCGTCCGCATCGCCGGGCTGGCTTGTGGCTCCTTGATTTAACAACGTATGTCTTCCCCGAACCTGCACCCCATGCTCAATGTGGCCGTCAAGGCCGCCCGCGCCGCCGGCGCCATCATCAACCGCGCCGCGCTCGATGTCGAAGCGGTGCGCATCTCGCAAAAGCAGGTCAACGACTTCGTCACCGAAGTCGACCACGCGAGCGAAGCGATCATCATTGAAACGCTGCTCACGGCCTATCCGCACCACGCGATCTGGGCCGAGGAATCGGGCAAGACACACGGCACCCAGGGCTCGGAATTCGTCTGGATCATCGATCCGCTGGACGGCACCACCAACTTCATCCACGGCTTTCCCGTTTACTGCGTCAGCATCGCGCTGGCCGTGAAGGGCAAGGTCGAGCAGGCTGTCATTTTTGACCCGAGCCGCAACGACCTGTTCACCGCCACCAAGGGACGCGGCGCCTACATGAACGAGCGCCGCATCCGCGTCTCCAAGCGCACCGACCTGCGCCAATGCCTGATCTCCACCGGCTTCCCCTTCCGGCCGGGCGACAACTTCAACAGCTACCTCAAGATGATGGCCGACGTGATGCAACGCACCGCCGGCCTGCGCCGCCCCGGCGCGGCCGCGCTCGACCTGGCTTATGTGGCGGCGGGCTTCACCGACGGCTTCTTCGAAACCGGCCTGTCGCCCTGGGACGTCGCCGCCGGCTCGCTGCTGGTCACCGAGGCCGGTGGCCTGATCGGCAATTTCACCGGTGAAGCGGACTTCCTCGAACAGAAGGAATGCGTCGCCGGCAGCCCCAAGATCTACAGCCAGCTGGTCGGCATCCTGGGCAAGTACAGCAAGTTCGCCAGCGTGGCCGAGAAGGCTGCGGTGCGCAAAGCCACGCTGAACCTCGTGGCGCCGGAAACGAAGCCCGGCACCGAAGTCGAAGACGACGCGCAGTAAAGCGCCGTCAATTCACGCCGCCGGTTGCACCGCGCGGTACAGCGAACCCACCAGGTCCGACTGCGTGATGATTCCCACCAGGCGCTTGTCGGCGTCGATGATGGGGATGTGGTGGTGGCCACCTTCCGAGAACACCGGCACCAGCTCGATCAGGTAGCGGTCGGCGCTGGCCACGCGCACTTGCCGCGTCATGATCTGCCCCACCACCTCCGGCTGCTCGGTGTGCGTCACGCCCAGCTTGCGCACCAGCCCGCGCAGCCGCTCGCCGATCCCCTCGTGCTTTTCCAGGTCGGCATGGCGCATGAAGTCCGCCACCGTCACGATGCCCGCGATGCGATTGGCCTTGTCGGTGACCGGCAGGGCCTTGATGCTGTGCTGGCGCATCAGCTTCCACGCGTCGGCCAGCGGCGTGCCGAATTCCACCGAGATGGGGTTCTTCGTCATCACGTCGGAGCAGCGCAGCGCGCCGAGCTTGCGCTCATAGGCCATCGACTCCGCGTCGTGCAGCAGGTTTTCCAGGTCGTCGCGGCTGACGTCCAGCACCTGGTTGTAGAGGGCCAGCGCGGCGTCCAGGTCCTGCGCTGAAAAGCGCGACCCGACCTGGGGCGCGGTGCGGGCAGGCGACGCCTGCGTATGCGGGTAGGC
>DATHWV010000109.1:0-8206 GCA_035460205.1 Ramlibacter sp.
ACCGAATGCAACCGCATGGTGAACTTCAAGGGCGACAAGCGCCTGGTCGGCCAGATGATTGAAGTCAAGGTGACGGAAGCAAACTCCCACTCGTTGCGTGGTGAGGTGCTCATCAAAGAACCAGTCGCCGCTTGACACCCCCGCAGGGGCAAGGATCGACTGAAGCAACGCGCAAGGCGATCGCACCATGAAAAAGCCGGGGTCCCCCCGGCTTTTTCATCTGTTCAAACAACGGGCAACAAAACGCGCAGCGTTTTTTGACCGTTAAAACGGCATCTTCGGCATGCCGCCCTTGCCGCCGAGCTTGCGCATCATCTTCATCATGCCGCTGCCCTTCATCTTTTTCATCATGCCCTGCATCTGGTCGAACTCGTTGAGCAGGCGATTGACTTCCTGCACGTGAACCCCGGCGCCGGCGGCGATGCGGCGCTTGCGGGTGGCCTTGATCAGTTCGGGCTTGCGGCGCTCCAGCGGGGTCATGCTCTGGATGATCCCTTCCTTGCGCTTGATGTCCTTTTCGGCCTTGTTCATGTCGACCTGGCCGGCCTTGGCCTGCATGGCAGCAGGCATCTTGTCCAGGAGGCTCGACAGGCCGCCCATGCTCTTCATCTGCTGGATCTGGGACAGGAAGTCGTTGAGGTCGAAGCCCTCCCCGCTCTTGACCTTGGCGGCGAGCTTCTGCGCGGCTTGCATGTCGACGCCGGCGGTGACCTGTTCGACCAGCGCGACGATATCGCCCATCCCGAGGATGCGGCCGGCATGACGGTCGGCGTCGAACACCTCCAGCCCGTCGATCTTTTCGCTCACGCCGGCGAACTTGATCGGAGCGCCCGTCACCTGCCGCACTGACAGCGCCGCGCCGCCGCGTGAGTCGCCGTCCATCTTGGTGAGGATGATGCCGGTCAGCGGCAACGCTTCCTTGAAGGCCTTCGCGGTATTCACCGCGTCCTGGCCTTGCATGGCGTCGACGACGAACAAGGTCTCCACCGGATTGAGCACCGCGTGCAGTTCCTTGATTTCGCGCATCAGCGCTTCATCGATCGCGAGGCGGCCGGCGGTGTCCACCAGCAGCACGTCGAAATACTGCTTCTTCGCGTAGTCCAGCGCGGCCCGCGCGATGTCGACGGGCTTCTGGTCCGGCGTGCTGGGGAACCATTCGGCCCCGGCCTGTTTCGTCACGGTCTTGAGCTGCTCGATGGCGGCGGGCCGGTAGACGTCGCCTGAAACCGTGAGCACCTTCTTCTTGCGCTTCTCGATCAGGTGCTTGGCGAGCTTGGCGGTCGTGGTCGTCTTGCCCGCGCCCTGCAGGCCGGCCATCAGGATCACCGCCGGCGGCTGTGCGGCCAGGTTGATGTCGGAAACGCCCTGGCCCATGGTGGCCGCGAGTTCGCGGTTGACGATGCCCACCAGCGCCTGGCCGGGCGAGAGCGAACCCAGCACTTCCTGGCCCAGCGCCTTCTCCTTGACCCGCGCCACGAAGTCGCGCACCACCGGCAAGGCGACGTCCGCTTCGAGCAGGGCCATGCGCACTTCGCGCAGCATGTCCTGCACGTTGTCTTCGGTGATGCGGGCCTGGCCGCGGATTTCCTTGGCCAGGCGTGAGAGTTTGTCGGTAAGGGCTGATGCCATGGGGAGTGTGCCGAAGGGAGCGGCGTTGGGGGCTTCGGCTGGGAAGCAAGGCTAAACTGTGACCCATGATTCTAGCCAGTGCGTCTCCTGCGAGCGTGGCGCTGACCGTGGCGGCCGCGCTGGCCTATGCCGTCCCGGCCGCCGGCGCCTCCCGCCTGTCGGAAGCGGCGGCGCGCATGGCCCTGCTGGTCGCATGGCTGCTGCATGCCCTGGTGCTGGCGCTGGGCCTGTTCGGCGAAGGCCCGCGGCTGTTCGGATGGGCGCCCGCGCTGTCAGTGACGGCCTGGCTGGTGCTGACCGCCTACGCCGTGGAGCGCAAGTGGTTTCCGCAGCTGCAGGCGCGCTGGGCGCTGGCGGGGCTGGGCGCGGCAGCCGTGTTGGTGGCGCTCGCATTTCCCGGCACACCGCTGCACGCGTCCAGCTCGCCCTGGCTGCACCTGCACCTGTTCCTGGGCATCGCTTCCTATGGCCTGTTCGCCGCCGCGGTGGTCCACGCCTGGCTGATGTCACGCGCCGAACGCCACATCCGGCAGGCGTCGGACCCGCATGCCGGCCTGCCGCTGCTGACGCTGGAGCGGCTCACCTTCCGTTTCGCGACCGCGGGCTTCGTGCTGCTTTCGGCCACGTTGCTCGCCGGCTTGCTGTTCAGCGATTCGCTGTACGGCCGCGTGGGCATCCGCTGGGACCACAAGACCGTGTTCTCCGTCCTGGCCTGGGTCGTGTTTGCTTTCCTGCTGCTGGGGCGCCTGCGCTTCGGCTGGCGTGGCCGCAAGGCGGTGCGCGTCCTCTACACAGGCTCGCTCCTGCTGTTGCTCGCCTACGCCGGTTCGCGCTTCGTGCTCGAAGTCGTGCTGAACCGCCCCGGATGAAGTACCTCATCCTCATTGCGGTCATCCTGGTGGTGGCCTGGTACTGGCGCAACGCCCGTCGCGCCGATGCGCCGCCGCGCAACCCGTCCGCGCCGCCCGGCCCGCCGCAGGACAAGGTCCAGGACATGGTGCAGTGCCCCGTGTGCCTGGTACGCCTGCCGCGCTCCGACGCCCTGACCGGGCCCGAGGGCCAGCTGTATTGCTGCGCCGAGCACCGGGCCAACGGCCGCTGACATGCCGGCCACGCCGTCCCCTGCCATCGCTGCGCCCGGCGCGCAGCAGCTGACCGACGACTCGGCTTTCTCGCGGCTGTGGCGCGGCTTCATGACGGCACGCGTCACCATCGCAGTGGTGCTGCTGGCACTGCTGAGCGTCCTGTACACGCTGGTGCCGTCGCTCAATATCGACCAGTGGCTGATCGGCCTGTGCGCGACTTACCTGGCAGCCACCCTGGCCGTGCGCCTGTTCACCCGGCCGCTGCCGCCGGGCCGCCCGTTCGATGCGCAATGGGTGTCGACCATCGGCGTGGACCTGCTGGCCTTCTCCACGCTGCAGATGCTGCAGGCCGGCGGCATCAACTACGCACCCCTGTTCGCCTTGCCGGTGTTGATGGGGTCGGTGCTGGGCTCGGCGCTGCTCGCGCTGGGCACGGCGGCCGGCGTCGCGCTGTTGCTGCTCACCGACGCCTGGGTGCTGTCGCTGCATGTCCCGGCCGAATCGGCCGCCCGCTTCCTGCAGGCCGGCCTCACCGGCACCGGCTACTTCGCGCTGGCCTTCCTGGCCAACCAGCTGGCCGCCCGGCTCGCCCGCGAGGAACAGGCGGCGCGCCAGGGCCAGCAGGCCGCGCGCATGCAGGCACAGGTGAACGAGCTGGTGATCGAGACGCTGGCGGACGGTGTGCTGGTGGTCGACGCGCAGGGGCGCGTGCACACCGCCAACCCGGCCGCGCGCCTGATGCTGGGCTTCGGGCCGCCGCAGGCGGGCACCCCGGTTGAACTCGGGCTGCGCCCCACCTGGCAGCCCATGATGGAACTGGCCCAGCTGACCTTCGTGCAGCGAACCGGCCAGCACGCCGAGGTGGGCATCGAGACCCAGGGCAGCAGCGCGCGCCGCATCTACGTTCGCACGCGCCTGACGGCGCATGAGAACCAGGCCGAGAGCCTGTGCGTGATGTTCCTCGAAGACCTGCGCGAGATGGAAGCGCGCCTGCGCACCGAAAAACTCGCCGCGATGGGCCGCATGTCGGCCGCCGTGGCGCACGAGATCCGCAACCCGCTGGCCGCCATCGCCCAGGCCAATGCGCTCATGGAGGAGGACCTGCGCGAACCGTCGCTGCAACAGCTCAGTGCGCTGGTGCGCAAGAACGCGCAGCGCCTGGCGCAGATCGTCGACGAGATCCTGGACATTTCCCGCGTGCAGCACCAGGGCTTGGCCGCGCCCCCCGGGCTGGAGCTGGACGCCGCGGTCGCATCCGCGTGCAACGACTGGGCGATGCAGACGCGCAGCGGCGGCCGCCTGCAGCTGGCGCTGGGGGCGCCCGGTGCGCAGGTACCGTTCGACGCCGACCACCTGCGCCGCGTGCTGGTCAACCTGCTGGACAACGCGCTGCGCTACGCCGGCCAGAAGCCCGACTCGATCCGCGTGGCCACCCAGTCGGCATCCGACCGGGCCGGCCTGCAGGTCTGGAGCGACGGGTCGCCGCTGGAGGCGACTGTGGAGCGCCACCTGTTCGAGCCGTTCTTTTCTTCCGAGAGCCGTTCCAGCGGGCTGGGCCTGTACATCTGCCGCGAGCTGTGCGAGCGCCACGGCGCGACGATGGGTTACCGGCGCGTCGCGGCCGGCTCGGCCAGCAATGCGCGCGAGGGCAACGAGTTCTACGTGGATTTCCGTCCGGCCACCGGGTCGCTTGCCGCCAGCGCTTCATTTGACACAATGCAGGCCTGATGTCCTCTTCCACCCCCGCGCAGGTCCTTGTCGTCGACGACGAACCCGACCTGCGCACGCTGTACGAACTCACGCTGCTGCGCGAAGGCTATCGCGTGGATGCGGCGGGCACACTGGCCGAGGCCTGGGAGCAGCTGCAGGCCAAGAAATTCGACGCCGTCATCACCGACATGCGGCTGCCAGACGGGCTGGGGCTGGAACTGCTCAACCGCATGCTGGCGCAGCAGCGCGCCGAGCGGTGCATCGTCATGACCGCGTACGGCTCGGCCGAGAACGCGGTGGAAGCGCTCAAGGCCGGCGCCTTCGACTACCTCACCAAGCCGGTCGACCTGAAGCAGTTCCGCACCGTGGTGGCCTCGGCCATCCAGGACACCAACGGACCAGCCCGCCCGGCCCGGCCGGCGGCCGGCCCCGCGCGCGGCGGCGCGAGTTCCGAACGGCCGGCCAGTGGGCAAGCGGCGCTGCAGCGCCTGGTCGGCGAATCGCAAGCCATGCGCACGGTGAAGGAGCGCATCGCCAAGGTGGCACGCGGCATGGCGCCGGTGCTGGTGCGCGGCGAGTCTGGCACCGGCAAGGAACTGGTGGCGCGAGCCATCCATGCCTGCAGCCACCGCGCCGACGGCCCATTCGTGGCGGTGAACTGCAGCGCCATCCCCGAGTCGCTGCTCGAGGCTGAATTCTTCGGCGCGAAAAAGGGCTCGTACACCGGTGCGACACAGGACCGCGAAGGCTATTTCCAGGCGGCCCGCAGCGGCACCTTGTTCCTTGACGAGATCGGCGACCTGCCGCTGGCCATGCAGTCCAAGCTGCTGCGCGCGATCCAGGAGCGCCAGGTGCGTTCGCTGGGCTCGACCCAGGAGGACGCAGTGGATGTGCGCGTGGTGAGCGCGACACACAAGGACCTGGCCGCCGACGTGCAGGCCGGGCGCTTCCGCCAGGACTTGTACTACCGGCTCAACGTGATCGAGATCCTGGTGCCGCCGCTGCGCGAGCGGCGCGAGGACCTGCCGGCGCTGTGCGAGGCGCTGCTCGCACGCATCGCGCAGGAATCGGGCATGCCGGTGCCGGTGCTGTCAGCCTCGGTGGTGGACCAACTGGTGACGCACCCGCTGGGCGGCAATGTGCGCGAACTCGAGAACCTGTTGCACCGCGCGGTGGCGCTGTCCGACGGCGAGGAACTGCAGGTGGACTTCGCGCCCACGCAGGCGCCGCCGCAAGGCACTGCACCCGGCGCGGCCGCCGCTGCGCCCGCGCCGACGCGCGTGCCAGCCGACCTGCAGGCCTTCCTCGACCAGCAGGAGCGCGAGATCCTGGTCAAGGCGCTGCACGAGAGCGGCTTCAACCGCACGGCGGCAGCGCAGCGGCTGGGCCTGACCTTGCGCCAGATCCGCTACCGCATCGCGCGGCTGGCGATCGCCGCGCCCAATGACGACGAGCCGAATGACAACGCCGCCTGAGGGCGCCACGACCGCGCTCTGGCAAGGCGGCTGGTACGGCTTTGCGCGCCGCCTCGCATCGCCCAACTTCGGGCCCCGGCCGCAAGGCGCGCAGGTGGACCTCATCGTGGTCCACTCGATCAGCCTGCCGCCGGGCCAGTACGGTGGCGACGAGGTGCAGCGCCTCTTCACCAACACGCTGGACTGGAACGCGCATCCGTACTTCAAGGGCATCGAGGGTGCGACGGTGTCGGCGCATTTCTATGTGCGGCGCAACGGCGAGCTCTGGCAGTTCGTCAGCTGCGACGACCGCGCCTGGCATGCCGGCGCGTCAAGCTGGCGCGGGCGTGACAACTGCAACGACGATTCGGTCGGCATCGAGCTCGAAGGGCTGGAGGGCGGCACGTTCGAGGCCGCGCAATACGAGGCGCTGGCGGGCCTGTGTGCTGCGATCGCGCAACACTACCCGGTACAACATCTCGCCGGGCACGAACATATCGCGCCGGGCCGCAAGGCAGACCCCGGCGCGGGCTTCGACTGGCCCGCGATGCAGCGCAGCCTCGGCTGGGCAGACGCGCGCTTCCCGCAGGAAGTGATAGCGGCGCACAAACGGCGCGCCTGATCGCAACCACTTGTTACGGCGAGCGCAAAGACCCTGCTGACGCGCGTTGCCACGGGGCTGTGCACACTGTTTGCTGTACCGGCGCGGCCCCCTGCTCAGCCCTGGAAAGCTGTCAACAAGTCATCCACAGGGATGTACACCCCGCCCCGGGGACAACCACTACCTATAGCGCTTGTATTCAAAGACGACCCTATATATAGTGTCTCGACGCCCGGAGAGGCGGGTACACTTCGCCCTCCCAAAAAGAATCACAGCAGAGGAAATACGCAATGCAACCTGCCTTGAGCAATCCCGCCGAAGCCGGCGTCACCGGCTCCTCTTTCACCGCCAGCCCCAGCCCTGCGGCGGCCCACACGAACCCCCTCGCCCAGTACCAGATCATTCGCCGCAACGGCGCCGTGGTCCCGTTTGAACCCAACAAGATCGCCATCGCGATGATGAAGGCCTTCCTGGCGGTGCATGGCACCCAGGGCGCGGCCTCGGCCAGCGTGCGCGAAACCGTGGACGGCCTGACCCAGGCCGTGATCCGCGCCATGGTGCGTTCGCGCCCGGGCGGCGGCACCTTCCATATAGAAGACGTGCAGGACCAGGTCGAACTGGGCCTGATGCGCGGCGGCCACCATGAGATCGCCCGCGCCTATGTGCTCTACCGTGAGCGCCGCACCCAGGAACGCGCCAAGCAGAGCGTCACCGAAGCGCCCAAGGCGCCAGTGCTGCACGCGCTTGATGGCGGCCAGCGCGTCGTGCTGGACCTGGACCACCTGAAGGGCCTGATCGAATCGGCCTGCCAGGACCTGGGCGCCGACATCAGTCCCGACCCGATCATGGCCGAGACCATGCGCAACCTGTACGACGGCGTCCCGATGGACGAGGTCTACAAGGCCTCGATCCTGGCGGCCCGCACGCTGATCGAAAAGGACCCGGACTACACCTACGCCACCGCCCGCCTGCTGCTGCACACCATCTTCAAGGAAGTGCTGGGGCGCGACCTGCCGCCGGCCGACATGGCCGGCAGCTATGCCGACTACTTCCCCGGCTTCATCAAGAAGGGCGTGGACAACGAATTGCTGGACGAGAAGCTGCTGCAGTTCGACCTGAAGAAGCTGGGCGGCGCCCTGAAGGCCGAGCGCGACCTCAAGTTCGACTACCTGGGCCTGCAGACCCTGTACGACCGCTACTTCCTGCACGTGCGCAAGACCCGCATCGAGCTGCCGCAGGCTTTCTTCATGCGCGTGGCCATGGGCCTGTCGCTCAACGAGATCGACCGCGAAGCCCGCGCCATCGAGTTCTATGAAGTGCTGTCGAGCTTCGACTTCATGTCCAGCACGCCGACCCTGTTCAATGCCGGCACCCTGCGTTCGCAACTGTCGTCGTGCTACCTGACCACCGTGCCGGACGACCTGGACGGCATCTATGAGTCCATCAAGGAAAACGCCCTGCTGTCCAAGTTTGCCGGCGGCCTGGGCAACGACTGGACGCGCGTGCGCGCCCTGGGCTCCCATATCAAGGGCACCAACGGTGAGTCGCAAGGCGTCGTGCCGTTCCTGAAGGTGGTCAACGACACCGCCGTGGCCGTGAACCAGGGCGGCAAGCGCAAGGGCGCCGTCTGCACCTACCTGGAAAGCTGGCACCTGGACATCGAGGAGTTCCTGGAACTGCGCAAGAACACCGGCGACGACCGCCGCCGCACGCACGACATGAACACC
>DATHWV010000110.1:0-15613 GCA_035460205.1 Ramlibacter sp.
ACGCCCACCGCTACTACGTGCTCGACGAGCCGGAAGTCCCGGACGCGGAATACGACCGCCTGTTCCGCGAATTGCAGGAACTCGAAGAGAAGCATCCCGAACTGCTGACGCCGGATTCACCGACCCAGCGCGTGGGCGGCAAGGCGCTCGACGGGTTTGCCAAGGTGCGCCACAAGGTGGCCATGCTGTCGATCCGCACCGAGACCGACATAGAGGCCAGCGGTGCGCGCAGCTTCGACGGGCGGGTGCGGCGCGAGCTGGGCCTGGCCGAATCCGATCCGGCGATCGAGTACGTGGCCGAACTTAAGTTCGACGGCCTCGCCATCAACCTGCGTTACGAAGACGGCGTGCTGGTGCAGGCAGCGACCCGCGGTGACGGCGAGATCGGCGAGGACGTCACGCAGAACATCCGCACCATCGGCCAGGTGCCGCTGCGGCTGCCGAAGGACGCGCCGCCGGTGCTGGAAGTGCGTGGCGAGGCCTACATGCGGCGCGACGACTTCGAGCGCCTCAACGAATTCCAGCGCGAGAAGATCGCGAAAGGCGCCAAGGGCGAGAAGACTTTCGTGAACCCGCGCAATGCAGCCGCCGGTGCCGTTCGCCAGCTCGACCCGGCCATCGCCCGGCAGCGGCCGCTGAGTTTCTTTGCCTACGGCTGGGGCGAGGTGACTGCAGAGGAAGAGGGCGGTCCGGCCTTCGCAACCCACTTCGAAGCACTGCTCACGCTGCGCTCCTGGGGCTTCCCGGTCTCCGCCCGCACGCAACTGGCCACCGGGCCGGAAGAACTGGTGGCGTATCACCAGGCCGTCGGCAAGGAGCGCGACAGCCTGCCTTTCGACATCGACGGCGTGGTCTACAAGGTCAACAGCCTGGCGCTGCAAAAGCAGCTCGGTTTCGTCTCCCGCGAGCCGCGCTGGGCGGTGGCGCACAAATATCCCGCGCAAGAACAGCTCACCACCGTGCAAGGCATCGAAGTGCAAGTCGGGCGTACGGGCAAGCTCACGCCGGTGGCCAAGCTCGCGCCGGTGTTTGTAGGCGGCGTTACCGTCACCAACGCCACGCTGCACAACGAGGATGAGGTGTTGCGCAAGGACGTGCGCATTGGCGATACCGTCATCGTGCGCCGCGCCGGCGACGTGATCCCCGAAGTCGTGTCCGTGCTGCCCGAAAAGCGGCCTGCCGGGGCGCCCGTCTTCAAGATGCCGGCGCAATGCCCGGTCTGCGGCTCGGACGCCGTGCGGGAAGAGGGCGAAGCCAACCACCGTTGCACCGGCGGCCTCTTCTGCGGGGCGCAGCGCAAGCAGGCCATCCTGCATTACGCGCAGCGCCGCGCCGTGGACATCGAAGGCCTGGGCGAGAAGCTCGTGGACCAGCTGGTCGAGGCCAATGTCATCAAGACGCTGCCGGACCTCTATCGCATGGGGCTCACTTCACTGGCCAGCCTGGACCGCATGGCCGACAAATCGGCGCAGAACGTGCTGGCGGCGCTGGAGCAGTCCAAGCGGACGACCTTGCCGCGCTTCCTCTACGGCCTGGGCGTGCGCCATGTGGGCGAAGCCACGGCCAAGGACCTCGCGCGCCACTTCGGCAAGCTGGACGCCATCATGGACGCGAGCGTCGAGCAGTTGCTGGAAGTCCCCGACGTCGGCCCCATCGTCGCCGAGAGCATCCACACCTTCTTCCGGCAGCCGCACAACCGCGAGGTGGTGGAACAGCTTCGCGCCTGCGGCGTGACCTGGGAGGAGGGTGAAGCCGCCGCGCGCGCGCCCAAGCCCTTGGCCGGCAAGACCATCGTGCTCACCGGCACCTTGCCCACGCTGAGCCGCGACGAAGCCAAGGACATGCTCGAAGCCGCCGGTGCCAAGGTGGCCGGCTCGGTGAGCAAGAAGACCGACTATGTGGTCGCCGGGGCCGAGGCCGGCAGCAAGCTCGACAAGGCGCGCGAGCTGGGCGTCCCCGTGCTGGACGAAGACGGCCTGCGCGCGCTGCTGGCCGGCTGAGCGATCCTATGGAGGCGGCTCTTCGGGCCGCAGCCACAGCCAGCACAGGACCGTTGCCATGCATCCGATGGCCGCGCCCGCAGCCCACAGGTTTTTCACCACCAGGACGATCAACACGGCGCTCGCGGACATCACGGCCGTGGCCTGCCACTTGCTGCGGCGTCGTACGACGCCGGCACTGCGCCAGTCGCGCAGCAAAGGGCCGAAGCGCGGGTGTTGCTCCAGCCAGCGCGACAGCCGGGGCGAGCTGCGCGCCGCGGCCCAGGCGGCCAGCAGCAGGAATGGCACGGTGGGCAACAGCGGCAGGAAGACACCGAGAACAGCCAGGCCCAGGCAAATCCACGCAAGGGCCACTAGCGCCCAGCGCGCGGGGGCCGGCAGCGCGGCGGGCGGCGGGTCAGGCGTCGGTTCGGGCATGGCGGCCATTGTGCCGGGCCGCCACGCTCAGTAGATCTCTGGCTCGCCCGGTGGACGCGTCTTGAAGCGACGGTGCACCCAGTAGTACTGCGCCGGAATCGGCCGCACGCGGGATTCCAGCCACGCGTTCATGCGACGGGTATCCGCTTCCGCGTCCTGCGTGGGGAAGTCATTCCAGGCCGGCTCCATCCGCACGACGTAGCCGCGCCCCCAGGGCAACACCTCGGTCACCAGGGGAACGACCTTGGCACGGCCCAGCTGCGCCAGCCGTGACAGGCCGGTGGTGGTGGCGGCAGGCACGTCGAAGAAGGGCACAAAGACGGCGGCTTCCGGTCCGTAGTCCATGTCGGGCAGGTAATAGAACGGCAGGCCCTGGCGAATGGCCTTGATGGCGCCGCGCAGGCCCTCCAGGCGGGAGATCAGCACCGGCGCGTTGAATCGCCCGCGACCGCGCAGCACCAGCGCGTCCAGCACCTTGATCTTCTGCTGCGCGTACATTCCGCCGCCCTTGAAGTTCATGGAGAAAGCCACGCCGCCCTGGTCCAGGCCGACAAAGTGCGGCGCCAGCACGACCACCCCGTGGCCCGCATCGAGCTCACGCTGCAGGTTTTCGAAACCCTCGCAGCGGATCAGCCGGCGCAGGCGCGCCTCGGAAGCCCACCACAGCAAGCCATGTTCCAGGAAGCAGCGCATGACGAGCCGCACGTGTTGCCGGGCCAGCCGCGCACGTTCCCGCTCGTCGAGTTCGGGGAAGCACAGGCGCAGGTTGGTGTGGACGATGCGGCGGCGGCGCCCGGCGGCCGCGTAAAGCAAGGTGCCCAGCACATTTCCGACGGCCGCCTGCACAGGCAGCGGCAGCCAGTGCAGCATCCACATCAGGAAAATGACCAGGCCGGCAAGGATTTCGCGCATGGGTTGCGTTTGTACCGCGTTTTCACCCCGGGTATGCTCGCCGCATGACTGTTCGTGAAATCCTGAAGATGGGCGATCCGCGCCTGCTGCGCGTGGCGCCACCCGTGACGGCGTTCGATACCGACGAGATCCACTTGCTGGTGTCCGACATGTTCGACACCATGCGTGCCGTCAACGGCGCCGGGCTGGCCGCACCGCAGATTGGCGTCGACCTGCAACTGGTGATCTTCGGCACCGACGCGCCCAACCCGCGCTATCCCGACGCGCCGCTGGTACCGCGCACGGTGCTGCTCAACCCGGTGATCACTCCCCTGGGCGACGATGAGGAAGAAGGCTGGGAAGGCTGCCTGTCGGTTCCGGGCCTGCGCGGCGTGGTGCCACGCTGGTCGAAGATCCGCTACACCGGCTTCGACCAGTACGGTGATGCGATAGACCGGACGGTCGATGGTTTCCACGCCCGCGTCGTGCAGCATGAATGCGACCATCTCATCGGCAAGCTCTACCCCATGCGGGTGCGCGACTTCACGCGCTTTGGCTTCACCGAGGTGCTGTTCCCCGGCCTGGACGCGGACCAGGACGACTGATCAACCGGCGGCCAGCGCCTCGAGCAGCTCGGTCTCTATCTCGATCTGGCGGCGGTTCTGCTGCAACTCCGGCCCGTCGATCAGGAAGGTGTCTTCCACCCGCTCGCCCAGGGTGGAAACCTTGGCCAGTTGCAGGTTGATCTTGTGGCGTGCCAGCACCCGGGCCACCGAATAGAGCAGGCCCACCCGGTCGCTGGCCGAGATGGACAGCAGCCAGCGTTGGGCCTTCTCGTCGGGTCGCAAGTCCACGCGGGGCCGGATGGGGAAGCTCTTGACCCGGCGCGACACCCGGCCGCGACTGGGCGGCGGCAGCGGGCCGGCTTTCTCGATGGTCAGTTCCAGTTCCGACTCGACCATGCTGATGAGTTCGCGGTTGTGCTCCGGCAGCATCGAGCTGACCACCTGGAAGGTGTCCAGCGCGTAGCCGTTGTTGGCGGTGTGCACCTTGGCATCCAGGATGCTGAAGCCGGCCTGGTCGAAATAGCCGCAGATGCGCGCGAACAGGTCGGCCTGGTCCGGCGTGTAGACCAGCACCTGCAGGCCTTCGCCCACCGGCGACACACGGGCCCGCACGATGGCCTTGCCTTGCACTGCCTCGGCGGCGCTCGTCATCTTCATCAGGTGGCGCGAGAGCTGCCGGGTGTGCCAGGCGATCTCGCCGGCGTCGTGGCGCATGAAGTAGCCCACGTCCAGCGTGCCCCACAGGTTCTTGTGGGCCTCGAAAGGCAGGGCATAGAGCGCGAGCTGCACCAGGGCGTCGCGCTTGCGGGCTTCGACCTCGGCGTCCGGGTCGGGCGCGCGCCCGCCCAGCATCCTGAGCGTGTAGCGGTACAGGTCTTCCAGCAGCTTGCCTTTCCAGGCGTTCCAGACCTTCGGGCTGGTTCCCCGGATGTCCGCCACCGTGAGCAGGTAAAGCGCAGTGAGGTAGCGCTCGTTGCCCACCCGCCTGGCGAAGGCGCCGATGATGTCGGCGTTGCTCAGGTCTTCCTTCTGGGCGATGCGGCTCATGGTCAGGTGTTCCTTGACCAGGAACTCGACCAGCTTGCAGTCTTCCGGCTCGATGCTGTGCTCGCGGCAGAAACGCCGCACTTCTTTCGCGCCCAGTTCGGAGTGGTCGCCGCCGCGGCCCTTGGCGATGTCATGGAACAGCGCCGCGATGTACAGCACGTGCGGCTTGTCCCAGCCGGCCGCGAGCTGCGAGCAGAACGGGTATTCGTGCGCGTGCTCGGCGATGAAGAAGCGCCGAACGTTGCGCAGCACCATCAGGATGTGCTGGTCCACCGTATAGACGTGGAACAGGTCGTGCTGCATCTGCCCCACGATCTTGCGGAACACCCAAAGGTAGCGGCCCAGCACCGAAGTCTGGTTCATCAGCCGCATCGCATGGGTGATGCCTTCGTGCTGCATGAGCATCGCGCGGAACGTGGCATGGTTCACCGGGTCACTGCGGAACTTGGCGTCCATCAGGCCGCGGGCGTTGTAGAGGGCGCGCAGCGTGCGTGCCGACAGGCCTTTCACCCCCACCGTGGTCTGGTAGACCAGGAAGGTTTCCAGGATCGCGTGCGGGTGCTTGAGGTACAGGTCGTCGCTGGCCACCTCGATCATTCCGCCCTTGTTCAGGAAGCGTTCGTTGATCGGCTGCGGCTGGTGCACGTTGGGGTTCAGCCGTTCCTCGATGTTCAGCAGCAGGATCTGGTTGAGCTGGGTCACTGCCTTGGCCGCCCAATAGAAGCGCTTCATCAGCGCTTCGCTGGAGCGCGCCACCACGCGGCTGTTCTCGGCGTCCATCTGCGTCTGGTAGCCGAAGGACTCGGCCACCGCGGTTTGCAGGTCGAACACCAGCCGGTCTTCGCGCCGGTCGGCGATCACATGCAGCCGGGCGCGGATCAGGCTGAGCAGCGCCTCGTTGCGCTTGATCTGGCGCGCCTCGAAGGCGGTGGCCAAGCCCTTGCGAGCGAGTTCATCCCAACTCTTGCCCAGGCCGGCCGCCTTGGCCACCCACAGGATCACCTGCAGGTCGCGCAGGCCGCCGGGCGATTCCTTGCAGTTGGGTTCCAGCGAGTAAGGGGTGTTCTCGAACTTGTTGTGGCGCTGGCGCATTTCCAGCGTCTTGGCGATGTAGAAGGCCTTGGGGTCCACCGTGGCCTTGAAGCGCTTCTGGAAGCCCGCGAACTGTTTCGCATCGCCGGTAACCAGGCGCGACTCGAGCAGTGACGTCTGAACCGTCACGTCGGTTTCGGCCTGGGCCACGCACTCCGACAGGGTCCGCACGCTGGAGCCGATCTCCAGCCCGGTGTCCCAGCAATTGCCGATGAAGCTCTCCACCTTGCGCTTGAGCGCCGGGTCGTTGTCGGCCGAGGTCCCATCGGGCATCAGCACCAGCACGTCGACGTCGGAATGGGGGAACAGCTCTCCGCGCCCGAAGCCACCGACCGCCAGCAGGGCGAAACCGGCGGGGAACTCCGTGCGCTCCCACAGCGCCTTCAGGGTGGTGTCGGCCTCGCGGGAGAGGCCTTGCAACAGGGTGCGGATGCCGCGGGTGGAACTGCCGCTGGCCTGCAGCGAGGCCAGCAGTGCCGCCTTGCGCGCCCGGTAGTCTTCCCGGAGCGCCTGGATTTCCGGCACGGCCGGGGGCGCGAGGCCCTGAAGGCTCATGCGTTGACGAACGGCGGCGGGGGCGGGCTGCCGGCCGACAGGGTCATCACCTCGTAGCCGGTTTCCGTCACCAGCACCGTGTGTTCCCACTGGGCCGACAGGGAGTGGTCCTTGGTGACGATGGTCCAGCCATCGCTGCCGAACTCCTTCACGTCCTTGCGCCCGGCGTTGATCATGGGCTCGATGGTGAAGGTCATGCCGGGCTTGAGCTCTTCGAGCGTGCCAGGCTTGCCGTAATGCAGCACCTGCGGCTCTTCATGGAAATTGCGGCCGATGCCGTGGCCGCAGAACTCGCGAACCACCGAGAAGCCATTGCTCTCGGCGAACTTCTGAATCGCGAAGCCGATGTCGCCCAGCCGGATGCCCGGCTTGACGTGCACGATGCCGTGCCACATGGCTTCGTAGGTGAGGTTGACCAGGCGCTTGGCGGCGATGGAAACCTCGCCGACCATGAACATGCGGCTGGTGTCGCCGAACCAGCCGTCCTTGATGACGGTGACGTCGACGTTGACGATGTCGCCCTTTTTCAGGGGCTTGTCGTTGGGAATGCCATGGCACACCACGTGGTTGACGGACGTGCACAGCGATGCGGGGTAGGGCGGGTAGCCGGCGGGCTGGTAGCCCAGCGTGGCCGAGGTGGTGCCCTGCTTCTTCATGCACTCTGCCGCCAGCCGGTCGATTTCCTTGGTGGTGATGCCCGGCTTGATGTGCGGCGTGAGGTAGTCCAGCACCTCGGAGGCCAATCTGCCGGCCGTCCGCATGCCCTGGACCCCGTCCATGTCTTTGTACGTGATGCTCATCCCCCGATTATCCCAGAGGGCGAAATCCCTTGCCTTTAAAATGCAGGGTAACTACGGAGCGCCCCAGTCAGCGGCCCTCCGCCCACCGGATCCGCGACCCCAAAACCAGGCTTTCACCCGTGACCCTGCACATCACCGAATTCGAAGGCGGCAACGCCCTCAGCGAATTTAGAGTCCAGCAACTCCTTCCCCGCCTGCAGGACATCCACGGCAAGGTCAGCGGCATCAGCGCCCGCTTTGTCCACCTGGTGGCTTCCGACCATGCGCCGGATGCGGCCGAACGCGAGCGGCTCGCGTCGCTGCTGACCTACGGCGACCCGGCCCAGGCCGCGCCCGATGGCCCGCTGGTCGTGGTGACGCCGCGCTTCGGCACCGTGTCGCCCTGGGCCTCCAAGGCCACCGACATCGCCCACAACTGCGGCATCGCCATCAAGCGGGTGGAACGCATCACCGAGTTCCGCATTGCCCTGAAATCGGGCCTGGTTGGCAAGGCGTCGCTGGAGCCGGGCCAATTGCAGGAAATCGCGTCCTTGCTGCATGACCGGATGACCGAAAGCGCGATGTTCGATCGCGCCGGAGCCCGGGCCCTGTTCACCGAGCTCGAAGCGGCGGCCATGGAATACGTGGACGTGCTGGGCGGCGGGCGCGTCGCGCTGGAGCGCGCGAACGTAGAGTTTGGCCTGGCGCTGGCCGAGGACGAGATCGAGTACCTGGTCGATGCGTTCAAGGGCCTGGGCCGCAACCCGAGCGACGTTGAACTGATGATGTTCGCGCAGGCCAACAGCGAGCATTGCCGCCACAAGATCTTCAATGCGTCCTTCGCCATCGACGGCGTGCCGCAGGAAAGCAGCATGTTCGGCATGATCCGCCACACCCACAAAGTGAGCCCGCAGCACACCGTGGTGGCGTACTCGGACAACGCCTCGATCATGGAAGGCGGTCCGGTGGAGCGCTTCATCGCGAAGTCCGGGGCCAACCTGGGCGCCTCCCCGCAGTACGCGAAGGAAGCCGCCGTCCACCACGTCCTGATGAAGGTGGAAACGCACAACCACCCCACGGCCATCTCGCCTTTTCCGGGGGCGTCCACCGGCGCCGGCGGCGAGATCCGCGACGAAGGTGCCACCGGCCGCGGCTCCAAGCCCAAGGCAGGCCTGACCGGCTTCACGGTGTCGAAGCTGTGGGGCAGCGAGTTCGGCAAGCCGGAACACATCGCCAGCCCGCTGCAGATCATGACCGAGGGCCCGCTGGGCGGCGCGGCCTTCAACAACGAGTTCGGTCGGCCCAACCTGCTGGGCTATTTCCGTGAGTACGAGCAGGAGGCCGGCGGCGTCATGCGCGGCTACCACAAGCCCATCATGATCGCGGGCGGCCTGGGCACGATTGACGCGGGCCTGACGCAGAAGATCGAATTCCCGGCCGGGACATTGCTGATCCAGCTGGGCGGACCGGGCATGCGCATCGGCATGGGCGGCGGCGCCGCCAGTTCCATGGCGACCGGCGCCAACGCGGCCGAGCTGGACTTTGACTCCGTGCAGCGCGGCAACCCCGAGATCGAGCGCCGGGCGCAGGAGGTCATCAACCATTGCTGGGCACTGGGCGCCGCCAACCCGATCCTCGCCATCCATGACGTGGGCGCCGGCGGCCTGTCCAACGCCTTCCCTGAACTCACCAACGATGCGGGCCGTGGCGCGCGCTTCGATTTGCGCAAGGTGCCGCTGGAGGAGTCCGGCCTCGCGCCCAAGGAAATCTGGTCCAACGAGAGCCAGGAGCGCTACGTGATGGCGATCGCGCCCGACTCGCTGCCGCAGTTCAAGGCGTTCTGCGAGCGCGAACGCTGCCCCTTCGCGGTGGTCGGCGTGGCCACCGAGGAGCGGCAACTGGTCCTGGCGGACGAGGGCGCGCCCTCGCCGGTGGACATGCCGATGAACGTGCTGCTGGGCAAGCCGCCGAAGATGAACCGCGACGTGAAGACCGTGAAGCGCGACTTCAAGCCGGTGGACCTGACGGGCGTGAAGATCCTGGATGCGGCGATCAAGGTGATGAGCCACCCGACGGTGGCCTCCAAGCGATTCCTCATCACCATCGGCGACCGCACCGTGGGCGGCCTGTCGCATCGCGACCAGATGGTCGGGCCCTGGCAGGTGCCGGTGGCCGACTGCGCTGTCACGCTGGCCGACTACAAGGGCTTCTCCGGCGAAGCGATGAGCATGGGCGAGCGCACGCCGCTGGCCGCAATCGACGCGCCGGCCTCCGGCCGCATGGCGGTGGCCGAGGCCATCACCAACCTGCTGGCGGCGCCCATCGAACTGTCACGCGTCAAGCTGTCGGCCAACTGGATGGCCGCTTGCGGTGAAGAGGGCGAAGACGCCGCGCTGTACGAAACCGTGCGGGCCGTGGGCATGGAGCTGTGCCCAGCGCTGGGCATTTCGATTCCGGTCGGCAAGGACAGCCTGTCGATGCGCACGCAGTGGACCGCGGGCGGCGAAAAGAAGAAGGTGACCTCGCCGGTCAGCCTGATCGTCAGCGCCTTTGCCAGCCTCGCCGACGTGCGCGGCACCTTGACGCCGCAACTCGACGCCACGCAGGACACAACGCTGGTGCTGGTGGACCTGGGTCGCGGCCGCAACCGCATGGGTGGCAGCATCCTCGCGCAGGTGCTGGACCAGGTGGGCAACGAGGTGCCGGACCTGCATGACCCGCAGGACCTGGTGAACCTCGTCAATGCCGTGAATGCCTTGCGCGCGCAAGGCCGCATCCTGGCTTACCACGACCGCAGCGACGGTGGCCTGTTCGCCGCGGCCTGCGAAATGGCCTTCGCCGGCCATGTGGGCGTGGCGCTCAACGTCGATTTGCTGGTGACCGAGGGCGACGGCATCTCCGACAGCCGTGCCGACTTCGGCGACGCGAAGAACTGGGCATCGCAGGTGGCGCCGCGTCGCGACGAACTCACCGTCAAGGCACTGTTCAACGAGGAACTCGGCGTCCTCCTGCAGGTGCGCACCAGCGAGCGCAACGAGGTGATGCAGGTGCTGCGTGAGCACGGCCTGTCCAAGCACAGCCACTTCGTCGGCACCACGCGACCCGCGTCGTCGGCCATCGAAGCCGGCAAGGGCGAGATCCAGGTGTGGCGCGACACCAAGGCCGTGTACTCGGCCAGGGTCGCCGACCTGCACCAGGTCTGGGACAGCGTGAGCTGGCGCATCTGCCAGCAACGCGACAACCCGGTGGGCGCCGACGCCGAGCATGCCGCTGCCGGCGAAGCAGGTGATCCGGGGCTGCAGGTCGCACCGTCGTTCGACCCGTCGGACAACGTGGCCGCGCCTTTCCTGAACCTCGCGCGCCCGAAGGTGGCGATCCTGCGCGAGCAAGGCGTCAACTCGCATGTCGAGATGGCGTACACCTTCAACGAGGCGGGATTCGACGCCTACGACGTGCACATGACCGACCTGCAGACCGGTCGCGCGCGCTTGCAGGACTTCAAGGGCTTCGTGGCCTGCGGCGGGTTCAGCTACGGCGACACGCTTGGCGCGGGCATCGGCTGGGCGCGCAGCATCACCTTCAACGACCAGCTGGCGGCGCAGTTCAAGGCCTTCTTCGACCGCCAGGACACGTTCGCACTGGGCGTGTGCAACGGCTGCCAGATGCTGGCCGAACTGGCCGACATCATTCCCGGCGCGCAGGCCTGGCCGCGCTTCACCACCAATCGCAGCGAGCGCTACGAGGCGCGCCTGTCGCAGGTCGAGGTGCTGAAGTCGCCCAGCCTGTTCCTTGCCGGCATGGAAGGCAGCCGCCTGCCGATCGCCGTGGCGCACGGCGAGGGCTACGCCAACTATGCCTTCCGCGGCGATGCGGACAAGACCATCGCGGCCATGCGGTTCACCGACCACCGCGGCCAGCCGACCGAAACCTACCCGTTCAATCCCAATGGCAGCCCCGGTGGCTTGTGCGCGGTGACGACGGCCGACGGCCGCTTCACGGCCATGATGCCGCACCCCGAGCGCGTGTTCCGCAACATCCAGATGAGCTGGACTTCGCTGGACAAGGGCGAGTTCAGCCCCTGGATGCGGATCTGGCGCAATGCGCGCAAGTGGGTGGGCTAAGGAGTTTCTTCATGTGCCGGAACATCAGGACACTTTTCAACTTCGAGCCGCCGGCCACCGAGCTGGAAATCCGCGACGCGTCATTGCAGTTCGTGCGCAAGCTCAGTGGCTTCAACGTGCCGTCCAGGGCCAACGAGGCCGCGTTCGACAAGGCGGTGGAAGACGTGGCGGCGGCGGCGCGTACCTTGATCGCTTCGCTGGTCACGACGGCCGAGCCGCGTGACCGGGAAGTGGAAGCTGCGCGGGCTCGTGCCCGGTCGGCTGCGCGGTTCGGCGCACCCGCCGTTCGCTAGCGGGCGGCTGGCGCCACCGCTGCGCCTTCGATCTTGTGGCGCGCCAGCGCCTGGGCTACGAAGCCCGAAGCCTTCATCTCCTCGATGAACGCGCCCACGTAGCGCGCCGACGCCTCGCGTCCCTTGGGCAGGCCCATCGCCTGCTCGATCACCATGAAACGGCCGTCCAGGAGGCGCAGGCCCGGCACGCGCTTCGCATCGGCCTGCAACTGCTGTTTCACGCCCGCCGCAACGTCCAGGTTCTGCGCCACGAACAGGTCCACCACGGCCGGCGAAGTCGGCGCCTTCACGAGCGTGGCGGCCTTGATTTCGCGGGTAAGGAACAGGTCGTACGCACTGCCGTTCCCCACGGCGATGCGCACCCCGGGCCGATCCACCTCGGCATTGCTGCGGATGGGCGACGCGTCCCGCACCAGGTACGCGCCTTCGATGATCACGTAAGGCGTGGTCTGCAGCATGTCGGCGCCCCGCACCGGGTCGATCGCCACGAAGGCGATGTCGACCTGCGCAGCCTTCACCGCTTCCACCACGCGTCCTGCCGCATTGAAGACGACCAGTTCCACCGGCACACCCGCGCGGCGGCCCAGTTCGCGGGCAAGGTCCACCGACACGCCGCGCGGCTCGCTGGTGGGTGAATCGCGTGTGGCGAGGATGGGGTTGCCCAGGTTGATGGCGGCGCGCAGCTTGCCCGAAGGCGCCAGCTCGGCCACGGGTGCTGAAGGTGGAGAGGCGCAAGCGGCGAGGATTGCAGTGAGGAGGAGCGCGGCTGCGCGCTGGAGGGTGGGAAGCATCGTCATGTCGGGTCATTGTTCCCTACACTTGCAGCCCATGCAAGGTTCCCGCTACGACACCATCGATGCCCTGCGCGGCGCCGCCATCGTCTGGATGACGGCCTTCCACTTCTGCTTCGACCTGAACCATTTCGGCTGGATCCGGCAGAACTTCTATACCGACCCCACATGGACTTTGCAGCGCACGCTGATCGTCAGCCTGTTCCTGTTTTGCGCGGGCCTGGGCCAGGCGGTGGCCGTGGCGCAGGGCCAGGGCTGGCGGCGCTTCTGGAAGCGCTGGGCCCAGGTGGCCGGCTGCGCCTTGCTGGTGACGGCCGGGTCGGTGTGGATGTTCCCCAAGAGCTTCATCTACTTCGGCGTTTTGCACGGGATCGCGCTGATGCTGGTCGTGACGCGCCTCACGGCCGGAGGGGGCCGCTGGTTGTGGCTGGCCGGCGCGGTGGCGCTCGCGTTCGGCCTGCTCGCGCCGCAGGCGCACGCCGCATGGCCGCAGCTTGAATTCCTGAACGGCCGCACCTGGAACTGGCTGGGGCTGGTGAGCCGCAAGCCGGTCACCGAGGACTACGTGCCGCTGTTCCCGTGGTTGGGCGTCATGTGGTGGGGCATGGCGGCAGGCCAATGGCTGCTTGCACATCGCCGGGCCATGCTGCAACGGCCGCTTCCTGCGGCTGCGTCGCCCCTGGCCTGGCTCGGCCGCTGGAGCCTGTCCTGGTACATGCTGCACCAGCCGGTGCTGATAGGGCTGTTCACAGCGGTGCAGTGGGTGTCCGGCCGGCACTGACGAAAAAAAGGCGGCCACGTGGGCCGCCCTGCGATCCCGGGACAAGCCCGGTCTCACAAACCTTATTCGATCTTGGCCTTGCCGCGCAGTTCTTCCTGGAACTTGGCGAGCTTTTGCTGCTGCAACTGCTGCGCGATTTGCGGGCGCACTTCCTCCAGCTTGGGCAGCTGCGCATCACGCGTGTCTTCCAGGCGGATCACGTGCCAGCCGAAGTTGCTCTTGACCGGCGTCTCGGTGATCTGGCCCTTGTTCAGCTTGACCATCGCGTCGGAGAACTCCTTCACGTAGCTGCCGGCATTGGCCCAGTCCAGGTCGCCGCCGTTGATGCCGGAAGCCGGGTCCTTGGACTGCTTCTTGGCGATGTCCTCGAACTTGCCGCCCTTTTTCAGGTCGGCAACGATCTTCTTGGCCTCGTCTTCCTTTTCCACCAGGATGTGGCGCGCCTTGTATTCCTTGCCACCGTTGGCCGCGACGAAGCGGTCGTATTCGGCCTGGATGTCGGCGTCGGTCACCGGGTTGGTCTTCTGCACGTCGGCGAACAGCTCGCGGATCAGGAGGGTCTGGCGTGCCAGGTCGATCTGGGCCTTGAAGTCGTCGGTGGCGTCCAGGCCGCGGCGCTGCGCTTCCTGCATGAAGATCTCACGGGCGATGACTTCGTCCTTGAGCTGCTGCTGCATCTCGGGCGTCATCGGGCGGCCGGACTTGGCCAGCTGCGCGGCCAGCAGGTCCACGCGGGTCTTGGGCACGGCCTTGCCGTTGACGATGGCGACGTTCTGGGCGCCGACGGGCAGGGCGACCGACAGGATGGCTGCCGCCAGGGCGGACAGGATGACTTGCTTCATGGAGGGGTTCCCAGGGAGATACAGGAGGGGGTGGTCAGGATGTTTCGATCGCCAGGGCGTGCAGCCCACGGGCGACAAAATCGTGCAGCGCATCATACACAAGGCGATGTTGCGCCACCCGGGGGCGGCCGGCAAAGAGCGGCGAGGCGATCCGCACCCGGAAATGGGTGCCGGAACCGGTCCCGTCGGCGCCTGCGTGGCCGGCATGCGCGGCGCTTTCATCGATGACTTCGAGCCGCGTGGGGGAGAGGAGTTCCGCGAGGCGCTGTTCCAGCGCCTGGGCGGTGATGCCGGTGCTCATGGCGGTGACCTCAGGGCTCGCTGGCCTCGTCCACCTTCATGTACCGGCCCAGGTACAGGGCCTGGCCCACGACGAACAGGGCCATCAGCCCGAGGCCGCCGAACAGCTTGAAGTTGACCCAGGTGTCGGTGTCGAAGTTGAAAGCCACCCAAAGGTTGATCACGCCCATCAGCGCAAAGAAGGCGATCCAGCTCCAGTTGGTCACGCGCCAGGCGGCGTCGGGCAATTCCAGCTGCGAGCCCATGAGTGACTTGAGCAGGTTCTTCTTGAAGAACACCTGGCCGGCGAACAGGGCCGACCCCATCAGCCAATAGAGCACCGTGGGCTTCCATTTGATGAAGGTGTCGTTGTGCGCAATGATGGTGGCGCCGCCGAACAGCACGATCACGCCCAGGCTGACCCACTGCATCGGTTCCACCTTGCCGGTGCTGTAGCGCAGCCAGCCAATCTGCAGGAGGGTGGCCACGATGGCCACGCCCGTGGCCACGTAGATCCCCGCGAACTTGAAGGCGATGAAGAACAGGATGATGGGGAAAAAATCGATCAGCAGTTTCATTGGGGCGTGGGCTTATTTGCCGTCTTCGGGCTTGAAATCGAGCGAGGCGGAATTCATGCAGTAGCGCAGGCCGGTGTCGGTCGGCCCATCCGGGAACACATGTCCCAGGTGCGCGCCGCACTGGGCGCAGACCGTTTCCACGCGCACCATGCCGTGGCTGGTGTCGCGGATTTCCTTGATCGCACCGGGCACCGCCAGCGAAAAACTGGGCCAGCCGCAGCCGGCGTCGAACTTGGTTTCGGAGTCGAACAGCTTGTTGCCGCAGCACACGCAATGGTAGCTGCCGTCGGCCCACACGGCCTCGTACTTGCCGGTGAAAGGACGCTCGGTGGCCGCGTGGCGCGTGACTTCAAACGCGCCGCGCTCGGCGCCCTTTTGCTCGAGCAGTGCCTTCCACTCGGCTTCGGATTTTTCGATCTGGTAGGTCATGATGAACAGCTGATTTCGATGTGGGATGCCCAGTCGGGCGGGAAGCCGGCCTTGTCCTCGTGCGCCGGATGCTCCCCAAATGGGGCCTGGACCAGCGCCAGCAAGGCTTCGACCTCGGAATAGTCCTTAAGTTTCGCCTGGCGGATGGCCAG
>DATHWV010000111.1:0-3680 GCA_035460205.1 Ramlibacter sp.
CAGCCAGTTGACCAGCGGCATGTAGATCTGCCCGATTTCCTTTTCGGACGTGTACAGCACGCGCATGCGGGGCAACAGCCCCAGCTGGATCGCCTGCCGGGTCATGGAGTAGGCGCCCGTGATGACGGCTTGCGACGCGATGATGGTGGCCACGGTGGCCAGTACCACCGCGGGAATCAGCAGTGCAGGTGGGAACAGCCGGAAGAAGGGGTGCTCCAGCGCCGCCGGATCACGCATCAGCAGCGCGCCTTGTCCCATGTAATTCAGGGCCAGCGCGGGGAGCACCATGCCCATCCAGGCGATCTGAACGGGTCGCTTGCCGAAGTGCCCGAGGTCCGCATACAGCGCCTCGGCGCCGGTGAAGGCCAGCACGATGGCGCCCAGCACGACAAAGAACTGCAAGCCCTGGCCGCGCGCAAATGCGATGGCGTGCAAGGGGTTCAGTGCGGCCAGGATGGCGGGTTGCTCGATGATCTGCACGACCCCGGCGACCGCGAGTACCGCGAACCATACCCCGATCACCGGCCCGAACAGCTTGCCCACCACGCCGGTACCGAAGCGCTGGACCGTAAAAAGGCCCACCAGGACCCCGAGCGAGATCGGCAGCACGTAGGGCTTGAAAGCCGGCGTCGCAACCTCGAGGCCTTCCACCGCGCTCAGGACCGAGATGGCCGGAGTGATGACGCTGTCGCCGTAGAAAAGCGCGGCCCCGAACACGCCGACCAGCAGCAGGGCCAGGCGCCGCCGGGGCGTGGTGCCCGCGGCCTTGGCTGCCAGGGCTGTCAAAGCCATGATGCCGCCTTCGCCGCGGTTGTCGGCACGCAGGATGAGCACGACATACTTGAGGGTGACGATGAACATCAGTCCCCAAAAGATGACCGACACCGCTCCAATCAGGTTCTGGGCGTCGAGCGCCAGGCCGTGCGCTGGGTTGAACACCTCCTTCATCGTGTACAGCGGGCTCGTCCCGATGTCGCCATACACAACCCCCAGCGCGCCGACGGTCAGTGCCGCCCGGCTTTCGCGTCCCACGGTCGCCACCGTCGCATTGGTCATTGCAGCCCACTCAAGTGTGAAGAAGGCCGCAGTGTGGGCGCGAGCCCGTCAGGATCGCATATGGAAGGCCGTCAGGCGTCTGCCAGGCGATAGCCGACACCGGTTTCGGTGAGCAGGTGGCGTGGCTCGGCGGGGTCTTGCTCGATCTTGGCGCGCAATTGGCCCATGTACAGGCGCAGGTAGTGCGTGTGCTCCGTGAACTCGGCACCCCACACGTCGGTGAGCAGCTGGCGATGCGTCACCACCCGGCCGGCGCTGCGCACGAGCCGCGCGAGCAGGTTGAATTCGGTCGGCGTCAGGTGGATCGGCTCGCCCCGGACACTGACAAGGCGCGCTTCGAGGTCGACGCGCAGGTCGTCCAGCTCGTGCACCGTCGTCGCCGGCGCCAGGGCCGTGCCCCGGTGCCGGAGCGCCACGCGAACACGGGCCAGCAATTCGGGAACGCTGAAGGGTTTGGTCAGGTAGTCGTCGGCGCCGGCGTCGAGCAGCCTGATCTTCTCCGTCTCCTGGTGGCGGGCCGTGATGACCAGGATGGGCGTGGTGTGCTGCTTGCGGACCAGTCGCACGAGTTCAATGCCGTCGCCATCGGGCAGGCCCAGGTCCAGCAGCAAGACGTCCGGGAGCGCGTGGCGCACCAGTGCGGCGGCCTCGCTGACCGAGACGGCGGATTGCACCTCAAAGCCTTCCACGCCCAGCGCCGCCTGGAGCATCGCGCGGATCTCACGATCGTCTTCGACGACAAGCACGCGCAGGCTCATGTGGCCTCCGCCGAAGGCTGCCTGGCTTCCACCGGGATGGTGAAGGCGAAGGTGCTGCCCCCGCCTTCGCGCGGCTGCATGGTCAAGTCCCCACCATGCGCGCGTGCGATGGTGCGACAGATGGCCAGGCCCAAGCCCGCGCCGCGCGTGCCGCCATGGTCCCCGCGCCTGAACGGTTCAAAGAGCAACGGCTCCGCATTGGCCGGAATGCCAGGCCCCCGGTCGCACACGGCTACCTGCATCGTCTTGCCAGCATCGGTCACCTGCAGGTCGATCCCCTGCGTGCTGTATTTGAGCGCGTTGTCCAGCAGGTTCTCCAGCACCTGCGTCACCAACACCGGGTCGGCCTTGACGAGCGGCAGGCCGGGCGGCACATGGGACTTGATGCGCCGCGTCGCATCGCGCTGGCGAATGCGGGCGAGGACGGCTCCGACCAGTTCTTCCATCGACTGCCAATCCAGGTGGAGCTCGCCGCGGTTCTGCAGGCGGGCCAGCTGCAAGGTGTTTTCGGTCAACGTCGAGAGGTAGTTGGCTTCGTTGGCGATGCCTTCGGCCAGCCGCGCCTGCTCGGATGGCGCCAGCTTGTCGCGTTGCGTCTGCAGGGACGACGCCGCACCCATGATGGCGGCCAGGGGCGTGCGAAAGTCGTGTGAGATGGAGGCCAGGAACGTGTTCTGGGTCTGGTGCCAGTGCGACTGCGCTTCGCTGGCATGCACGCTGGCGGCCAGCTTGAGCCGCCACAGCGCCTGGCCAAGGAGGGCGCAGATCGCCTGCGCGTGCTCGCGGCCGTCGTGGTCGCTGCTCGCGACAGACTGGATGCAAACCGCGCCGCCGAAGTGGCTCTCCGCACGCAGCGGCAGGTACCAGGCGTTGAGGCCCGGCCAGCGGCCCGTCCCGGGCCCGAGCGTGGCCGCTTCGCGAATGCAGGCACGCATGCCGTCGGCAATGGCGGGGTCCCACTGCGGTTCCAGATCCAACCGACCATCAGCGCCGGCAAGTGCAATGCTGCATTGCCCCGGGAATGCATGCTCCAGAAAGCGCCGTGCGAGCAGGAGCACTTGCTCCGGCAGGGTGACGCTCGCCAACTCGCTGGCGAGGCCCTGCAGCTCGCGAGCACGGCTTTCGTTGAGCTGCGCCACCGCGGTCTCGCGCCGCAGCGCAGTACCGAGATGGCTGATCACGAGGGCAACTGTCAGCATGGTGACGAGCGCGAACAGGTTCTCGCGTGAATCAACTTCGAACGTGTACCTTGGCGGGATGAAGAAGAAATTCAGGAGCGTCGCGCTCCCGAATGCGCAGATGGCGGATGCGATCCAGGGCAATTTGTACGCAGCGATCACCACCGCCAGCATGAACACCATGGCGAGGCTGGTGAGGGACACATAGCTGTCCAGAACGAAGCAGGCCAGTGTGGCACCTGCCAGCAGGCCTGCGACGATCCATCCTCGATGGATGCGAGTATCCGGATTCATGACGGGTGAGCGTATCACCCGCGGCATCAGGATTACATATGGGCGGGCGCGCGGGCTGCGCGCCGCGCCGTTACTCCGCCGTGACCGGGTCGATCATCTCGTGCACCCGTTCCACCTTGTTGGCCGGGAAGCCGCCGAGCTCGGCATGGCGGCGCACCTTGGCTTCGTCCGTGGCGTTGTAGATGCAGTAGATGCGGTCGGCCACGACGTAGCTGTGGACCCACTGGATGTCCGTGCCCATGCTGGCCAGGACACCGCAGGACTTCTGCGAGAGTGCCTTCAGGTCTTGCGCCGTGAACTTGCCGGCGCCGGGGACTTCGCGTTCGATGACGTACTTGGGCATGTTGCCTCCAGAAAGAGTGGTTGATGAAGGTTCCTGGGTCCGGGGACCGGG
>DATHWV010000112.1:0-3275 GCA_035460205.1 Ramlibacter sp.
GTCGTCCAACGACGTGTTCCCGACGGCCATGCATGTCGCTGCGGTGGAGGGCATTCGCAACCGCTTGATGCCTTCGTTGATGAAGCTCAAGGCGACGCTGGCGGCCAAGTCGCAGGCCTTCGACGGCATCGTGAAGATCGGGCGAACACACCTGCAGGACGCAACGCCGCTGACGCTTGGGCAGGAGTTCTCCGGCTACGTGGCGCAGCTGGAACAGGCTGACCGTCACCTGCATGCGAGCCTGCCGCACCTGTGCGAGCTGGCTTTGGGCGGCACTGCCGTGGGTACAGGCCTGAACGCGCCGCCCGGTTACGCCGAGAAAGTCGCGGCCGAACTGGCACGCCTCACGGGCCTGCCTTTCGTCACCGCGCCGAACAAGTTCGAAGTGATGGCCGCGGCCGATGCGCTGGTCCATGCACATGGCGCGCTCAAGACTTTGGCCGCGAGCATGATGAAGATTGCCAACGACATCCGCTGGCTGGCGAGTGGGCCGCGCAGCGGCATCGGCGAGTTGAACATTCCGGAGAACGAGCCGGGCTCGTCGATCATGCCCGGCAAGGTCAACCCGACGCAGAGCGAAGCGGTAACCATGTTGTGTTGCCAGGTGTTCGGCAACGATGTCGCCGTCAACTTCGGTGGCGCATCAGGCAACTTCGAACTGAATGTGTTCCGCCCGATGATTGCCCACAACTTCATGCAAAGCGTGCGGCTGCTGGCCGATGGCATGGCCAGCTTCAACGACCACTGCGCGGTGGGCATCGAGGCGAACAAGGACCGCATCGCCGAGCTGGTGGACCGCTCGCTCATGCTGGTCACCGCGCTGAACCCGCACATCGGCTACGACAAGGCCGCGCAGATCGCGAAGAAGGCGCACAAGGAGGGCACCAGCCTGCGTGAAGCTGCGATTGCCCTCGGCTATGTCACCGCCGCCCAGTTCGACACCTGGGTCCGGCCCGACAAGATGGTTTAGTGTTTGCGCTCGGCGATGCCCGACATGATCTTGTCGGTGTACGCGATCGCAATGGCTGACAGCAGGAAGGTGATGTGGATCGCTGTCTGCGCGATCAGCACGCGGTCCGAGTAATTGTCGGCGTTGATGAAGGTCTTGAGCAGGTGGATCGACGAGATGCCGATGATGGCCGTCGCCAGTTTCACCTTGAGCACTGAAGCGTTCACATGGCTCAGCCACTCGGGCTGGTCCGGGTGGCCCTGCAGGTTCATGCGGCTCACGAAGGTTTCATAGCCGCCCACGATCACCATGATCAGCAGGTTGGAGATCATCACCACGTCGATCAGCGCCAGCACCACCAGCATGATCACCGTCTCGTTCAGCGAGGTGACGGCGACCGTCTGCTTGTAGCCGATGCTGGTGACCAGGGCCTGCAGCGCCGTCTGGCTGCCGAACGCCGCTTCCAGCAAGTGCACCAGTTCCACCCAGAAGTGGAATACATAGACGGCCTGCGCGGCGATGAGGCCCAGGTACAGCGGCAGTTGGAGCCAGCGGCTGGCGAAGATGAGGCCGGGCAGGGGCCTCAGGGGGGATGCGGATTTGGGGGCGAGAGGGTCTTGCATTGGGGGAGAGGTGGTTCCGGATGTGCGCGATTGTAGATTTCCAGCGTGACGCGCCGGTTGGGAGTAAATTTGTAAGCTGGCCGTAGGGTAGCACCGCGTCAGTGCGCTGTAAGTGCAAACCCTGACATTACGGCCAAATTCAACCCATAGCGGAGACACCCGTCATGAGCAACATCGAATCGGTCCTCGTCGAGAACCGCGTCTTCCCTCCCTCCGACGCCACGGTGAAGTCGGCCCGCATCTCGGGCATGGCGGCATACGACGCGCTGTGCGCCGAAGCCGACAAGGACTTCGAAGGCTTCTGGGCCCGCCTGGCCCGAGACAACGTGGTGTGGACCAAGCCGTTCACAAAAACGCTGGACGAATCGAACGCGCCTTTCTACAAGTGGTTCGAGGACGGCGAACTCAACGCCTCGGCCAACTGCCTGGACAAGCACATCGGCACGTCGGTCGAGAACAAGACCGCGATCATCTTCGAGGCCGATGACGGCGCCGTGACGAAGGTGACCTACAAGGAACTGCTGGCTCGCGTGAGCCAGTTCGCCAACGCCCTGAAGGCGCAAGGCATCAAGAAGGGTGACCGCGTCATCGTCTACATGCCGATGACCATCGACGGCGTGGTCGCCATGCAAGCCTGCGCGCGCATAGGCGCGACGCACAGCGTGGTGTTCGGTGGCTTCTCGGCCAAAGCGCTGAACGAGCGCATCATCGACGCCGGTGCGGTGGCGGTGATCACTGCCAACTTCCAGATGCGTGGCGGCAAGGAGCTGCCGCTCAAATCCATCGTCGATGAAGGCATCGCGATGGGCGGCTGTGACACCCTGAAGACCGTGCTGGTGCTGATGCGCACGCCCACCGCCTGCAACATGGTGGCCGGCCGCGACAAGACCTTCACCGAAGCGCTGCAGGGCCAGGGCAGCGAGTGCAAGCCCGAGCCGGTCGGCGCCGAGCATCCGCTCTTCATCCTCTACACCTCCGGATCGACGGGCAAGCCCAAGGGCGTGCAGCATTCCACTGGCGGCTACCTGCTGTGGTCCAAGCTCACGATGGACTGGACTTTCGACATCAAGCCGTCGGACGTGTTCTGGTGCACCGCCGACATCGGCTGGATCACGGGCCACACCTATGTCGCGTATGGGCCTCTCGCGGCCGGCGCGACCGAAGTGATCTTCGAGGGCATTCCGACTTTCCCGAACGCCGGCCGCTTCTGGGACATGATCCAGAAGCACAAGGTCACGGTGTTCTACACCGCGCCGACGGCGATTCGCTCGCTGATCAAGGCGGCCGAGGGCGACGAGAAGATCCATCCGAAGCGCTACGACCTCACCAGCCTGCGCATCCTGGGCACGGTGGGCGAGCCGATCAACCCGGAAGCCTGGATGTGGTACCACAAGAACGTGGGCGGCGAGCGCTGCCCCATCGTGGACACCTTCTGGCAGACCGAGACCGGCGGCCACGTCATCACGCCGCTGCCGGGCGCCACGCCCACCGTGCCGGGCTCCTGCACGCTGCCGCTGCCGGGCATCATGGCCGCGATCGTGGACGAGGTGGGCAAGGACATCCCCAACGGCGCCGGCGGCATGCTGGTGATCAAGCGGCCCTGGCCGTCGATGATCCGCACCATCTGGGGCGACCCCGAGCGGTTCAAGAAGAGCTACTTCCCCGAAGAGATGGGCGGCACGCTGTACCTGGCCGGCGACGGC
>DATHWV010000113.1:0-2322 GCA_035460205.1 Ramlibacter sp.
TGCATCCTGTGGGGCCCGCCGGGCACCGGCAAGACCACCATCGCGCGGCTGATGGCCGACGCGTTCGATGCGCAGTTCATCACCATCAGCGCGGTGCTGGGCGGCGTGAAGGACATTCGCGAAGCGGTGGAGCAGGCGCAGATTGCGCAAGGCACGGCGCTGGAAAGCGCGTCGGGCGCGGGCGGCCGCCGCACCATCGTGTTCGTCGACGAAGTGCACCGCTTCAACAAGAGCCAGCAGGACGCTTTCCTGCCGCATGTGGAGTCGGGGCTGTTCACCTTCATCGGCGCCACCACCGAGAACCCCTCGTTCGAAGTCAACTCCGCGTTGTTGTCGCGCGCCGCGGTGTACGTGCTGCAGCCCCTGACCGAGGCCGACCTCGAGCAGATCGTCGCCAAGGCGCAGGGCATCGGCGCGGTGCCGCCGGTCGAGAAGGCGGCGCTCGATCGCCTGGTCGCCTATGCGGATGGCGATGCCCGGCGCCTGCTCAACACGCTCGAAACGCTGGCCGTTGCGGCCGCAAACGAGAAGCGCAAGGAAATCAGCGACGAGTGGCTGCTCAAGGTGCTGGGCGAGCGCATGCGGCGCTACGACAAGGGCGGCGAGCAGTTCTACGACACCATCAGCGCCCTGCACAAATCCGTGCGCGGCTCCGATCCGGACGCCTCGCTCTACTGGTTCACGCGCATGCTCGACGGCGGTGCCGACCCCCGCTACATGGCGCGGCGCCTGATCCGCATGGCGACCGAAGACATTGGCCTGGCCGACCCGCGCGCACTGCGCCTGGCCCTCGATGCCGCCGAGACCTACGAGCGCCTGGGCACGCCCGAAGGGGAACTGGCGCTGGCCCAGTGCGTGATCTACCTGGCGATGGCACCCAAGTCCAATGCCGCCTACAAGGCTTTCAACCAAGCCAAGGCCTTCATCAAGCAGGACGGAACACGCCCCGTGCCGCTGCACCTGCGCAATGCGCCCACCAAGCTGATGAAGGACCTGGACTATGGGCGCGACTACCGCTATGCGCACGACGAGGAAGGCGGATTCGCGGCCGGGGAGAACTACTTCCCCGAGGGCATGGCCGCGCCGGGGTTCTACCGGCCGGTGGAGCGGGGGCTGGAAATCCGCATCGCCGAGAAGCTGCGCGAACTTAAGAAGTTAAATGATCAGAAAAAGTAATGAAGGGCGACAACGCCCACAGACGGCCGATTTTTGAGGGTAAACCCCTCTGCGACTGCGTTTTCGCCGTCAGGTCCCCTAGCTACAATCGCCCCCACAAACCCGCCCATGAGCAGCTTGGCGGGTTTTTTGCTAGCTGAGGGGTCAGCAGGACAAGAACGGAGAAGCGCTATGGAAATATTGCTGCAACAGATCATCAACGGTCTGATTCTCGGCAGCATGTATGCCTTGATCGCCCTGGGTTACACCATGGTGTACGGCATCATCAACCTGATCAACTTTGCCCATGGTGACGTGCTGATGATCGGCGCGCTGACCAGCTGGGCCATCATCGTGAAGATGCAGGAGTCCATGCCCGGCACGCCCGGCTGGATCATCCTGATCGTTGCGCTGGTCATCTCGTGTGTCGTGGCGTCGGTGCTGAACTACTCGATCGAGAAGATCGCGTACAAGCCGCTTCGCAACAGCCCGCGGCTCGCGCCGCTGATCACGGCCATCGGCATGTCGATCCTGTTGCAGACGCTGGCCATGATCATCTTCAAGCCGAACTACAAGCCCTACCCGACGCTGCTGCCGCCGGTGCCTTTCCAGATCGGCGGCGCGGTGATCACCACCACGCAAATCATGATCCTGGGGCTCACCGCCGTTTCACTGGCGTCGCTGATGTACCTGGTCAACTACACCAAGCTGGGCCGCGCGATGCGTGCCACCGCCGAGAACCCGCGGGTCGCGGCACTGATGGGCGTCAAGCCCGACATGGTGATTTCGGCCACCTTCATCATCGGTGCGATCCTGGCCACCATCGCCGGCGTGATGTACGCATCCAACTACGGCACGGTGCAACACACCATGGGCTTCCTGCCCGGCTTGAAGGCTTTCACTGCTGCGGTGTTCGGCGGCATCGGCAACCTGGCCGGCGCGGTGGTGGGCGGCATCCTGCTGGGGCTGATCGAATCGATCGGGTCCGGCTACATCGGCATGCTCACTGGCGGCGTGCTGGGCAGTCACTACTCCGACATCTTCGCCTTCATCGTGCTGATCATCATGCTGACCCTGCGGCCTTCCGGCCTCCTGGGCGAGCGTGTGGCCGACCGGGCCTGACGGGAGCGACATCATGATGAACTTCATCAACCGCCAGAACAAATA
>DATHWV010000114.1:0-10104 GCA_035460205.1 Ramlibacter sp.
CGGCGGCTGCCAGCAGCAACAGGGACACCAGGCGCTGGCCCCAGACGATGACCGCGCCGCGAACGCCGGCAGCGCCGGAAGCCAGTTCGATGAAGGTCTGCGAGAGGTCGCGGCCCGACAGCACGGCGCCGACCGCGACCAGTGCCAGCATCGCGGGCAACACCCAATGAAGGAAGCCGTTGGAGCGCGTCAGGTTCATCTTGTCTTTCCAGCGAAGGCAGGGAAGAGGCGACCCAGGGCGCCCAGCGCCTCAGTGCCCAGCACCTGGGGCCGCATGCCGACCAAGAGGAGCATCGCGGCAAGCGCGAAGGCGCCGCCGGCAAACAGGGAAGCGCCGGGAAGGGTCAAGCCCGCAGTCGCGTGCTGGCCCAGCAGCACCGCGCCGGCGCAGACAGTGGCCAGCGCCAGCCCGCGCGCCGCGTACGGCAGGATCGCCGACCAGCGCAGCTGCAAGGCATTGAGCGCGGCCGTGATGATGACAATGGCGCGCGCATAGACCACCACCAGCGAGACGACGGCGATGGCGCGGATGCCGTCGTTGGCAAACAACCACCAGGCGAACGCGGCCACGGCCAGCAGCGGCAGCTGGAGCAGGAATTCCTGGTGCTTGCGGTCGGTGTTCCACAGCACCGGCGTCGACAGCCCCCAGCAGGACCACGCGGGCAGGCACAGGAAGAGCACCGCCAGCACCCAGGCAGAGTCCATCCACGCGGCGCCGTACAGCAGGCGCACCAGGTCGGCGGAGAGCAGCGCGAACACCACGGCGGCAGGCGTCACCAGCACCAGCACACAGGCCAGGCCGAGGAGCCAGCCTTGCGCGAGCCGCTTCGGGTCCTGTTGCATCTTGGCGCCCGCGGCGAGGAACGCCGGTTGCAACGCGCCCAGCAGCAACGTGTTGGGAATGGAGGCGAGGTTGTAGGCAACGGTGTAGAGGCCGACGAAGTGCGCATTGAGCACCCGGCCAATGACGACCCGATCCAGGTTGCTGAGCAGCCAGTTCACGATGTTGGTCAGGAAGACGGCGCGCCCGGTAGTGAGTGCCGCCGAGCCGCCCGAGTGCTTGAACAGCGGACGCACCGGGTGCGGCCGGGCCCAGTAGGCGCCGACCAGCGTCACGGCGGCCTGCACCACGCAAGCCGCGGCGAGCGAATCGGCGCCGTGCCCCGCCAATGCCATGGGTACGCCGACGCCGAGATAGCCGATCGCATAGCCGGCGAGTTGCACCAGGCCGAGCATCCGGAAGTTGAGGTCGCGCTGCAGCAGGCAGGTAGCCGGTGCGCTGGCCGCAGTCAACAGGCTGGCGAGTGACAACCACTGCACCATGTGTTCGACGCGCGGATCACCGAAGAACCCGGCGATGGCCGGCGCGGCGGCGAACATCGCGATGGCGGTGAGCAGCCCGGCGATCAACTGCCAGGTGAAGGAAAAGCGGATGTCGTCGCGCGAGACCGTGGGCAGCAGCATCAGGTTCCAGCTGAAGCTCGCGCCCGACAGGAATGCAGCGAACGTCAGCACCGTCATGCCGATACCGTACACACCGTAGTTGCCCGGCCCGAGCATGCGGGCCAGTGCCACCTGCGCGCCCAGTTGCAGGACGAAGCGGGCGACGGTGGTCAGCGCGCTCCACTTGAGCGCGCGCTCGGCCAGGGCTGCGACGGTGGCTGCGGTCATTCGTCTTTGGCGCCGTAGCGCCGCAGCGCGATGCCGGACATGAGCGCCAGCGCGGCGAGCAGCATCGCCGTGCCGGTGTGCTGGGGCCGCTCTTCTTCCTTGGCGGCACGCCCGCGCGGCGGGCCGGCCTGCATGGAGGGGGCGCCTTCGTGTGTCACGGCGCCCGCCGTCTTGATCAGTTCGCCCGAAGGCCGCGCGGCGGGCGGGGTTTGCGCGGCTGCCAACGGGCTGGTCGGGACATTGGCGCATTGCGCGCCGGCGTTGACGGCGGCGAGGCAGAGAACGAACGCAATGACTGCTGTGCGCATCAGGCTCTCCTTGCAGTTGAGGTTGAGATCGATTTTGCGTCGGCCACCGCCTGCGAAGGTGCCGTCGCGTATGGCCCGTTCAGGCTATTCGCGCGTCCCGCGAAGCGCCGGCTCCAGTCGCGCCCCGGTGTTTCGATCCAGCGGTACGTGAGGGCGCTGAAGGCGATCGTGATCGCCAGCGCCAGGCCGAAGAACAAGGTGCCTTCGAGGTTGTTTCGGCCGTAGGCCTGCACGAACTGTCCGCTCGCCAGTTGCATTGGCGTCCACAAATCCACGTGGAAGACCGCCTTGATGGCCTTGGGCAGCAACAGGACGATGAAAAAGTGCGTGAGGTAGATCGAATAGGAGAGGGTGCCCAGCCAGCGCAGGGGCGCGGTGCGGAACAACTGGCTCACCCACCCGCTCTCGGATGCAAAGATGAGCACCGCCGCTGCGAAGATGAATGGCGCCAGCAGCGACAGGGCACTCTTGTCCGCGGCCGAAACGAACAGCACCACGGCCAGGACGGCCAGCACTTCAACCAGGGTGGCGAGCATTGGGTGGGTGGGCCCGGGCGTGGGCGCGGCGGAAAGGGTCCGCCTGCGATGCACCTGGTAGCACACGACGCCCAGCGCGAAACCGACGATGCAGCGCAACAAGCCCCAATCGAAGGTGACGTCCATGCCGGTGTCGGACAGGTACAGCAGCGCGAGGGGCGGGATGATCGCGGCCACGGCCAGCACCCATTGGCGCAGGCCGAGCGTCACGCAAAGCAGCGCGAACAGCACATAGGTCCACACCTCGGTGCTGATCGACCAGGCCGGGCCGTTCCAGGTCAGGCTGTCGTGCAGGTGCAGGCTTTGCACCAGGAACAGGTTGGAGAGCACCGCCGCAGGCTGCATCTCGCCAGTGAAGGCCGATGCCCGGTCCGCGCCGCCGAACATCTTCGCGGTTTCGAAGGCGAGGAAGCAGAACAGCATGAATGCGTGCAGCGGGTACACGCGACCCACGCGCAGCACGAGGAAGCGCCGCACCTCGGGCCAGGTGCCCAGGCGCGTCGCGTAGTTCCACGCGATCACGAAGCCGCTGAGGACGAAGAAGAAGTCCACGAAGAGGTAGCTGTTGCGCACCAGCGGCGACGAGTAGATGGGACTGAAGCCGTGGAAGTGGAACAGCACCACCAGGCAGGCGCAAATGCCGCGCCAGCCGTCGAGGGCTTCAAATCGATTGGCGCTGGAGCGCGGGCCGGCGGCTGGGGACATGGTGGCGGGAAGCCTCAGGTGTTGTTGCGACTGATTTTTCCAGCCCTGTTGCAGGTGCTGTGTGCGGTGGCACGCACTCGGACACCTCCGGTGCGTGCGGCGTGCAACAAGCGCGGCGCGCCGACGGCCCAGCACGAGTAGGGCCTGCGCCTGCTGTCTGGCTTGTCCTACACCCTGCCCATGGGCCGCTGCCTAGCATGGACCGCATGACCAGACCCCTGCGCCACACCGCCCTGATCGTGGAGTTGCAAGATGCGCCATAACCGCAGCGAGCACGCGCGCATCAACGCCCTGCAACAGGAAGTGACACGCGCCGAGGGCGACTACCAGCGCCTGCGCGCCGCGTACCTCGAGATCGCCAAGAACGAGCCGGGCCATGAAGTGGCGCTGGCGATGATCGGCGCCGACATGGACCGCGCGCATGCCCACCTGCAGGCACTGATCGGCCTGCCGCGCCTGCCGTTCACGCACGAGCCCAGCATGGTGGTCCGGCGCGAGGCGCAGCGCATCACCGAAGAGCATGAGTGAGGACTGGACGATGATCTCCTACGAAATCGATCCGACCCTGCACACCGGCGAGCCCAAACCCCAGGTGCTGGACGACGGCTTTTCGCCCCCGCACCACGGTGAATCGCAGCCCAACCCGACGCACCTGCCCATCGAGCCCGAGTTTGGCCCGATGCTGCCGCCGGCCGAGCCTGAGCAGCCCATGGCTGAGCCGCCAGCGATCTGACCTCCGTGTCAACGGCCCCCACGCCCAGTCCCGCGTCGCCCGCACCCGCGCCGACGGAAGCGCCCAAGCCGGCGAACCCGGAGCCCATCAATGAGCCCACGGATCCGGAGAAGGGCCGCGTCAAGACGCCCGAGCCGGGCAAGCCGGATCACCCGGCGGTCTAGGCTTCAGGCAAGCCCAGCAGGGCCTGGGCGTCCTCATCCAGTCCCGTGACCGGCGTGGCTTTCGCCAGCGCCATCCACACACCGAATGGCAGGCTGGTGCGCGAGTGGCGCGGCGCGGCCCGTGCGACGACGAGGCGGCCTTGCTCCAGCACCATCACGCCGCATTCGGCCGGCACCTCTTCCGGCGCCGCGATGCAACGGCCCCTGGCATCGCAGCCCAGCACGTACCAGCACTCGCCCAGGTCGAGGTAGGCACTGCGCTTGTCGGCTTGCTTCAAGTCGCCCAGCAGGTCGGCGCGCCGCACTTTCACCTCGTGCACGATCGGGTCGACGTAAGTCGCGACCGATGTGTTGCGGATGGAAAAGACATCGGGCATGGCGACGCACCAGCGCAAGGGCTTGTCGGCGTCCTCGCTGGGTACCTGTGCGCGCAACGACAGCCCGCGCCATGCGATGCGGCCTGCACGCCCCATCTCCATGGCCACGCGTTCGACCAGCGACTCGTGTGAGTCGCGTGTCGCGCGATTTTTCGCCAGCGTGGTGGCCAGGAGCTGGATGCCCTCGTCGGTGACGCGCAGCGATTCATGGCCCGAGGAGGTGAGCACGCGATCAAGCAGGCCTGCGGCCAGCAGTTCGATCTCCAGTGGATCCTGGCAGGGCCAGCCGGCGGAGCGGTAGATCTCGCGCAGGCGGCGTGCGTGCGCCTTGCCGACCACCGGGAGGGCCCGTGGCGGCGCGGAAGGGTTGTCAGGGGGCGAGGCGCTCATGCCGGGTGCGGGAGGACGGCCGGCCAGTGTAGCGCTGCGCAAAGGGTGCTGCGCGGCGTTGCGAAGTCATCCCGTAGGCACGCTCCGACGGTAGCTCTGGCGCTTGACCTATCGTTGCCGGCAAGTGGGCACACACAATGACTGCATGGAACAAGTGACCTATGGCATCACCGCGGTGCGCTACGCGGGCGCCCATGTCGTCGAAGCGATGATGGGCCTGATCGACCGCACCCGTGCGAAGTGGGACCTGCGTCCCACGCCGGCCCGGCTCACCGAAGTGGTGGACAAGCTGGTGGAGGGTGACAAGGTGATCAGCCTTTTCCCGAACGACGCGGGAGAGCTGGAGCCCGGCCCGGAGGTGAAGGTCGACGTGCTCGCCGAAGGCACCGAAACCCTCGCGCTCGACAACGAGCAGCCCGGTCGCAGCCTGCGCGACCTGCCAACTTTCTAGTTGCGCCGCCAGCCGAGCAGCCCGGTCGAGAGCGCCGTGCCGCACAGGATCACCACGCCGCACAACAGCATCCAGCCGGTGACCGATTCGCCCAGGAACAGCACGCCGTACAACACGGCGAAGACGGGCACCACAAACGTCACTGCCAGCGCGCGCGCCGGCCCTGCCGTTTCGATCAGCCGGAAATACAGCACGTAGGCGACGCCGGTGCACAGGACACCCACGCCGAGCAACGCGAGCCATGCCTGCACGCTGGGCAGGTGGACGGGCCACAACCACACTGCGGGCAAGGCGAGTGCCAGCGTGGCGCCCACCTGGCTGCCCGCGGCCAGCACCAGCGCCGGTACACCGGCGAGGTAGCGCCGCGTTGCGTTCGCGGCCAGCGCATAGCAAAGCGTGGCGACCAGGCAGGCCAGCACCGCCCACGCCGGCGCGATGCCGGAGGCGTCCGGCTTGAAGCTCGCCTTGTCCCAGGCCAGCAGCGCAACGCCGGCGAAACCAATCACCAGGCCCAGCACGCGCGAGCCGGTCGGCCGGTCCTTGAGCCACCACCACGCCACCAGCGCGCCGAAGAGGGGCACGGTCGCGTTGAGGATGGCCGACATGCCGGTGGTGATGGACAGCAGCGCGAACGCGAAGCATGCGAACGGGATGGCAGAGTTGGGTATGCCGACGAGCAGCGCCGGTTTCCAGTGGCGGCGCAACTCGGGCATGAGCCCGCGCCACCAGAGCAGGGGCATGAGGAACACGGCGGCGATCGCCACCCGGACGGCCGCCGTCGGCAGCGCACCGAACTCCACTGCGCCAATGCGCATGAAGAGGAACGAAGAACCCCAGATCGCGGCCAGCAGGATGAAGTCGATCGCCCAGTGGCGGGGCGAGGCGACCGTCAAAGAGCGCCCTCCAGCTGCAGCAGCGCGCTCTTGCGCTCGATGCCGCCGGCGTAGCCGGTGAGCGAGCCGTCGGCGCCGAGCACGCGGTGGCACGGCACGATGACGCTCACCGGGTTGCGCCCGACGGCAGCGCCGACGGCGCGTACGGCCGCAGGCTTGCCGATGCGCTGGCTGAGCACGCCGTAACTGGTGGTGCCGCCGGCCGGGATGGCCAGCAGCGCCTGCCACACCGATTGCTGGAAGGCCGTGCCGCCTTGCAGGTCCAGCGGCAGGTCGAACTGCGTGCGTTGCCCGCTGAAGTACTCCGCCAGCTGCGCCACTGCCTGGCGCAGGACGGGGTGCGCGTCGTCATGTGGCCAGCGAGCGTTGTCCGGCATGTGCTTCTGCCCGTGGAACCACAGGCCGGCCAGGCCGCGCCGCGTCGCGGCGACAACCATCGGTCCCAGCGGGCTGTCGTAACGGGTTTGGGAAATGGAAGGGTCGAATTTCATTGGGGTTCCTTGGGAGAGGCCTGCGCCATCGAGGCCCAGGTGCGGATGACGGCGTAACTGCGCCACGGCTTCCAGGCCTGCGACGCCGCTTCGGCCGCGCGAGCGGGCTGCGTCCCGCCCTGCACGCCCAACGCCTTGTGCAATGCCACGTCGCCGGCGGGGAATGCGTCCGGCCAGCGCAAGGCCCGCATCGCGATGTACTGCGCCGTCCACTCGCCAATGCCCGGCAGCTCTTTCAGCGCGGCAATGGTTGCGGCCACGTCAGCGCCACCGTGCAACTGGATGCGCTTGTCGGCGACGGCCTGCGCGATGGCCACGATCGCCGCCTGCCTTTGCTTGACGATGCCCAGTTGCCCGAGCGCATCGCCACTCGCGCGGGCCAGCACGGCCGGCTCGGGAAAGAGATGCGTGAGCCCGGGCAGCGGCGTCTCTATCGGCTCGCCGAAGCGGTCCACCATGCGCTGCGCCAGTGTGCGCGCCGCAGCCACCGTGATCTGCTGGCCCAGCACCGCACGCACCGCCAGCTCGTAGCCGCTGAGCGTGCCGGGCACTCGCAGGCCATCGCCATGGGGGAAGCTCGTGTGCAACACGTCGTTGATCGCATGCGGGTCGGCGTCCAGGTCCAGCGTCGCGCGCAGGCGGCGGATCACCAGCGGCAGGACACCGCGCAGCGAATCGCTGACGCGCAGTACCAGTTGGTGGCGCACTTCGTCGAACTCGCCCTGAAGCCAACCCTTGTGCAGTTGCCCGCCCGATTCCACGGCCAGGGTGCGGGCGATGGCGCCGCGCGCCATGTCGATGGATTCGATGCCCGTGATCGCACGTTTGCCGAAGAAGCCGAGCATCGCGGCGATGTCGTACGGCGGCCGGTAACCCAGGCGGATGCTCATGCCTTGCGGCGTGCGCACCGTTCCTTCACGGCGCAGCCGGGTGGGGTTCAGCCCATAGTGTTCGACGAACGCCGCATTGAATCGCCGCACGCTTGAGTAGCCGCTCACCAGCGCGACCTGCGTGATCGGCAGGTCGGTGTCGGCCAGCAGTTGTTTGGCGGTGAGCAGCCGGCGCGTTTGCAGGTATTGCACCGGTGAAACGCCGAACTGCGCCTCGAAGATGCGGCGCACATGGCGGTCGCTCACACCCAGCCTGGCGGCGAGCTGTTCAACCGAAGGCGGCTCGTCGCCCCAGGCTTCCGGCTCGTCCAGCAGGCGCGCGGCCTGGTGGGCCAGGATGTAGCTGGCATCCTGGATCGACCAGGTGATGGAGTGCGGCGCCAGCTCGGGCCGGCAGCGCAGGCAGGGCCGGAAACCGGCGCTCTCGGCCTGCGCGGCGTGGCCGAAGAAGCGGCAGTTCTCGCGCTTGGGCATGCGCACCCGGCACACCGGCCGGCAATAGATGCCGGTGGAGGTCACGCCAATGAAAAATCGCCCGTCGAAACGGGCATCGCGCGCCTGCAGCGCCAGGTAACAGGCGTCGGGCTGGAGGGCGGCGGTATCGGGGCTCATGCGATGGATGATACGCATCGCATCGCGGGTCACTGGCCGTTTTCGGACATGCCCCTTCAAGGGGCGCGGCCAGCCCGGCCGCAGGTTTGGGAAGGTGCCTCGCCGCCTATTGCGCGTAGCCGGCCATGGGGGGCCGTTGCGCCAGTTCGCGCTCCAGTTTCTGCCGCTGCGCGATCTCTTCTTCCAGCAAATCTGTCACTTCCGCCAGTTCTTCGGCGGCCTGTACGACCCTTTCCTCGACCAGGCCGTTCTGGTCGAGCGCCTTGCGCACGTCGCCGGTCTTTTCTTTCGCGGGCAGGCTGTGTTCCAGCGCCGTGTTGGTCAGGTGCAGCTCGGCACCCGCAACGGCCAGGTCTTCCTGGACGTCCTGGGTTTTGGACTTGGCGGTTTCGATGGGCTTGGCCGGGGCGAGGTTCGTGCCATTTTTCGCGTTCATCAAGGCTCCCTTCTGGGACCGGTAGCAGCCGATCCGCCACCAGGGTCAACAGCACGATAAGCGGGACGAGGGCGCTTGTTTGTAGGGCGGTGGCCGAACAGTTTGAAGGATGGGGTTGATAGCCCGCCGCTTACTCGTCGGGGCACTCGGCTTGCGGTTTGGCCTTCTCGCGGTTGCGCTCCAGCTTGCGCAACGATGCGAGCGCGCTGGCTGAGCCTTCGCCCGAGGTGCGGTTGGCTTCTGTCTCCAGGGGCCGCTTGCCTTTCGTGGCTGGCGGCGACTTTTCGTTGCGTTTGCTTTTTACGGCTTTCATCCTGTTTCCGACTTGGGCGTACTTTGCCCATTGGTCACAAATTGTGATCCTCTCAATGGCTGAGCCTGTCGGCCGATTGAGCGACCGGACGTAGGACCCGGCGCACGGGCCAATGCAGCGATGCCGACGCCTACAATTTGCGCTTTGCCCTCGCGCCGGAGAGACCCTACCCATGCAGCTATCGCCCGCTATCTTCAAGGCCTACGACATCCGGGGCATCGTTCCTTCCACCTTGACGGAAGAGGTGGCGCAGGCGCTGGGCATGGCATTTGGCACAGTCGCGTTGTCTGAAGGCGAAAAGTGCGTCGCAGTCGGGCGCGACGGCCGCCTGTCGGGCCCGTCGCTGTCGGCCGCGCTCGTGCGCGGCCTGGTGGCATCCGGCATCGACGTCATCGACGTCGGCATGGTCACCACGCCGATGCTCTACTTCGCGGCGAACACGTTGTGCACGAGCGGCATCCAGGTCACCGGCAGCCACAACCCCAAGGATTACAACGGCTTCAAGATGGTGATGGCCGGCCGCGCGATCTACGGCGAGGAAATCCAGAACCTGCGCCGGCTCATGCAGGAGGGCGGCAAGCCCGCTGCGCAACCGGGCCGCATCCGCAACGTCAACGTGCTCGCGCCGTACCGCGACCGCATCGTGCAGGACGTGAAGCTCGCGCGACCGATGAAGGTCGTGGTCGATTCGGGCAATGGCATCGCCGGCGCGTCGGCGCCCGGCATCTTTCGCGCCCTGGGCTGCGAAGTCATCGAGCTGTACAGCGAGGTGGACGGCAACTTCCCCAACCACCATCCCGACCCGAGCAAGCCGGAGAACCTGAAGGACCTGATCGCTGCCATCAGCGAGCATGGCGCCGAGCTCGGCCTGGCCTTTGACGGCGACGGCGACCGGCTGGGCATCATCACGCGCGGCGGCAACAACATCTACCCGGACCGCCAGATGATGCTGTTTTCGCGCGACGTGCTCACCCGCGTGCCGGGCGGCACCATCATCTTCGACGTGAAGTGCACGCAGCGCCTGGCCCCCGCGATCCGCGAAGCCGGTGGTGTTCCCATGATGTACAAGACCGGGCACTCGCTGATCAAGGCGCGCATGAAGGAAGTCGACTCGCCGCTGGGTGGCGAGATGAG
>DATHWV010000115.1:0-22736 GCA_035460205.1 Ramlibacter sp.
GCCCACGGCCAACACCATCGTCATCAGCCGCGCCGACAAATTCGGCCTGGCGCAGTTGCACCAGCTGCGTGGCCGCGTCGGCCGCAGCCACCACCAGGCCTATGCGTACCTGATGGTGCCGGACACGGAAAGCCTGACCAAGCAGGCCGCGCAGAGGCTGGACGCGATCCAGCAGATGGAGGAACTGGGCTCGGGCTTCTACCTGGCCATGCACGACCTGGAGATCCGCGGCGCCGGCGAGGTGCTGGGCGAGAACCAGAGCGGCAACATGCTGGAGATCGGCTTCCAGCTGTACAACGAGATGCTGGCCGAGGCGGTGCGCTCGCTCAAGGCGGGCAAGGAACCCGACCTGCTTTCGCCACTGTCCGTCACGACCGACATCAACCTGCATGCCCCCGCCCTGCTGCCCAGCGACTACTGCGGCGACGTGCACTTGCGCCTGTCGTTCTACAAGCGGCTGGCCACTGCCAAGACGCCTGAGCAGATCGACGCCCTGCTGGAAGAAATTGTCGACCGCTTCGGCAAGCTGCCGCCGCAAGCCCAGACCCTGGTGGACGTGCACCGGCTGCGCGTCCTGGCCAAGGCCTACGGCGTGGTGAAGGTGGATGCGGCGCCGGGCGTCATCAACATCACCTTCAAGGCCAACCCGCCCATCGACCCGATGCGCATCATCGACCTGGTGCAGAAGAACAAGCACATCAAGCTGGCCGGCAACGAGAAACTGCGCATCGAGCGCGAGCTGAAGGACCCCAAGGACCGCGCCCTGATGGTGCGCGACGTGCTGAGGTCGCTGGGCCAGCCGAAGGTCGTGGAAACAGCCTGACCCAGCTCATCCGGTAAGCGAAGGTAACGGCAACTGTTACCGCTTGACCCATCTAATACACGCACCCTATAGTCGCCGAAAAGTAGGTCTAAGTGCCGCATTTCACTCGCGAAGTGCAGGCATCTACACAGGGAGGGTCAGCGTTGTATGAAACGCAGGGTGCTGCTTCACGCAGTGGCCGCTTCGTCGCTCGGGTCTTGCATGGCTGAGCAGGCCGCCGCCTATGAGTGGGACGAAGAGGTGCAGCTGCAGGGCGCCGAAGTCGTCGTCGTGCACCTGAAGCACGCGTACGAGCGCGTGGGCCGCACCGCCGTCTGGCGCGACACCACCTTGACGCTCAATGACGGGCAGCGCACCGTCACCCAGCTGTTCAAAGGCTTCCATCCCATCTTTCTCGACCGCGACAACGGCACCTGGTATGCGGTGCTGTCCGGCAGCTACTACCGCAAGTCGCAGCAGGAGCCCGGCCAGGACTGGGGCGATCTCGAAGGCCCGTACGGACAGTGGGCCGTGCGGCTGGGCGACGACGGCTGGAAGCCGATGTCCATGACCCGGCTGCCCGCGCGCTTCCAGGAACCCAACATGTTGCTGCTGTATGGCGAGGAGCAGGAGATCGCGCGCTTCCACGGCAAGCGCGTGACGCTCGCCGACAAGCGCGCCTGGCTCGTGCGCCATCCGCCCGGCTATTCGCACCTGAAGCTCACGCGCCCGATCGTTCCAAGCCAGCGGCCAGACCGGCTGAATTGACCAACCACCAGGGGGAATTCACATGACGTTACCGAGCACCTACGCATTGCTTGCCGCGGATTCGTACACGGACATCCGGCCGAACTCCGACAACCAGGCGCCCGTGCCCGCCGGCTGGGTCGAGCTCGCGCAGTACCAGGTCAGTGGCTCCGGCACCTACGCCGGCCTGACAACGGCGGGCTTCAGCGCCCGCGTCTTCCAGGGCCCGGGCGGCGAGATCGTCATCAGCTACGCAGGCACGCAGTTCGGCGGCACCGGGATCGGGCAGGCCGGGGACTGGTTCGCCGGCAACCTGCCCCTGGCGCTGGGATTCAGCGGCACGCAGGCATTGCTGGCCGCGGCGCTCTACCAGCAGGTCCGGTCCGACCTCGGCAACAACATCACCTTCACCGGCCACAGCCTGGGCGGCGGACTGGCTGCCATGATGAGCGCCTATTTCGACCGGCCGGCGTATGTGTTCGCGCCGGCGCCGTTCAGCAAGGCGGTCGACAGCACGCAGTACCTGCTCGGCATGGCCGGCGCCCTCATGCCCACACGCGTGCTGCTCACGGCCCTCGCGGTTGCGGACCCGCACAAGATGCTGCCGCCCGAAATCTTCAGCTACACACCGCTGCTTGATTACAACGGCCGCGCAGCCAACGTCCACTCGTGGGCCGTGAAGGGCGAAGTGCTGGAGAAGGTCCTGTTCCCGCTCGGCTTCATCGAGCCGGCGAATTCGCGCACCTCGCTCTTTGCCGGCAGCACCGAATTGGACATGACGTCCAAGCACAGCATAGACCTGCATGCCGCGGGCTTGCTGAGCCCGGCATTCCAGAGCGCCGCGGCGCAGATGCGCGACGCGCTGCCCATCATGTTCGACCGCTCGTTCTATGGCGCCGACCCGCTGAAAGACAAGGCCGACTTTCTCATCAAGCTGGTGCGCAATGAAGTGGGCACGCCTGGCTCCCCCGCCAACGGAATGCTGGCCCATTTCGCCATTGACCTGGGCGTCGTGCAGGGCGTCAGTGGCAGCAGCGTGACCATGCAGGACGCGCTGATCGCGCAGGCCGTGGAGTGGTACTACTACCAGCCCGCCACTTACACGGGCAAGCAATTCCTGCAGCTCAACAGCGGCATGCTGCAATACACGATTGCCGCGGCCGACGGACTCGACACCACCCAAAACCTCGCCGCGCGCTACGTCAAGGGCTGGCTGGCGCCCATCGTCAACGCTCACAACGAGTTCTACACCGATGCCATTGCCGCGTTCGGGCAGTGGAATATCGCAGCACCCGGCGGCGCGACCGCCACGGCGCTGGACACGACCAAGAGCCAGCTCTTCATCGGCGGCGCGGGCGGGGACGGTTTCACGGGCGGCGACAAGGACGACTTGATGTTCGCCGGCGCGGGCGCCGACACACTCAACGGCAGCCGCGGCAACGACGTGCTGAACGGCGGCGCAGGCGACGACCAGCTCAATGGGGGCGATGGCTTCGACCGCTACCGCATCGACGGCAACGATGCCATCCTGGACTCCGACGGCCGGGGCGTCATCGAAAGCAGTGACGGGCGCCGCGTGGCGGGCTCGGTGCAGAAGACCGGCAGCGGCAGTTATGTGTTCCTGGACGATCCCGCGATCACCGCCAGCATGAGCGGCGCGGACCTCACCCTCACCCTGGCCGACGGCAGCAAGGTCACGATCAAGAACTTCCAGGAGGGAGACCTGGGCCTGCACCTGAGCACCACCGGCACGCCGCAGCCGGTCGATCGCACCATCATTGGCGACCTCGAGCCGGTCGATTTCGATCCTGGGACCCCGGGCATCCAGACGCGGAAGGACGAGCTCGACAATGTGATCGTCAATCCCGGCCAGCCCCAGCCCGGCCGCTCCGACTTCCTGTTCGACAGCACCGGCAACGACACCATCCTGGCCAAGGCGGGCTTCGACTACATCGACGCCTGGCGTGGAGGCAACGACAAGCTCGACGGGGGCGACGGCGACGACATCGTGCTCGGCCGGGACGGCGATGACACCGTGATCGGCGGCGCGGGTAACGACCTGCTGCGCGGCGATGCCGGCAAGGACAGCCTGTTTGCCAACGCCGAGGCGACCCTGCAGGACGCCCTCGCGGCACAGGACGCGCCGGGTACCGGACAGAAGGGCGACTTCTTCGACGGCGGCAGCGGCAACGACCTGGTGGTCGGCGGGCTCGGCAACGATGCGGTCAACGGGGGGGACGGCGACGACGTGCTGGTGGGCGGCGCCGGCAACGACGACCTCGATGGCGATCTCGAAACCAGTGTGGTCACGATGGACTGGTTCATCACGCGCCAGGTCATCAACAATGCCGACGGCTCCACGACCTACTTCAGCACGTACAACAACGTGGGCTTCACGATCCCGACGTCGGGCGGTGATGACGCGATCTACGGCGGTGGCGGCGAGGACTGGGTGCGCGCCGGCTACGGCGACGACTATGTGGACGGCGGCTCGGGCAACGACGTGCTGTTCGGCCAGCGCGGCAACGACCAGGTGTTCGGCGGCACCGGCAACGACCTCGTCATGGGCGACGCCGGCGACGTTCCCGTCGCGGAACACGGCGACGACTATCTCGATGGCGAGGAAGGCGACGACACCCTGGGCGGCGGCGGTGGCGCCGACGCGATGTTCGGCGGCGTGGGCAACGACACACTGGTGGGCGACTACGACGTGGCCAACGCCGGAACCGACTATCTCGACGGCGAAGACGGTAATGACCTCCTGTTCGGCGCCTACATGGCCGACCAGTTGTTCGGTGGCACGGGCAACGACACGCTGGTGGGCGGCGTAGGCAGCGCCAGCGCCACCGATGGCGACGACTACCTGGACGGCGAGGCCGGCAACGACCTGCTGGCCGGCGGAACCGGCCGCGACACACTGGTGGGCGGCGCTGGCTCGGACCGCCTCGGCGGCGACATCGGCGGCGAGACGGGCGGCGACGGCGACGCGATCTTCGGCGATGCCGGCAACGACACCATCGACGGCCAGGGCGGCGACGACGCGATCAGCGCCGGCGCCGACAACGACCTGGTGGCCGCCGGCAGCGGCAACGACAGCGTGACGGGCGGCGACGGCCAGGACCAGCTGCAAGGCGGCGACGGTGATGACGCGCTCGGCGGCGACGCCGGCAGCGACACGCTGTTCGGGGAAAGCGGCAACGATTCGCTGTACGGCGGTGGGGACACCGACTTCCTCATCGGCGGCCAGGGCGACGACCTGATGGACGGCGGCGACGGCGACGACGTGTACTACTGGAACGCGGGCGACGGCAACGACAGCATCTCGGACAGCGCCGGCACGGACTGGCTGGTGCTGCCGTTCTACTGGTACCAGCTGGCGCTGGGGGTCGGCTCGCTGGAAGTGCGCATGCCCGGTGGCGGATCGGTGCACCTCCAGGACTTCGATCCGGACAACCCTTTCGCCGCGGGCGGCATCGAGTACTTCCAGTTCGCGGACAACTCCGTGATGAGCAAGGCCCAGCTGATCAACGCACTCGGCTTCACGCCCACGGGTACGCCCGGCAACGACAGCTTGTCTGGCACGGCCCTGAACGAAACCATCCATGCGCTCGCCGGCGACGATCTCGTGCACGGCCGCGGCGGCAACGACACCATCTTCGCCGAGGACGGCGCCGACCAGGTGTGGGGCGGCGCGGGCAACGACGTCCTGGCCGGCGGCGCGGGCAGCGACCTGCTGGTCGGCGAAGCGGGCAACGACACGGTCAATGGCGACGCGGGTAACGACACGCTGGGCGGCGGCGCCGGCGTCGACCTGTTGCAGGGCGGCGAAGGCGATGACGCCTACGTCTTCCAGGAGGGGGACGGCCAGGACACGGCGCTCGATGCCTTGGGCAACAACATCGTCGCGATGGGACTCGCGACCAGCCTGGCGGGCGTGATGTTCAGCCGCCAGGGCAACGATCTCGTCGTCGCCATCCGCAACACCACCGATCGCCTCACGGTCAAGGACTGGTTCACCGCCGACAGCCACTTCGGCGCGGTGATGCTGGGTGACGGCACGGTGCTGGACCACGCCGGCGTCGAGGCCGCGATGCCCAACAACCAGGCGCCGGTGGCCAATCCGGATACCGCTTCCGTCGCCGAAGACACGGTGCTCGCCGCGAGCGGCAACGCACTGGCGAACGACAGCGATCCGGAGGGTCACGCCCTGCGCATCACCAATCCCGGTGCGTTCGGCGGCCAGTACGGCAGCTTGTCGCTCAGCAGCACCGGCGGCTACACCTACACCCTTGCCAACGGGAGCACGGCCGTGCAAGGCCTGGGCGCGGGCCAGGCCGTGACCGAAGTCTTCCCCTACACCGTCACCGACGACGACCCGAACGGCGCGGCGAGCGCCCAGGGCGCCATCACCGTCACCGTCACGGGCGCCAATGATGTTCCGCTGGCCGTGGCCGACACCGCCTCCACACGGGAGGACTGGGACTGGATCAGCGGCAACGTGCTGGGCAATGACAGCGATATCGACAATGGCAGCGTGCTCACCGTGGCGAACCCCGGCACCCGCGGTGGCACCTATGGCAGCCTCACGCTGGCGGCCGACGGAACCTGGGTGTACACGCTGGACAACGCGTTGGCCGCCGTGCAGGCACTGGGTGAGGGGCAAACCGTCACGGAGCAATTCAACATCTTCGTGACCGACGGGCTGGCGCAGGTAGCGTCGTCGCTCGACATCCAGGTCGAAGGCGCGAACGACTCGCCCGAACTGGCGATCTCCCTCGCCGACCAGACCGCGGGGCCGAACACAAGCTGGACCTGGCAGGTGCCGTCGGGGACTTTCATCGATCCCGACGCCGGCACCGAGCTTGAGTACACCGCACGCCTTGCCGACGGTAGCGCGCTGCCGTCGTGGCTGACTTTCGACCCGACGACGCACACCTTCTCGGGCCGCGTGCCGAAGACGGCGACCGGGAGCCTCGACATCCAGGTGCGCGTGACCGATGGTCACGACAACTCGGAAGTCCCCAGCGAAGCCAGCGACGTGTTCTCGCTGGTCTTCACGGGTGGGAGCGGCGGAGGCGGCGGGGGCGGTGGGAATGGCGGCGGCAACGGCGGAGGAAGCCAGGGGAATGAAGGCGTGGGCAATGGTGAGGACGCCCCGCCACCCGGCCACGACACCAACCAGAACGATGGACCGGGCACGGCGCCCGGCAGCCCTGGATCGCAAGGCGGCAAGGCACCGGACTTCAACGCCATCATGGCGACTTACGCGTTGGTCGTCGGACCCGCCCCGGTCGTCATGGATCCTTCCCCCGGCTCGAACGCCGCCGGCTCGGACACCCACCAGGCGCCCGGCCAATCGAAGCAGGCATTGGTCGACGCGGCATGGGATGCCCCTGACGCAAACGGCGTCACTCTGGTGGGCGTCGGCACGCACGACGACATGTACGTCTGATCCACCGGGTGGGGCGGGAATCGCATCAGCGACAATCCGGGTCTTATGAATTCGACCCGCCCACCCTCCCCCGGCCTGGTGATCCAGGGCTTCACTCCGCCGCTATCACTGAAGGACTTCAAGCTGATCGCGTTCGACATGGACTCCACGCTGATCAACATCGAGAGCGTGGACGAGATCGCCGATGCCGTGGGTCGCAAGGAAGAGGTCGCAGCCATCACCGAAGCGGCCATGCGCGGCGAGATCACCGACTACAAGGACAGCCTGCGCAAGCGCGTGGCCCTGCTGCGCGGCGTAACGGTGGCGGACATGGAGCAGGTCTATACCGAGCGCCTGCGCTTGAACCCCGGCGCCGAGGCGCTCGTGAAAGCCTGCAAGGCCGCGGGCTTGAAGGTGCTGCTGGTCTCCGGCGGCTTCACCTTCTTCACCGACCGGGTGCGCGACACGCTGGGCATCGACTTCACCCGCTCGAACGTCCTCGAAATCGAGTCCGGCCCCAACTGCGGCCAGCTGACGGGCCGCATGGTGGACCAGCCCTGGGGCGACATCTGCGACGGCGCGGAAAAACGCAAGATGCTCATCGAGACCTGCACGGCCCTTGGCATTTCGCCCAAGCAGGCCATCGCCATGGGCGACGGCGCGAATGACCTGCCCATGATGGGTGAAGCCGGGCTTTCGGTGGCCTACCACGCCAAGCCGAAGGTGCGCGAGCAAGCGATGGTCGCGATCAACGAGGGTGGGCTGGACCGCCTGCTGGAAGTCGTCCGCTGACCGTCATGTCCGAGCTGGACGGAACCACCCTGACGGTCGCCAAGCCGCGACCTGAGTTCCGCGAATTCGCCATCGAGTTCCTCCAGTTCGGCTGGAAAGAGGCCCAGGCCTGCGTCTTCGCCGGGCTCTTCTTCGCCTCCGTCCTGTTCATCCCGCGTTCGGGAGTCCTGGGCGTACCCCGCTATGACGTCCTGCTGCTGATTGCGCTGGCCATCCAGGCATGGATGCTCTGGAGTGGCCGCGAGACCCGGGACGAGCTGAAGGCCATCCTGCTCTTTCACGTGCTCGGCTTCGCGCTCGAAGTGTTCAAGACTTCCAGCGGCATCCGCTCATGGTCGTATCCGGACTTCGCCTACTCCAAGGTCCTCGGCGTCCCCCTGTTCTCGGGATTCATGTACGCCGCCGTCGCCAGCTACATCATCCAGGCCTGGCGCTTGCTGGACCTGCGGGTCGAGCACCATCCGCCCTATTGGATGGCGGGGGTGGTGGCGGTTGCGCTGTACCTCAACTTCTTCACGCACCACTTCATCGGCGACTACCGCTGGTACCTGGCCGCCGCGGCCCTGGGCCTGTACGCCCGCGCCCAAATCGTCTTCCGCCCGCACCGGAAAGACAGGCGCATGCCGCTGTCGCTGGGACTGGTCCTGGTGGGCTTCTTCATCTGGCTTGCGGAGAACATCGGTACGTTCTTCGGCCTTTGGGCCTACCCTCACCAGTTGGGCGCGTGGGCTGCGGTGCATGTGACGAAATGGAGCGCGTGGTCGCTCCTGGTGCTGATGATCTTTACGATCGTGACCAACCTGAAGCACATCAAGGCGACGGTCCACGTGCCGTCATGAGGCCATGAGCATCCCATCCTCAATCCAGGCCTTCTGGCGCGAATACGCGCAGGCCCTCGGCCAGGATCCCTCGGCCCGGTTCTACGAGGCCTTCCACTTCGACGACAACGCGCCCAGCGCCGATGAACTGGCGGCACTTGTGCTCGCCGGCACCAAGCGTGCAACGGCGTCGCTCCTGTGGTCTTTCGAGTCCGAGGCCAAGCCCATGCCCCGGGCCGGCGATCTCAGTGTGGTCACTCTCTACTCCGGCCAACCCGTCTGCGTCATCGAGACGCTGGACGTCAAGGTTGTGCCATTCTCGGAGGTCGACGCCGACTTCGCGGCGACTGAAGGCGAAGGCGACGGTTCGCTGGCCTACTGGCAGCGCGTCCACACGGCGTTCTTCGAGCGAGAGTGCGGACGCCTTGGCCGTCCTTTCGACTTGGACGCTCCCGTGGTCTGCGAAAGGTTCGAGGTCGTGTACAGAAGCGGAGACCGGGGATGAGCAGGACGTACGCGATCAAGACCGGGATCGAGGACACGGCCGCCAAGTCCTGGACCTTCGCCCGCCAGAAGACCATGTACGGCGGCAAGCAGGTTGCCGCGGGCGACACGGTCTTCGTCTTCGCCAGCGAGAACGAAGGGGGACCCGGCCTCATCGCGCGCGGCAGCGTCACCGTGGCCGAACCCGTCCCGCGCAAGGAAGGTGTCGAGCGGCAGACGCCTTTGGTGAGCATCGCCGTGCAGCGAACAGCGTCGGCAAAACGCAAACTCGGCCGCAATGAACTCAAGCCCTTCAACGACTGGGACGACGGCCGCCCCGAGACCGAGTTGAACTTCAAGTTCTATCGCCAGGCCACCAACAAGATCGTGGGACTGTCGGAAGAGGCCGCTGCGTTCCTCCAGGGCTTCTTCTAGCCTGGTCAGCCTGGCAGCCTCACCGTAAACGTCGTCCCCTCCCCCAGGCGGCTGTCCACCTCGATCGCCCCACCGTGCATCTCCACTGCGTTCTTGACGATCGCCAGGCCCAGCCCGGTGCCCTGGATGGCGCCGACGTTGCTGGCGCGATGGAAGGACTCGAACAGGTGCGAGACCTCTTCCGGCGGGATGCCGATGCCCTGGTCCGCCACCTGGAACACCGTCGCATCGCCTTCGCGCCGCACCTTGAAGCCCACCTTGCCACCACCCGGCGAATATTTCAGGGCGTTGGACAGCAGGTTGCTGAAGATGTGGCGCAGCAGCTTCTCGTCGTAGCGGCCTTCGCCGACGCCTTCGCCGAACTCGGTCACCACCTCGCTGTGGCTGTCGGGTTGCTGCGCCCGCGCCTCGTCGACGAACTTGCGGCACAGCGGCAGCAGCTCGATGGGCTCGGGCGCGAACTCCAGCATGCCCGCATCGGCCTTGCCCAGCAGCAGCACGCGATCCATCATGCGCGACATGCGCTGCACGCCGGATGCGATGCTGTCCAGGATCTCGATGCGCTCGGCAGGAGGAAGTCGGTCGCCGTAGTGCCGCAACAGTTCTTCGGCTGACAGGATGGCGGCCAGCGGCGTGCGGAATTCATGGCTGGTCATGGCGACGAATCGGCTGCGCAACTCGTTCAGCGCGCGCTGCTGCTCCAGCGCTTCGCGGATCTCGCTCTCCGACTTCTTGCGCTCGGTGATGTCCAGGAAAGTCCAGATCACCCCCGAGTCGGGATCGTTGGGCCGCAGGCAGCTGCCGCCCATCTCCACCCAGAACAGCTCACCGTTGCGGCGCTTGAGCTGCCGCTCGCACTGGTAGGAGCCGGTAGCGATCAGGGCGGCGCGCGCCTCCTCGCCGAAGCGCTGCCAGGCTTCCTCGTCGGGATGGATGTAGCTGGAGGTCTGCCCGATCAGCACCTGCGGCGGGTAACCCAGCATGTGCGCGAACTTGCGGTTGACCCATTCATGCCGGCGCGCCACCGACAGCACGATGCCCACCTGGGTGCTGTTGAGGATGGCCTCGCGCTCCGAGTTGGTCTTCTGCAGTTGTTCCTCGAGCTCCTTGCGCGGCGTGATGTTCATGATCACCCACACCGTCCCCTGGCTCAGGTCGCGCCGGCTCACCGCCTTGCCCGACAGCGAGACCCAGATCAGCGTGCCATCGGCGCGGCGCATCTGCAACTCGGTCTCATACACCTCGCCGCGCGTCACGCTGCGCGACACCTCGCCGCCGATGCGCCGGTATTCCTCGCGCGAGGTGTAGAACGGCTCCATCGACACATTGAGCTGGCTCTTCGCCCCGAAGATGTCCAGCATCGCCTGGTTGGCCCAGCGGAACCGGCCCTCGGGCGTCAGGAAGGCGATGCCGACGATGGAGCTGTCCAGCACCGTCTCGCGCTCCTCCAGGACGGTGCGCAGCCGCTCCTGCGACTGGCTCAGCGCCTCGACCATCGCGTGTTCGGCCGCGATGCGTGCCTGCGCCGCCTCCTTGAAGCGCCGGGCCACGTTGATGCGGTCGGCCAGCGCGAAGGACAGCAGCACCATTTCCAGGGCCGAGCCGATGAGGAGCGCGTTGGACGTGAACGCATTGGATGGCAGCACACCGGTGTTGTGCAGCGCGAGCGTGCAAACGCCCAGCAGCAGCAGGGCCCAGGCCGTGACGAAGTACTTCGCGCCCGCGAATTCACGGCGGATGCTGACGAAGCCCAGAACCACCATGGTGGCCACGCTCACCACGGCCAGCACCGTGACCATGATGGACGACACGCGGTACGGCAACGTCAGCGCGGCCACGATCGCCAGCACCCATCCGGCCAGTTGCACCAGGATGAACTTGTCGATGCGGGGCATGCGTTGCGGGCTCGACAGGAAGTTGCGCGCGAACAGCAAGCCGAACACCGCGGCTGCCGACAGGCCCACCGGCGGTGACACGACGTTCCACCAGTCCCAATGCGGCCACAGGAACTGCGCCCCCAGGCCGGTGAGTGCCGCCTGCCCGATGCCCATCGACGCCACGAAGGCGACGTAGATCAGGTAGCCGACATCGCGCACGGAGCTGTAGAGCAGGAGGTTGTACAGCAGCAGGCCCACCAGGAGGCCGAAGTAAAGGCTCAGGGCGGCGTAGCTTCCCTGGTCATGCCGCCACAGGGCATTGGGCCGCCACAAGGTCGTGGGCACCGACACCGTTCCTTGCGAGCGCACCCGCAGGTACAAGGTGGTTTCGCCGCCGCGCATCAGCCGCACCGGCAGCACGTGGTTGCGGTGAACGACCGCACGGTTCGCGAACGGTTGGGAGTTGCCAGCCGCCTGGTGCTCGATGCCGAAGGCATTGTCGGGCGCGTACAGGTCCACCTCGTTCAGGGGCGCATAGGAAATCTCCAGCAGCCAGTCCACCGGTGTGCCCGCCGAGGCGCGGATGTTGACGCGCAGCCAAATGGCCGATTGCGTCAGGCCGAAATTGGCGCCCGGCCCTTGCGCGGGCACCGGCTTGAAGGCCGCCTGCACGGCGGGCTGCAGGATGTCGTCGATCTTGAGATTGCCGCCCGGGTCTTCGAAGAACAGGAACTTCGGCGAAATCGCGTAGCGCTCGCCTCCATTGATCACGAGCTCGCCCGGGGCCACCGGGACCTGCGCGCCTGCACCACACACCGACAGCCACCACGCAAGCAGGACGAGCCAACGCCGCATCAGGGACGCCCCGTCGCTGCCAGCCGTGCGCCGGCCGGTGTTGCCATGCCCCGCACGCGCCAGAGCAGGAACAGCACGATGCCCACGTTGAGCAGGTTCCAGGCGATGCCGTTGAGGAAGGCCGCGCGGTAGGAGCCGGTGATGTCGAACACCGCCCCGGACATCCAGCCGCCCAGCGCCATGCCGAACAGGGTCGCCATCAGCACGGTGCCCACGCGGGCGCCCGCCTCTTTCGGCGAGAAGTGCTCGCGAATGATCAATGCGTACGACGGCACGATGCCGCCCTGGAACAGGCCGAACATGCCGGCTACGAGATACAGCGACACCAGCCCGGTGAACGGCAGGAACATCAGCAGTGCGATCCCCTGCAGGACCGAGCCGAGCAGCAGGGTGCGCAGCCCGCCGATCCGGTCCGAGATCCAGCCCGAGACCAGCCGGCTGACCACGCCCAGGCCCAGCATGAGCGCCAGCATCTCCGCACCGCGCGCGGCCCCGAATCCCAGGTCGCCGCAGTAAGCCACGATGTGCACCTGTGGCATCGACATGGCCACGCAGCACGCCACACCCGCCACGCACAGCAGCGCCTGCACCGTGCCGGGGTTCATGCCCATGGGCCGGGCCGATCCGCCGGACAAAGCCTGCACGGCCAGCGGCGCGGCGGCCTGCGGCGGCGGGCGCCTGCGCAGCACCAGCACGAGCGGCAGCATCGTCACCACGCAGAAGATGCCTATGCCCACATAGGTCTGCCGCCAGCCGACGGTGTCGATGAAGTGTTGCATCACCGGCGGCCAGATCGCGCCGGCCACGTAGTTGCCGCTCATGCAGATGGCCAGCGCGATACCGCGCCGGCGGTCGAACCATTGCGAGGTGTCGGCCACCAGGGGCGCGAAGGTGGCGGAGGTACCCAGCAGCCCGATCATCGCCCCCTGCACCGCGCAGAAGACCCAGAGGCTGGGCGCCAGGCCGGCCAGGACGAAGCCGGCGCCCAGGCCCAGGGCCCCGAGCACCACCGGCACCATGACACCGAAGCGGTCGGACAGCCAGCCCATCATCACGCCGCCCAGGCCGAAGCCGATCATGGTCAGCGTGTAGGGCAGCGAAGCATCGGCGCGGTCCACGCCGAACTCCTGCTGGATGCGCGGCAGCACCACGACGACTGAATACATGCCCGCGCCGCCTATGGTCATCAGCACCAGCGAGACCGCCAGCCGCCACCAGGCGTAGCTCGATTCGATGTCCTCTTGTGCGGCCGCCGTACTGCTCATCCTTGTATTTGACACGATAAGGGCGTTTGTCAGGAAACTGTAAGTGCTTTCCACACGGCACGGCCTCCCCAATTCGCATATCTTGGCACTACTTGGGAACCATGCAGTACAGGAGACGACAAATGAAAGATTGCAAACAGATCATGCGTGGCCTCGCCGGCGCCGCCCTCGCGGCGGCGGCCTGGGCCGCCGGTGCGGGACAGGTCATCGTCGGCCAGGTCGCCCCGCAATCGGGGCTGGAAGCCAACCAGGGCCGGGCTTACGGCGCCGGCATGCAGCTTTACTTCAACAACGTGAACAAGGTGGGCGGCGTCAACGGCAACACCTTCACGCTGGTGCGCAAGGACGACGGCGGGCGGCCCGAGGACACGGTGAGCGTGACCAGGCAGATGCTGGCCGAGGACAAACCGATGGTGCTGGCCGGCTTCTTCGGCACGCGCAACATCGCCGACCTGGTCGCGTCGGGCTTGCTGGAAAAGGAAAAGATCGCGCTGGTGGGCTACCGCACCGCCGAAGTGCGCCCTGAAACACCGCTGCTGTACAACGTGCGCGCCGGCCTGCGCGATGAAATCAGCAAGCTCACCGAGCACCTTGCCACCATCGGCATCACCCGGCTGGGGCTGTTGTACGAAGAGGGGCCGAGCGCGGCCGCGTTGCTCACCGTGGCCGACGAAGCGGCGAAGAAGGCCAAGGCCACCATCGTCACCAAGGCCTCGTATCCGGCTGCCACGGCCAAGGTCTCGCCGGCCGTGACCGTCTTCATGGGCGCCACGCCCCAGGCCATCATCATGGTGGCCAGCGGCGCCGCGGCGGCAGGGTTCATCGAGCAATACCGCGCCCACGGCGGCGTGGCGCAGCTGTTCGCGCATTCGGGCGCCGACATCGAACAGCTGTCCAAGCGCCTGGCCGAGGAACAGATGCAGGGCGTGGCGATTGCCCAGGTCACGCCCAGCCCGTACAAGATCTCCAGCCGCCTGGCCAAGGAACTCGCCGACACCGTGGCGAAGACCGAGAAGCTCGAAGTGCCGGTGAGCTACGCCATGATGGAAGGCTATATCGCGGCCAAGGTGATCGTGGAGGCGGTGCGCCGGCAAGGCGCACGTGCCACGCGCGAGGGCATGGTTGCGGCGCTGGACGGCATCGACAACTTCGACCTGGGCGGCTACGTGGTGGGCTTCAAGCCCGGCATGCGCACCGGATCGAAGTTCGTCGAGCTGTCGATCATCAGCGGCGCGGGCAAGATTCGTCAGTAGTTCGGCCGGCGATCACGCCTGCCAGACGCCGTAGCCCGCTTCGCGCAACGCGATGCCCAACTCCACTTCCATGTCGCGCGCGGCCTCATAGGGCATAGGGTTGTACATCGCATACAGGGCCGGCAGGAGGCGCAAGCCGTAGTCGCGCACAAACGAGTTCGCCTGGATGCCCGCCTTGTGCTTGTCGAGCCGCACGTCCGGGTCCAGCCCGGTCATGCCCACGTAGACAAACGGCTTGCCCAATTGGTAGTCCGGGTTGGCGCGGCGAAACCGCGCCACGTTCCAGACCTGGTCGGCCAGCTCGACGACATAGACGTGATAGTGGTGGCGGCGCGCCATGCGCCGAATGCTATCCCGCCAGAGCCTCACGCTGGCGATGCAGGAACTGCCGCACTGCCGGGTCGCGCTCCAGGCCGATGGCACGCTCGTAAGCGATGGCTGCTTCCCGGGGAGACCCGGCGCGCGACAGCAGCCGCGCCCGGGCGGCCCAGTACGGCTGGTAATCGGCCAGCCGCGCGTCGCCGGCCAGGCCGTCCAGCAGGGCCAGCCCAGCCTGGGGTCCCGACGTCTCCGCCATGGCCACCGCCCGGTTGATCGTGACCACCGGCGATGAAGTCAGCGTTTCAAGCGCCGCGTAAAGCCGCTCGATGGCCGGCCAGTCGGCCTGCCCGGTGCGTTGGCGCACCACATGGGCCGATTGCACCGCAGCCTCCAGCTGGAAGCGTCCTATCGTTCCGCAGGCACCCGCGTGCCGCAGCAACGCATCCGCCTCGGCCATCAAGGGCGCGTCCCAGAGGGCTACGTCCTGCTGGTCCAGCGGCACATAGGCGCCTTCGGCATCGCGGCGCGCGGCGCGCCGGGCCTGCGCATGCAGCATCAGCGACAGCAGGCCCAGCGCTTCCGGTTCCTGCGGCAACAGCGAAGCCACCAGGCGGCCCAGCCAGATCGCCTCCTCTGCCAGGTTGCGACGACGCACGTCGGTGCCGGCGGCATCGTCCCAGCCTTCGGCGTAGGCCGCATAGATGGCGTCGAGCACCGCGTCCAGCCTCTCGCGCAGGTCGGCCTGCCCCGGCACCCGGAACGGAATGCCCGCCTGCCGGATACGGCTCTTGGCTCGCACGAGGCGCTGCCCCATGGTGGCAGGCGCGACGAGGAATGCCGAGCCGATCGCGGCGGCATCGAAACCCAGGATGGCCTGCAGGATCAGCGGGGCGCGAACGCCCGCATCGATCGCGGGGTGGGCGCAGGCGAACATCAACGCCAGGCGGTCATCGGGTATCGCCGGCTCGTCGTCTTCGCCTTCAGCCAGTTCGGCCAGCAATGCAAGATGTTCCGCGACGCCCTCGCCCCCTTGCCGGACGCGCGCCTCGTCGATCATCTTGCGCCGGGCCACGGTCAGGAGCCAGGCCTCGGGGTTGTCCGGGACGCCGCGCTGCGGCCATGTCGCCAGCGCGGACGCAAAGGCTTCGGCCAGCGCGTCCTCGGCGCCCGCCACATCGCGGGTGCGGGCGGCCAGGAAGGCCACCAATTTGCCGTAGCTGCGCCGTGCCGCCGCAACGGCCGCCTGGTGCGCGGGCCCCGGGTCGTTGCCCATGCGGATTGCTACATCGCCCAGACCGGCCGAACTTCGATGCTGCCGTAGCTGGCGCCCGGGCAGCGTGCCGCCCAGGACAGGGCCGCATCCAGGTCCGGCACGTCGACGATGTAGAAGCCGCCCAGTTGCTCGCGCGTCTCGGCGTACGGGCCGTTCAGCACCTCGGTCTTGCCGCTCGCCATCCGCACGGTGGTCGCCGTGGCGGTGGGCTTGAGGCGGTCGCTGGCGACCAGCACCTCGGCCTTGCGCAGCGCCTCGCTGTAGGCGGTGTAGGCGGCCATCACCTCCTTGCCCTGCGCTTCGGTCATGGTCGCCAGGCCTGCCTCGTTGGCGTAAATCAGCAGCATGTATTGCATATCAACTCCTGTAGGTTGGCGCGGAGCATCATGCGCCGCTATGACAATGACGCGCAAGACCGCTTCATTTCGACAGCGCGCCTGAAATATTCCGGGCCAGGGAGCCAAGCTTGTCCACCTGCCACTGGAATTCAGGTTCGAACGCGGCCGGGTCGTTGACCGCATACCCGCCGTAGGCATAGACCGATGCATAGGCCGCGTAGCTGGCGGCTTCCAGCGCGCGACCGGCCAAGGCATTGGCAACGGCATAGGTTGCCGACACGGCGGCGTGCGCAGTGCCGTCGATCGAGTTGGAGCCGCGATGGCTGTTGGCGACCTCGGCGATCAGGTCGCGTGCCTGTGCGAGCTCTGCCGCTGACCCCTGCTGCGCCACAAAGTCACGCAGGACCGCCAGACAGTCCACTGCCTTTGGGTCTTCCAGCAGGTGCTGCACGCGCTCGACGCAGGCCAGCCCGAAAGCCAGGCGCAGGGCTTCCTGGCCCGGCCCCGCCAGGTCGATGGATCGCGCCAGTTCTGACAGCGGGACGTTCACGGCAATCCACTATAGCGGCGACTGCTGTAAGGCACGAGGCCCTGCCCCGACTGACGGGGCATGAGCACCCCATTCGACCTGATCTTCGACAACGCTGTCTTTTCGGCCCAGGTGGTCTTCGTCGGCACCCGCTGCGGCGGTGAGAACCTGCTGCGCGACTATGCGTCGGGAGCCTTGCACTTCGTCAGGGCCGGCCGCGCGCTGGTCCACCTGCCGGGCAGCGCCCCGGTTCCAGTGGAAGAGCCGTCGCTTGTGTTCTTTCCGCGCGCCAACCGGCACGGGCTGGGTGGGGTCAACGGCGAAGGGATCGAGCTGGTGTGCGCCATCGCGAACTTCAGTGAGACCTTCCAGCAGACCGTGGCGGTCTCGCTGCCGGCGATGGTGGTGCTGCCGCTGCGCGAACTGGCGCCAGTGCGGCACGCGGTAGAGGCCTTCTTCGCCGAAGCAGCCTCCACCGGACCCGGCAGCCGGCAACTGGCCGACCAGCTGTGCGGCATCGTGCTGGCCTACGTGGTGCGGCACATCGCGCTGGAGCAGCAGCAGCGCCAGGCCGGCGTGCTGGCCGCCGCCAGCGACCAGCGCATCGCGGGCGCCGTGCGGGCGATCCACGCTTCGTTCCACGCGGGCGTAGACCTGGCCACGCTGGCCAAGGTGGCCGGCATGTCGCGCAGCCGGTTCGTCGAGCACTTCAAGCGGCTCGTGGGCACCAGCCCGCACAACTACCTCGTGAGCTACCGCATCGGCGTGGCGCAGCAGCTGCTGGCCAAACGCCTGCCGGTCAAGACGGTCGCCGAGCGCGTCGGCTATGAAACCACCGCCTCCTTCGTGCGCAAGTTCAAGGAAGTGGTCGGTGTGTCACCCGGTGCGTGGGCCAAGTAATTCACACGGGGACGAATGCACAACACATCGGGACGAAGCGAGAACTCAACACCACGCTGCTTCGGCACATTACCGCCTGCACCTTTGCACAACCCTCACCTCACCACAGGAGCCTTTCCATGAAACTCAAGCAACTCACCACCTCCATCGCCCTCGCCACCGCCGTGCTCGCCAGCGGCACCGCGTTCGCGGCCGGCCCCACCAACGCCGAGTACTACGCCTTCCAGGAAATCATGTCGATGAAGATGATCGACAAGAACAAGGACGGCATGGTCTCCAAGAAGGAATTCATGGACATGATGACCATGGCCTGGGAGATGAACGCCAAGAAGATGGGCACCAAGGGCGAAATGATGTCCGACGCCCAGTTCAAGGAATTCCTGATGTACCTCAAGGCCGGCGGCTGATCCGGCGTCGGACAGGGACGACAGCGCCCTGTCCATGGGTCCCACGGCGGGGCCTGCGGGTGTACCCTTAAGCTGGACCGTCACCCTGGAAGGACTTCCCCATGGAACGAGCAGCGCCCCGCCATTTCTCGATGCTGCGAGGCTTTCACCTCGCCGACTTCTTCACGCTGGGCAACGCAGCCTGCGGTGTCGGTGCAGTGTTCTTCGCGATGCTGTACATGAAAGACGCGCAGCTGGCGCATTTCTATGCGGCCGCCGCGCTCGCGCCAGCCGCATTCATCTTCGACGTGCTCGACGGCCGCATCGCCCGCGCACGCCACCAGCACTCCGCGCTGGGGCGCGAACTCGACTCGCTCTCCGACGTCATCTCGTTCGGCGTCGCACCGGCCGCACTCGGCTTCGCGGCCGGCCTGCAGGGCGGCTGGGACGTCGCCGCGCTCATTTACTTCGTGTGCTGCGGCGTGAGCCGGCTCGCCCGCTACAACGTGACGGCCGAACAGCTCTCGGAAGGCGGCGACAAGGTCAAGTATTTCGAAGGCACGCCCATCCCCACGAGCGTCGTGCTGAGCGGCGTGCTCGCCTTCATTGCGATGCGCGGACTGGTCGGCGACAACATCGCCGGGGGCGCATGGGACATCGGCCCCTGGGTGCTACACCCGTTCGCCCTGCTCTATGTGGCCTCGGGCAGCCTGATGATCAGCAAGACGCTGCACATCCCCAAACTCTAGGCCTGGCGCGGCAGGTGGGCCTTTGTCCACCGCACGATGTCGGCCGCGCCCATCGCACCGGCCTGCCGGGCGACTTCCTTGCCGTCCACGAACAGCGCCAGCGTGGGAATGCTGCGGATCTGGTAACGCGCGCCCAGCGATTGCGCCTCCTCGGTGTTGACCTTGGCGACGCGCACCTGTGGCTCGAGCTGGGCCGCAGCCTGCTCATACGCCGGCGCCATCTGCCGGCATGGGCCGCACCACGGGGCCCAGAAGTCCACCAGCAGGGGAACCTGGTTGCGGCTGAGATGCCGCTCGAACGCCGCTTCATCCAGCGACGCCGGGTGGCCGTCAAACAGGGGCTTGTGGCAACTGCCGCAGTCAGGCGCGTTGCGGGTGTCTTCCTTGCGCACCCGGTTGGTGGTGTGGCAATGCGGACAGACGATGTGGAGGGTTTCGCCGGTGGTCATCCCCGAAAACTGGGGATGCCGCACCCGGAATGCAAGGGTGCCGGCTACAGGAAAAGGTTCTGCAGGATGACCATCTTGGGCCCGCCCTTGCCTTCGTCCAGCGCCTTGGCGGCCACCTCGGCAATGTGCAGGCGGTGCTTGGTAAAGGCTTCCATCATGGCCTCGTCGGTTTCGAAGAGCTTGTACTCGATGTCTTCCAGCCCATCGCGATACACGATGAACTTCTGCTCGACCCCGTCCCGCGTGCCTGTGAATTCGACCCCGTCCAGGCTCGCCACCGGATTAGAGATGCTGAGACTAGCCATGTTCCGCCTCCGTCCTTGGGACTTCCAGTATGGGGTGGCAGGGCCGCAAGTCAATCGGAGAACATCCGGGGGATGCGCCCCGGCAACAGCCGTTCAACGGCCCGGCTTATGCGGCCGGGGCGTCGCCGGCGGGAGTTCGGCCAGGTCGGCCGGCTGCGACAGCGCCGCGTCGCGAATGGCGTAGAGCGCTGCAAGGTCGGATTCGATCTGTTCTGCCTGGTCCTCGGGCGGCTGGGTGTCCTGGGCGTCTTGCTCGTGGCGGGCGTCGCGGACCTCCTGGCGCGCCGGCCTGGGCTGCGGCTCCGGCTCCGGCGGCAGCGTGTCCTCGTCCCAGCCGTCGAACTTCGGCATGCTGAGGATGTCGGTCTTCGACTTGCCCATGAACTGCCACCCGATGCTGAAGAGCCACTCGCGGGCCTTGCCGTCATAGCGTTCGAGTTCGCGCCAGAAACTATCCTGGAAGGCGTGCACATAGGTCAGCAGCTGCTCTTCGCCCTTGAGCACGATGAACTGCACATGCAGCCCCGACTTGCGCTGGCGGGTGGTGGCAGACAGGATGCGGCACTCGATCCAGTCCGAGGGCACGCCGTGCTTGCGCATGGAGTCGCGCAGGACAACCTTCACCAGGTCTTTCCTGGGCGCATTCGGGGAGCCGGACTCGACCTCCGCGGCGGGCGCCTCGGTGAACTGCGAAGACGCCGTACCGCCGCGCGATCGCCCCCCAAGAAGGTTTTTCAACAGTCCCATGCATCACCCATGAAGCCGGTCATGCGCGAATTATGACTTGGCCCACGCGCGGGTCTACCGCGGGTTTTCAGGGCTGCAGCTGGAAAAGCATGCGGGTGCCGGCCAGTTCGATGATGTCGTTGGGCGACAGCAGCACTGGCCGGTCGCCGATCTTGTCGCCATTGAGCGTCGGCTCGGTGGCGCCGTCCAGGTGGGCGACGTAGAACCCATCGCGCCGGTGCGACACGGCCACCACCGAGACGCCCGGCTTGCCGAAGGTGGTCACAGCCTTGACCACGGGCATCTCCAGCCCTTCCGACGAGCCATTGAGGACCCGGAAAATCGCATGCGGCAGGCGCCCGGGCACGCCCTGCGGGTCGATCTTCATGGCCGTGGTTTCGGAGAAGCCGCTGGGCCGCTCCGATTCCTGCAGGTACTGGATGCGGAAATTGCCGATGGCGATCACCTCGCCGTCGTGCAGGCGCTGGCGCTTGACCATCTGGCCGTTGATGTAGGTGCCGTTGGTGCTGCCCAGGTCCTCGATGAAGACGTCGGCCAACCCGCGCAGCTCGAAAACGCAGTGGCGCCCGCTCACCACCATGTTGTCGAAGACGATATCGTTGTCCGGCAGGCGTCCCAGCGTCGTGCGGTCCTTCTGCAGGTACACGTGCTTGATCTCTACGCCTTCGACCGATGCGATGAGTTGCGGCATGAGGGGTCCCCGGTATTTGAGGCGCATCGTAGACCGACTCCCCGCCGCCGCGCAAGGGTGTAAGGAAGGCGCCCCCACGCCGACTCACGGCAGGTTCACAATGACAGTCACGTCAGGCAAAAGGAATACCCCATGAGCAATCGACGCAACACCTTGCTGGGACTGGGCGTCCTCTCCGGCCTGGTGGCCGGGGTGCGCGGCCTGTTCGACGGCGCGCCGGCCCACGCGGCGGCGCCGGTGCATGCCTACGAGGTCAAACGCTCCGACGACGAATGGCGCAAGCTCCTCACACCGGACCAGTACCACGTGCTGCGCAAGGCAGGCACTGAGCGGCCCTACTCCAGCCCGCTGGACAAGGAAAAACGCGAAGGCACCTACCTGTGCGCCGGCTGCGCCCTGCCCCTGTTCTCGTCCAGGACCAAGTTCAACAGCGGCACCGGCTGGCCCAGCTTCTGGCAGCCGCTGGAGAAGGCCGTGGACGAGGACGCCGACGTTTCATTCGGGATGCGCCGGGTCGAGGTGCTGTGCCACCGCTGCGGCGGGCACCTGGGCCATGTGTTCAACGACGGCCCCAAACCGACCGGCCTGCGCTACTGCATGAACGGCGTGGCGCTGGCGTTCAAACCCACATGAAGGAGCAGATCATGGCTTTCCTGACCCGCAACATCCTGGTCATTGCGGTAGTGGCCACCGTGGGTGCCGCGTTCCTGATGGCCCGCAGCGCGGCCGCGGAAAAGGCCGTGAAGCTGCCGGCCGCGGCGTTCGACCTGCCTGCCGCCGGCGCCGAGCAGACGGCCGTCTTCGCCGGCGGCTGCTTCTGGGGCGTGCAAGCCGTGTTCCAGCACACCCAGGGCGTGCTCAATGCCGTGTCGGGCTATGCCGGCGGGCAGAAGGACACCGCCAATTACCGCGCCGTGACCAGCGGCGCGACCGGCCACGCAGAAGCGGTGCAAATCACCTACGACCCGCGCCAGGTGTCGTATGCCAAGCTGCTGCAGGTGTATTTCTCGGTGGCGCATGACCCGACCCAGCTCAATCGACAGGGCCCGGACCACGGCACGCAGTACCGCTCTGCGATCTTCTACGCCGACGCGAACCAGAAACAGGTGGCCGAGCGCTACATCGCCCAACTGGATACCGCCCGCGCCTTCCCCGGCAAGATCGTGACGCAGGTCGCGCCCTTGACCGCCTTCTACACGGCGGAGGCCTACCACCAGGACTACGCCACGCTGCACCCGAACCAGCCTTACATCGCCACCTTCGACCTGCCGAAGATCGCCAGCCTGAAGG
>DATHWV010000116.1:0-4536 GCA_035460205.1 Ramlibacter sp.
CATTGCGCCGAACACCGGCCATGCCAGCCCGAAGATGCGCGGATCCTCGATCACCGACCGCGCCAGCACGGGCAGGAAAGTGGCCGGCAGGATGTAGCCAAAACCGAGCACGCCGTAGCAGGCCACCAGGCCGGTGGTGCCTTGCGGTAGCGCGTTCACATGGCCTGCAGGGGATGGCGCAGCCGCAGCCGTAGGGCCGAGGCGGTGCAGCACGGCAAACACCGGCAGCGCCAGCAGCAAGGCCAGCAAGCCCAGTTGCAGCCACAGCGACGGCGCGGGGATGGAGGCTGCACCACCGGCCAGGCAGTACATGCCGGCGATGGCGATACCCGCGCCGACGCCTGAGTAAACGGCGCTGCCCCACTGCGGGCGGCCGAGTCTGGCCAGCGCGCCGAGACACCAGACGCTGGTGCTGACGAACGCCCAGGCACTGCATGCGCCGGCGAGCAGCCGCAGTGCGATCCAAAGCATGTTCGAGCCGGGCCAGGCCATCGCCGCTGTCAGCGCCGCGGTCAGCAGCAGCGCCACCACGCCCAGTCGCGCCGCGCTCCACGGGATGCGCGAAGCCGTCAATGCGCCCGCCAGGTAGCCTGAGTAGTTGGCGGCGGCGAGCCAGCCGCCGGCCGCGACGTCAAGCCGGCCCTCGCCGATCATCAGCGGCAACATCGGCGTGAAGGCGAACCGGCCGATGCCCATCGCCACGGCCAGCGACAGCGCACCGGCCGCGCACACGACGGCCGGGGAAGCTGCTGTGCGGTTTGCGGGGTTTGCCATGGGCTGCAATTAGACCGAGAATCCGGTTCATCCACAAATGAATTAAAAAGAAGATTCATTCTTTTTATGAGAACCATCGACCTGGAGTCCCTCGAGATCTTCCGCACTGTGGTGCAGGAAGGCGGGATCATCCGCGCGGCCAACAAGCTCAACCGCGTGCAATCCAACGTGACGACGCGCATCAAGCAGCTGGAAGAGCGGCTGGGCCTGCAGCTGTTCCGCAGGCAAGGGCGCTCGCTGGCGCTGTCGCCCGAGGGCGAGTTGCTGCTGTCATATGCGCAGCGCCTGTTTCGCCTGGCGGATGAAGCCGAGAACGAACTGCGCACCGGCAAGCCGATGGGCGCGTTCCGCCTGGGCTCGCTGGAGAGCACAGCCGGCAGCCGGCTCGCACCCATCCTCTCGCGCTTTCATCGCCAGTACCCCGCGGTGGTGGTCGAACTCGCCACTGGAACCAGCGGCGCACTGGTGCAACGCGTCGCCAACTTCGAGCTCGAAGCTGCGTTCGTTTCGGAGCCGTTCACGGCACCGGGGCTGCAGAAGCTCAAGGTGTTCGAGGAGGAACTGGTGCTGATCACCGCGCGTGACGTGGCGGCAGTGACACGTCCCGCCGCCTTGTCCGGCATGACACTGATCGCGTTTGCGAACGGCTGCTCCTACCGCAAGCGGCTGGAAGAGTGGCTGGGCTCCGCCGGCGTGATGCCGGCGCGCACGCTGGAGTTCGGCTCGTACCAGGCCATGATTGCCTGCGTGGCGGCAGGGACCGGGTTTGCGCTGGTGCCCAAGTCCTTGCTGGCAGCGCTGCGTGCCTCGGGCGATGTACGGCAACACGAAGTGCCCGCGCGAATCCGTCGCAACCACACACACCTGGTGTGGCACGGTGCGCCGTCGACGGCGCTGGCCCGTTTGATAACGTTGCTCGAAGGCTAGCGCAGGGCCTCGAGCACACGCTGCGGCGTGACGTCGACGAGGCAGCGCGTGTGGCCGAGCGGGCAGTCGCGCTCGAAGCAGGGCGCGCAATCCAGCGGCGGCTGGTACGCAGCATCCTGCTTCAGCCACAGCACTTGCGCCTTGTCATTCAGCGGCGGCGTGTGCAAGGGGCTGGACGAGCCGAACACCGCCACCTGCCTCACGCCGAAGGCGGCGGCGACATGCATCAGGCCGGAATCGTTGCTGATCATGGCGCCGCTCGCCGCGATCAACGCAAATGCCTGCAGCAAGGGCGTCTTGCCTGCGAGGTTGAGGCACTTGCCTTCGTCAGCGCTGTGGGCAATCTCGCTGCAGAGGTCCGCTTCCTTGGCCGACCCGAGCAGGAGCACTGGTTTGTCGAGCGCGCGCGCCAGTTCGCCAAAGTGGCCCGCGGGCCAGCGCTTGGCCGGGCCGTACTCGGCGCCGGGCGCGAAGACGTAATAGCCGCCGCGTTGCAAACCAAAGGTGGCGAGTGCGCCTTCAACCTGGGCGTCGTCCAGGCGCAAGGCCGGACGGTCCTGGTCGAGGTCCACCTTGTCGCCGCTCAGAGCCGAATAGAAGGCGACCATCGGCGGCTTGTTCTTCGGGTTCTTCAGGCGGTGGGTCAACAGGCCGACACGCGCTTCGCCCAGGTAGCCCACGCGCCGCGGAATGCTCGCGAGAAAAGGCAACAGTGCGCTCTTCAGCGAATTGGGCAGGACGTACGCCGCGTCGAAGCGGCCTTCGACCTGCTTGGCAATTGCGCGGCGCGCCTTGAACTGCAGGCCGCCGTGCTGGAACGGGAATTCGATGACCTCGTCGACGTGGGGCATGGCCCGGTACACCGGCGCCACCCAGGGCAGCGCGCCGACCGTCAGCCTCTCGCCGCGTGCGCGCAGCCGGCGCATCAGCGGCTCGGTCATCACCGCATCGCCGATCCATTGCGGGGCAATGACCAGCGAGCGGATTAAATTGGAATCTGACCCCAATTAGTGGCCGCCGGCGAAGTGCTCACCCTCTTTGAGTTTGTACACGGTGCCGCAGTAGGGACACTTGACTTCACCGGTGGCTGCGACGTCGAGGTAAACGCGCGGGTGGGTGTTCCACAACTTCATGCCGGCGACCGGGGTGGGGCAATAGACACCGCCGCCGGAAGTCAGGTCCTTGGCCAGCAGTTCGATCACGGCCTGCTTCTTTGCTTCGGTTTGCATGTGGGTCAGACCTTGGTGAGCCAGTGGGCGTATTTGGGATTGCGGCCGTTCACGATGTCGAAGAACGCGCTCTGGATTTTCTCGGTGATGGGTCCGCGCGAGCCGGCGCCGATCTCGATGCGGTCGAGTTCGCGAATGGGCGTCACTTCGGCGGCGGTGCCGGTGAAGAACGCTTCGTCGGCGATGTACACCTCGTCGCGCGTGATCCGCTTTTGCACGATCTCGATGCCGAGGTCCTTGCAGATGTGGAAAACCGTGTTGCGCGTGATGCCGTTGAGCGCGCCGGCCGACAGGTCGGGCGTGTAGATCACGCCGCCCTTGATGACGAAGATGTTTTCGCCGGCGCCTTCGCTCACGAAACCCGAGCTGTCCAGCAGCAGCGCTTCGTCGTAACCGTCGTCCAGCGCTTCCATGTTGGCCAGGATGGAGTTGGTGTAGTTGCTCACCGCCTTGGCCTGCGTCATGGTGATGTTGACGTGGTGGCGCGTGTAGCTTGAGGTCTTGACGCGGATGCCGCGCTTCATGCCTTCCTCGCCCAGGTACGCGCCCCAGGCCCAGGCCGCGACCATCAGGTGGATGGTGTTGCCCTTGGGGCTGACGCCCAGCTTTTGCGAACCGATCCAGGTGAGCGGGCGCAAGTAGCAGCTTTCCAGCTTGTTGGCCCTGACCACGGCGCGTTGCGCCTCGTTGACCTGCTCCTTGGAGAACGGCAGCGTCATGCGCAGGATCTTGGCGCTGTTGAACAGGCGGTCGGTATGTTCCTGCAGGCGGAAGATCGCAGTGCCGTTCACCGTGTTGTAGGCGCGCACGCCCTCGAAAGCGCCGCAGCCGTAGTGCAAGGTGTGGGTCAGCACATGGATCTTGGCATCGCGCCATTCCACCATCTCGCCGTCCATCCAGATCTTGCCGTCGCGGTCGGCCATGCTCGGTACTACGCTCATATCGGTCCTTTGGGTCGCGGGTTCGCTCGAACCCCGGATTTTAAGGCGCAGGCGTGGCCGGGCCGTCCGCGGGCTCCGGCGGGCGGAAAAGCGTCCATTTCGCCAGGCGTCCCTTGGCGAATTCGCAGGTCACGTGAGATTCGCTGCCGTCGGTCCAGCGGAACACCTCGGGCTGCTCGCCATCGGCGGACAGCTGTTCGCCCAGCGACTCGGTCATCGCCGTGACGTGCATCAGGTTGACGCCCGGCTTGAGCTTGGCATTGAGCATGACGGCGCTGGCCACATAGCCTTTGGGGCGGTTGGCGGCCTTGCGCAGGACATGCATCAGCCGGTTGAAGTGCAGCAGCAGGTACATCACCACTGCGCCGCCGGCCAGGGCCGCGCCGGCCCAGCCATAGGCCTCCCAGGCCATGACGATCATGGCCGCGCCGACGACGGGAAGGAAAAGTTTCTGGAGGTTCATGACGCTATTTTCGGGGTGATCGGGCCTAGCCCAGGGAACGGACCACTTCCATCGCTTCCTCGATGCGCTCCACGGCGTGGATGGTCAGCCCTTCGATCTCGCGGCTGCCCTTCTTCGGCGCGTTGGCCTTCGGCACGACGGCGACGGAGAAGCCGAGCTTGGCGGCTTCGCGCAGGCGCTCCTGGCCGCGCGGTGCAGGCCG
>DATHWV010000117.1:0-4317 GCA_035460205.1 Ramlibacter sp.
CGGCGCTCGCTTCGTATGCCGCCTTCGCCACCGCGGCAGCGGGCAAGGAGATGTCGACCACCATGGCTTTCGTGCGCCTGCTGGGCAATCTGCTGAAAGACAAGGAGCTGGGGCCGCGCATCGTGCCCATCGTCGCGGACGGGGCGCGCACCTTCGGCATGGCCAACCTGTTCAAGCAGGTCGGCATCTATTCGTCGGTCGGCCAGAAGTACGAGCCGGAAGACATCGGCTCGGTGCTGTCGTACCGCGAGGCGCTGGACGGGCAGATCCTGGAAGAAGGCATCAGCGAAGCCGGCGCCATCGCCAGCTGGACGGCCGCGGCCACCAGCTACAGCGTGCACGGGGTGGCGATGCTGCCCTTCTATATCTATTACTCGATGTTCGGCTTCCAGCGGGTGGGCGACGCGATCTGGGCGGCGGCCGACCAGCGCTCACGCGGCTTCCTGCTGGGCGCGACTTCCGGGCGGACCACGCTGGGCGGTGAGGGGCTGCAGCACCAGGACGGTTCTTCGCATCTGGTGGCCGCGACCATTCCGAACTGCAAGGCCTACGACCCGGCGTTTGCCGGCGAGATGGCCGTGATCATCGACCAGGGCATGCGCGAGATGCTGGTGGAGCAGCAGGACGTCTTCTATTACGTGACGCTGATGAACGAGAACTACGCCCAGCCCGATCTGCCGGAAGGCGCGGCGGAAGGTGTGATTCGTGGCTGCTACAAGTTCGCCGGCGCTGCGGATGCCAAGGTCAGCCTGCTTGGCTCGGGCGCGATCTTCACCGAGGTGCTGAAGGCGGCCAAGCTGCTGGCGGACCAGGGCATTGCCTGCGACGTGTTCAGTGTCACCAGCTGGAGCGAGTTGGCGCGGGACGGCGTCGCGTGCGAACAGCGTTCGTTCTCCGTCGTCCCCGCGAAGGCGGGGACCCAAGGCGCCTTGGATTCCCGCCTTCGCGGGAATGACGAGCCGTACATCCACAAGCTGCTGGCCGGCGGCGCCGGGCCGATCATCGCCGCCACCGACTACGTGCGCGCCGTGCCCGAAAGCATCCGTGCCTACCTGCCCGAAGGCCGCCGCTACACCACGCTGGGCACCGACGGCTTCGGGCGGAGCGACACCCGCGCGGCGTTGCGGGAGTTCTTCGGGGTGGATGCGGCCCACATCGTGCGGGCGGCGCTGCATGCCCTTAATATGAGCGGATGAGCAAATCCCGCTTCTGGGCCGACCTGAAAACCACCGACTTCGCGCGGCTGGACCCGGCCGCGACGGTGGCCGTGCTTCCGGTGGCTGCCACCGAGCAGCATGGCCCGCACCTGCCGCTGGCCGTGGACCAGGTTTTGGTGGACGGGGTGGTCGCCGCCTGCCTGCCGCAACTGCCGGCCGCGACCCCGGTGCTCTTCCTGCCGACCCAGCAGGTGGGCTACAGCCCCGAGCACGCCGCCTTTCCCGGCACCCTCACCCTGTCGTCGTCCACGGTCATCAACACCTGGGTCGAGCTGGGCGAATGCGTCGCCCGGGCCGGCATCAAGAAGCTGCTCCTGCTCAACTCCCACGGCGGCCAGGTCAGCCTGATGGACATCGCCGCCCGGGAACTGCGAACCCGCGCCAACCTCATCGTCTACAGCTGCAGCTGGTGGAACCTGCCCCTGGGCGACGCGGTGAACAGCCAGTTCAGCGCGCAGGAGCACCGCTTCGGCGTCCACGCCGGGGAAATCGAGACCTCCATGCTGCTGGCTTTGAAGCCGGAGCTGGTGGACATGAGCCAGGCCAGGGACTTCAAGTCGTCCTCGCAGGAGCGGGCCGGCAAGTACCCGATCCTGGGCAATGGCTCCAGCGCCAAGCTGGGCTGGGCCATGCAGGACTACAACGCCCAAGGCGCGGCCGGCAACGCGGCGGCCGCCACGGCGGAGAGGGGCCGGGCGGTGGTCGACGCCGCCGGCCGCCAGTTGGCGCTGCTGCTGGCGGAGCTCTCGGCGCTGCCGCTTTCGACGCTCGCTCCCTAGTCCTACGGCCCGGCGCACCCCCGGGTGCTAGATTGAAAAAGTGCCGGCGCCGCCGGCTTTTTCACTCTTGAAGGAGCGCCTTATGACAACAGTTGCCGACGTGATGACCCGGGGTGTGCGCAGCATGTCCCCCTCGGACAGCGTGGCCAAGGCCGCCCAGGCCATGGACGAACTCAATGTGGGCGTGATCCCGGTGTGCGACGGCGACAAGCTGGTCGGCATGGTCACCGACCGCGACATCGTGGTGCGGGGCGTCGCCCAGGACCGGGACATCAAGGGCCTGAAGCTGGCCGACGTGATGAGCACCCACGTGCGCAGCGTGACCGAGACCGAGTCCATCGACGGGGTGCTGGACAGGATGGCCGATTCCCAGATCCGCCGGCTGCCGGTGGTGGACGGCCAGCAGCGCCTGGTGGGCATCGTTTCCCTGGGCGACATTGCCGACAAGGATTCGGGCGACGAGCTCGACGTGGCCGAGTCGCTGGCGGAGATTTCTTCGCCCTCGCGGCCCGACCGGAGCAGCGCGAAGAGCTGACTGCCAACTACCTCACACCGGGCTGTTGCTATTGCCCGACTCGCATGTAGTTTTCATGCGCGGATGTGAGCTACGTCACATTCGAAATTCATGATGGTTCCTACACTTGAGTCAAGAAAGGAGCCGCCATGAGATTTTCAGCCGCCATCCAACCGTCCCTGCCGCTGCGAACCCCCGCGGCTGCCGAATTCCTGCGACGCCTCGTCGCCGGCAAATCCGAAGAGGCCCAGTCCGTCTCGTCGCGTCCGGAAGCCCCGGCCCGCGCGGACGAGCTGCCCGCCGACCTCGACCAGCGCGTCCGCCTGCTGGGCGAGTGGTAAGCCGCTGAGGCTCCAGCCCAAAGCGCCCTTCGGGGCGCTTTTTCTTTGCCGGGCACAGCCATTGCTTCGTGGTCTCCACCCTTTTTGCCGGAGATCCCCCATGAACCGCAACGACATCACCGAGAAAATCATCACCGCCAAGGTGTCCAAGGGCCTGACCTGGGCCGAGGTGGCCGCCAAAGTGGGCCAGTCCAAGGAATGGACGACCGCCGCCTGCCTGGGCCAGATGACGCTGAACGACGAGCAGGCCCGGGTGGTGGGCGGGCTGTTCGGCCTGTCCGATGAGGAGCAGAAGTGGCTCAAGGTGGTGCCGTACAAGGGCTCGCTGCCCACCTCGGTGCCTACCGACCCGCTGATCTACCGCTGGTACGAGATCGTCAACGTGTACGGCGCCACCATCAAGGAGCTGATCCATGAGGAGTTCGGCGACGGGATCATGAGCGCCATCGACTTCTCCATGGACATCCAGCGCCAGCCGGACGCCAAGGGCGACCGGGTCAACGTGGTGCTGTCGGGCAAGTTCCTGCCGTACAAGACGTACTGACCGGCTTGCCCCCCAAAAGGAAAGGGCGCCTGGTGGCGCCCTTTTGCAGTCCCTTGCGAGCTCAACGCTCGCTGGAATTGCTGGGTCCGCTGGAGCTACCCGACGAGCTGCTGCTGGAAGCGGCAGCGCGTGCGCGGTTGCTCTGGCTGCGCGCCTGTCCGCCCTTGCGGCCGGCTTCGCGAGCTTCCTCGGAGGTGAACTCATGAGCCGTGCCCTTCTCATGGGCCGCACGGCCGCCTTCGCTGGCGATCGCGCGTTGGCGCTGGGGGTCCATCGAGGCAAAGCCCCGGTTGGACTTTCCTTTGCGGGGTTCCTGGCTGCTGCCTGGGCTGTTGGATTGCATTTCGTCCATTTTGGATCTCCCTGAATAAGAGGCGGTGGGTAAAGAATGGCCGACTGCATCAGCCACACCGTCATTCAGCTTGTGCGGCAGAGCCCGCGTCGTCAGGCATCCGTGTGGACGAACGTAGGACTTGGCCTTGCCCGGTTACGTATCGTTGCTACAGATTCAATAGCACAGCAGTTCGCAAGCGAGCCAGCAGAGGCACCGCCGCGGCGACCTCGCGCGAGGACGGGTCCTCGGTGAGGCTGGCAATCAGGCGATTGAGTTGTGCGAGCGAGGGCTGCACGGGGCCAAAGAAGCGCGGGCTGTCGCCGCGCGCCACCAGGATGGTGGGAAAGGTCTCGATGTCGGTGTCGCCCATGGCCTGGGCTTCATCTTCGACATCCACCCACGCGAAATGAAACTCCGGGTGCGCAGCTGCTGCTTCGTCAAAGATGGCGCGCCACTCGCGGCACACGCCGCACCACTCGGCGCACAGGCACACAACCCACCAGGTTTCCATCAGGAATATGTTACCCAGCTCTCCTTGTCCACGTCCTCGAGGTGGGGGATGGCGTTGTACGTCACCAGCATGTGCCG
>DATHWV010000118.1:0-5639 GCA_035460205.1 Ramlibacter sp.
GCCAACGGCCGCCGCGTGAGCGGGCCGGCCTATTCCAACAGTTACTACCTGCCGCAGCCCGACGGCCTGGGGCTGGAGGTGATGGAGTTGTGCCTGCCGCAGGTCACCGCGGGCGTGCTGACGGGCTATGTGGTCGCCACGTATTCGCTGGGCGAAATCCTCGCCGGCCTGGTGGGCCCGCAGCTGATGCGCAGCCAGGAGGTCTCGTTCACCGAGGCCGACGGCACGCGGCTTGCGCTGCACGGCGCCGCGCGGCGCGGCAGCCGCGTGTTCACCTCGCAGCAACTGCTGGACCTGCCGGGCAACACCATGGTGCTGCGCATGGACAGCTGGCGCGGCGCCCCGGACCTCTTCCCCAATGTGCTGACGGCGCTGGTCACGGGCATGTCGATCGCGCTGGTGGCGGTGCTGGTGCTGCTGGGCAAGGACACGCGGCGGCGGTTGCGGGCCGAACAGGACCTGGCCGACGCGCTGGCGTTTCGCAAGGCCATGGAGGATTCGCTGGTCACCGGTTTGCGCGCGCGCGACCTGCAGGGCCGCATCACTTACGTCAACCCCGCTTTCTGCGCGATGGTGGGATTCGGGCCCGAGGAGTTGCTGGGCCACATCACGCCCGCGCCCTACTGGCCGCCGGAACTGGCGGGCGAATACCAGAAGCGCCAGGAGATCCGCCTGTCCGGCCAGCATGCGCCGCCACGCGAAGGCTATGAGTCGATCTTCATGCGCAAGGACGGTTCGCGCTTCCCGGTGCTGATCATCGAGGCGCCGCTGATCAACCACGAGGGCGTGCAGACCGGCTGGATGAGCGCCTTCCTCGATATCAGCGAGCAGCGGCGCGTGGAAGAACTGTCGCGCGCCAGCCAGGAGCGGCTGCAGGCCACGGCCCGGCTGGCCACGGTGGGCGAGATGGCGTCGCTGCTGTCGCACGAGTTGAACCAGCCGCTGGCCGCGATCTCCAGCTATGCCACCGGCTCGATCAACCTGCTCACGTCGCCGCTGGCCCCGGCGCCGGCCTCGCCGCCGCTGGCCGACATCGAGCTGGCGATGCGACGCATCGCCGAACAGGCCGAGCGCGCCGGCAAGGTGATCAAGAGCGTGCACGACTTCGTGCGCCGGCGCGACCAGGCGCGCGAGGCCGTTCCGCCCGAGGCCCTGCTCCAGGCCATCATGCCGCTGGTCAGCCTGCAGGCGCGCAAGCTCGGCGTGCGGGTCGATACGCGCATCAAGCAGGGCCTGCCGCCCGTGCTGTGCGACCGTACGATGGTCGAACAGGTGCTGTTGAACCTGGCGCGAAACGCCATGCAGGCGATGGACCATGCGCATGTGGCCAACCCGTCGCTGGTGATCGAGGTGCGGCAGGTGCGCGGGGAGCAGGCCGCCGCCGCGAAAGGCTGGCTGGAGTTCTCTGTGGCCGATCGGGGCCCCGGCATCCCGGCGGAAGTGCAGCAGCAGCTCTTCACGCCTTTCTTCACGACCAAGGCCGAAGGCATGGGCCTGGGCCTGTCGATGTGCCGCACCGTGGTGGAGCAACATGGGGGATTCCTCGAATTCGAGGCCAACCATCCGCAAGGTACGATTTTCAGGTTCACCTTGCCGGTGGACCCCGCCGCGACCAAGGGGCCCTGATGCAACCCGCTTCCAACGCCACCGTATTCATCGTCGACGACGACGCCAGCGTCCGCGAGGCCCTCGCGTGGCTCTTGCGCTCGCGCCACCTGCTGAGTGAAAGCTTCGGCGGCGGCGAGGAGTTCGAGGCGTTGCTGCAAACCGGCTACCTGCCCACGCAGCCCTCGTGCCTGTTGCTGGACGTGCGCATGCCGGGCATGAGCGGGTTGGCGCTGTTCGACAAGCTGGCCGAGCGCGGCCTGGTCGACCTGATGCCGGTGATCTTCCTGACCGGCCATGCCGATGTGCCCACGGCCGTGGACATGGTCAAGCGCGGCGCTTTCGACTTCTGCGAGAAACCGTTTTCCGACAACGCGCTGGTGGACCGCGTCGAACAGGCACTGCGGCGCTCGGCCGAAGTGCTGGCCGGGCGGCGTGAGAAGACGGTGCTGCAGGCGCGCCTGACGGATCTCACCGAGCGCGAGCGCGACGTGATGCGGCTCGTTGTCGAAGGCTTGCCCAACAAACTGATCGCCGACCAGCTGGACATCAGCGTGCGCACGGTGGAAGTGCACCGCGCGCGCGTGTTCGACAAGATGGAAGTGAAGTCGGCGGTGGAGCTGGCGAACCTGCTGCGCAGCCTCTAGGCTATCGCGGCGGCGGGTCCCTGGCGTCGTCGGGCAGTTCGCCCTTCTTGCGGCCGGAGAACATCGTCCACCAGACGATCGCGACCAGCAACACCAGCGCGAGCAGCGCTTCAAGCAGAATCAGCAGCATGAAGTTCCTTTGGACTGCGGCCATTGTAGGAATGCTCGCGGGCTGCGGCAGCAGCGTCCGCCTGCCGCCTGCGGATGAGGTACCCCCAGCGCGGCCCGGTGCGGTACCTGCCGCTCCCGGCGCCTTCATCCCCGGTGACACGGGGCCCTTGCCTGCGCCCATCGTGCAGGGCAAGGCGCGCTGGCAGCCGGTGCGGTGGAGCGAACTGCCGGGTTTTGGCAGCGACGCCCTGCATGAAGCGTGGAACGCGTGGCTCAAGAGTTGCGAGCGGCCCGGCCCGGCCTTCGCGCCGTTGTGCCCGCAGGTGCGGCAACTCTCCATCGGCTCGCCCGACGAGCAACGCGCCTGGATGATGCAGCGCCTTCAGCCTTACCGGGTCGAGCCCTTGTCGGGGTCGGCCGAGGGCCTGCTGACCGGCTACTACGAACCGATGCTCGATGCGAGCCGAGTTGCGACCGCCACGCAGGCCGTGCCGCTGTTCCGCCCGCCCGCCAACCTCGCCAGCCGCAAACCGTGGTTCACCCGCCAGGAGATCGACACATTGCCCGAAGCGCGGGCCGCGTTGCGTGGGCGCGAGATCGCCTATCTTGCCGACCCGCTCGATGCGCTGGTGCTGCAGATCCAGGGCTCGGGGCGCGTGCGCATCGCCGAGCCTGATGGCAGCGTGCGCGTGGCGCGGCTGGCATTCGCCGCGAGCAATGAGCAGCCTTACCGCAGCGTCGGCGGCTGGCTGCTGCAGCAAGGCGCGATCCGCGACGCTTCGTGGCCAGGCATCAAGGCCTGGGCCGCGCAGAACCCGCGGCGCGTGAACGAGATGCTGTGGAGCAACCCGCGCGTGGTGTTCTTCCGCGAGGAACCCCTGCCGGACATGGATGCGGCGCTGGGCCCGCGTGGCGCGCAAGGCGTGCCGCTCACGCCGGGACGCTCGATCGCAGTGGACAGGGAGAGCATTCCCTACGGCACGCCGGTGTGGCTGGCTTCCGCCGGGCCTGCGGTGAACCTGCAGCGCCTGGTGCTCGCGCAGGACACCGGCAGCGCGATCGTGGGCGCGGTGCGCGCCGACTACTTCACCGGCTGGGGCCCGGAGGCGGGCGAGGTCGCGGGCCGCCTCAAGCAGCCGCTGCGGCTGTGGGTGCTCTGGCCGAAATGACGCGCATCAGGCGGCGCGCGCGCCCAGGTGCGACAGCGGCAAGCTGCTGCTCGCCTTGACCTCGCCCAGCGAAAAGCTGGTGTGCAGGTCTTTCACATTGGGCAGGTTGATCAGCACCTTTCGCGCAAACTGCGAGAAGGTGTCGAGGTCGCGCGAGACCACCTGCAACTCGAAGGTGCCGGCGCCGCTGATGTAGTGGCAGGACACGATCTCCGGGATCTTGCGGATCGCCTCTTCCATCTCGCGGGTCAGTTCCCCGGTGTTGCGGTTCGCATCCAGGCGCACGAAAGCCAGCACGCCCAGGCCGATCTTGTGGCGGTCGATTTCGGCGTGGTAGCCCTTGATGAATCCCGCCTCTTCCAAGGCCCGCACGCGGCGCCAGCACGGTGCCGCCGACAGGCCCACGCGCTGCGCCAGTTCGGCGTTCGAGAGCCGGCCGTCAGCCTGCAATTCATTGAGGATGGCAACGTCAAACTTATCGAGTGTTTCCATGAATGGCTATTTTAAGCAAGATTCTTTCTGTACAGGCCAATAGGCCGGCATAGAAAGCAAAGACATATCAAGGCTGCGGGCATACACTTTGCAGTTCCGTAGAGGCGGCCGCCTACCCGGCGCGCTCGCTGTTCCACCTCGGCCCACAAGGCCTCCCGCCACGCATCACCGGAGACAAGACGTCCATGAACGCCCCCCTGCCCGAACACATCCGCAAGGCCCTGGAAACCGTCACGCTCGACGACAAGTACTCGCTCGACTACGGACGCGCTTTCATGAGCGGCGTGCAGGCCCTGGTGAAGCTGCCCATGCTGCAGCGCCTGCGCGATGCGCAAGCCGGCAAGAACACGGCGGGCTTCATCAGCGGTTACCGCGGCTCGCCGCTGGGCGGCTATGACCAGGCCCTGTGGAAGGCCGGCAAGTACCTCAAGGCCCAGAACATCGTGTTCCAGCCGGGCGTCAACGAGGAACTGGCGGCCACCGCGCTATGGGGCACGCAGCAACTTGGGTTCACGCCGAAAGACACGCACAAGTTCGATGGCGTGTTCGGCATCTGGTACGGCAAGGGCCCCGGCGTGGACCGTTCGGTCGACGTCTTCAAGCACGCCAACATGGCGGGCACCACGCCCTGGGGTGGCGTGATCGCCGTGGCCGGCGACGACCATGTGGCCAAGAGCTCCACGGCCGCTCACCAGAGCGACCATATCTTCAAGGCCTGCGGCTTCCCGGTGTTCTTCCCGTCGAGCGTGCAGGACATCCTGGACCACGGCATCCACGCTTTCGCGCTCAGCCGCTATGCGGGCGTGTGGTCCGGCATGAAGACCATCCAGGAGATCGTCGAATCGAGCGCCACGGCGATGATCGATCCGGAACGTGTCGACATCAGGATTCCCACCGACTTTGAAATGCCGCCGGGGGGCCTGCACATCCGCTGGCCGGACACCGCGCTCGAACAGGAAGCGCGCCTGTTCGATTACAAGTGGTACGCAGCGCTCGCGTACATCCGCGCCAACCGCCTCAACTACAACGTGATCGAAGGCCCGAACGACCGCTTTGGCCTGATCGCCAGCGGCAAGGCCTACAACGACACCCGCCAGGCGCTGCTGGACCTGGGGCTGGACGACGACACCTGTCGGCAACTGGGCATCCGCCTGCACAAGGTCGGCGTGGTGTGGCCGCTGGAGGCGCAAACCACGCGCGGCTTCGCGCACGGACTGCGCGAGATCCTCGTCGTCGAGGAAAAGCGCCAGGTCATCGAATACCAGCTGAAGGAAGAGCTCTACAACTGGCGGCCCGACGTGCGCCCGACGGTGGTGGGCAAGTTCAACGACGTCGAGGGCGACGAGTCCGGCGGCGAATGGTCGCAGGCGAATCCCACCGGCAACACCTTGCTGCGTGCCAACGCCGACCTGTCGCCCGCGCTGATCGCGCGCGCGATTGCGCAACGCCTGAAGAAGCTGGGCGTGGATGGCGACATGGGTGCGCGCATCGACGCGCAACTTGCGATCCTGGAAGCGAAAGAGCGTTCGATGCAGGTGCTGGAAGTCAAGGGCGACCGCGCGCCCTGGTTCTGCTCGGGCTGCCCGCACAACACGTCCACCGTCGTGCCCGAAGG
>DATHWV010000119.1:0-4034 GCA_035460205.1 Ramlibacter sp.
CGCCCACAGCGCGGCATACGCCACCAGCACCGGCACGCCCCAGGTGAAGAACACCTGGATGATGTCGTTGTGGCTGTGCAAGAGCGTCTGCAGGCCGGGCAGTTGCATCTCCGGGTCCGGGTCGATGCGATAGCCGCGTCCGGTCCACAGCCATTCGGCGTCCCAGCCATGGCGCCAGAACAGCTTCATGAATTCCCATCGCAGGCCGAAGCTGCTCTTGTTGTCCACGAAGAGATAGAGGTACAACGCGACGCCCAGGATGGCCAGGGCGCCCAGCACCAGCCAGGTCCGCAATGCGCGGCGGTTGCCCGACAGCGCGACATAGCCCAGTGCGGTGGCGGCGGCGGTGCCGGCCAAGGCGCTGCGCGATTGGATGCAGGCGATGGCTGCGGTCCACGCAATGCCGGCCGCCAGCCACGCACCGGGTCGCAGCGTCCACCGGCGCACCACGCCTTCTTCCACCACCAGCCCCGAAGCCAGGAAAAACAGGCCCAGCAACAAACCGGGGAAGTAATAGACCTGCCATGCCAGTCCATGCGCCTGGTAATTCAGCGGCCCCATCTCACGGGGGAACAGCGCTTCGGTCTGCGTGTGGAACACCGTGCCGGTGATGGCCTCCAGCGGAAGGGTGACCACGTGATAGAGGCTGAGCGCGACGAGCACGGCCGCGAGCGCGCGCAGCCTCGTGCGATCACGCAGGATCACGGCGAGCGGCGCAATGCACAGCAGCAGGCCGACCTGCGAGGGCAGCGGCGTGACCCGCCGCTGGGGGAGCCGCCACAACAAGGCCGCCTCACTGGCCGCGATCAGCAGCACGACCAGCACCGCGGCGGTGAGCAGTGCGCGATGCTCGCCAACCAGGGCGCGCCATTGGTTGCGCTCAAAAAACAGGCAGTACAACAAGCCTGCGACGGCCAGCGCCGTGTACGCATTGGCGTGCAATTGCCGCACCGAGCCGAAGAACAGCATCAGGAAGAGCAAGACCATCAGCCAGGCCATCGGGATGGCACGCACGGCCAGCCAGTGAATGAACGCCTTCGGCGCACCCGCTGGGGCGTGGAAGAATGCGGGCTGTGGGCCGTTCGCTGTTCGAGGCATGCAGCGGCATTGTAGATTTGGCCTGTCGCCGCCCTTGCTTTCAACACCTTTGCCTTGACCGACTCCGACAACTCCCTTCATCCGGTGGCCCGCAAGCCCTGGCTCGCGCCGCTGTGCACCGCCCTGCTGGTCCTGCATGTCATGGTGGCCTGGGCCCTGGCCCTCCACTCGTGGCGCAACCCGATCGCGAACTGGGACATGATCCCGTACGCGGCCCTGGTCCGTGCCGAGGCGGGCATTCCGGCGGCGGACTTGTCCCGCGCCGCGTACAGCGATGTGCGCGACTACGTGGGACCGGAAAAGTACCCGCCCCTGATCGACGACCCCGGCGCCGACCGCAGCTACCGGCTCGCAGTTCATCGCGACCCCGCGGCGCTGGTGGACAACCTCAAGTTCTATGCCGTCAAGCCGTTGTACATCTTCCTGTCCCGCCTGGCCTTCAAGGTGACGCACAACAGCGCGTCGGCCGCGGCGCTGGTGTCGGCCATCGCGGCTGCGTTGCTGGTGAGCATGGTGCCTTTCTTCTTCCGCCGGCGCATCGTGGCGCTGGCTGCGCTCTGGCCGGTGCTGCTGCTGGGCGATCCGCCGCTGATGCTGATCGCGCGGGTGGCCACGCCAGACTCACTCGCGTTGCTGTTCGTGGTTGCCTGCGCATTGGCGTGCATCCGAAATGTGCATTGGCTGGTGGTGCTGGCGCTGGCGATCCTGGCGGTGCTCTCGCGGCCCGACGCCGCCATCCTGCTGGTGCCTTTCCTGGCCTGCATGGCCTGGGTGCGACGCGCCGATGGCAGCGCACCGTGGCTGCTGGCCTGCTCGGCGGCCGCGTTCGCCTTGTTCTTCTACCTCGGCAAACTTGCGTTGCCCTGGCCCACGCTGTTCTGGCACACCTTCTATGCGCGGGAGCCGTTCCCCTCCGCGATCTCGCATGTGGTCACGCTGCAGGAGTACCTCGCCGTGATCCGGCGCACGGGGCATGCGCTCGTGGCGCCGCGTCCGCTGCTCTTCTTCTGCGCCGGGCTGGGGCTGGCACTGGCGGGGCTGTGGCGCACGCGCCGCATTTCGGACTGCGTGGTGCTGGCCGCGGTGGCAGCGGGCAACATGGTGGTGCACTTCGTGATCTTCCCGATCGACGAGTACGGCCATGAGCGCATGTTCCTTGGCAGCTACATCCTGATCCTTGCCGCCGCGCTGCTGACCCTCGAAAAGCGAAAAATTCCGGGTTTACCCGCGGGATCCCTAGAACGCAGCCTCTAGATTGGCCCTCGCCACCGGGGAGGGTGGCCCGGCGCGCCGCTTTCATGCAAAATAGAACGACCGTTCGTTTTATTTTTCGCACCACCCATGTCCGTTACCGAATTGCCATTCAAGCCCCGCGCGCCGCGCGACGGGCGCGCCATGCAAAAGGGCCAGCAGACCAAGGCCGCGATCGTCGACGCCGCGTTGGGACTGGCCACGCAGATCGGCCTGGAAGGGCTGTCCATCGGCGCCCTGGCCGAAGTCACGCAGATGAGCAAGTCGGGCGTGTTCGCCCACTTCGGCTCGCGCGAAGAACTGCAGATCTCGGTGATCCGCGAATACCACACCCGCTTCGAGGAAGAGGTGTTCTACCCGGCGATGCATGAGCCGCGCGGCATGCCGCGCCTGCGCGCGCTGTTCGGCAACTGGATGAAGCGCACCTCGATCGAAATCGATTCGGGCTGCATCTACATCAGCGGCGCCGTCGAGTTCGACGACCGCACCGGCCCCGTGCGCGACGCGCTGGTCGGATCGGTGAAGACCTGGCTGGCCGCGATGCGCCGTGCCGTCGTCTCCGCCAAGGAGGAAGGCCATTTGCGCGCGGACGTGGACGAAGACCAGCTGCTCTTCGAAATCCACGGCCTGATCCTCGCGCTGCACTACGAGGCCCGCTTCCTGAAGAACCCCGGTTCCATCGCCCGCGCCAACGCGGGCTTCGACAACATCCTCAAGCTGTACGGCGCGCAGGACGCGATGCCCGCGCGCCTGCCCGTCAAGAAATCCCGCAAGACATCGACCAAGGAGTAAGCCATGCCCACCTACACCCCGCCCCTGCGCGACATGCAATTCGTGATGCACGAAATGCTCAACGTCACTGAAGAATTCAAGGCCATCCCGAAGTACGCCGATGCCGATACCGACACCATCAATGCGGTGCTCGAAGAGGCCGGCAAGTTCGCCAGCGAGGTGACCTTCCCGCTCAACATGAGTGGCGACGAGGAAGGCTGCAAATTGAACAAGGAAACCCATGAGGTCACCACGCCCAAGGGTTTCAAGGAGGCGTACCACAAGTACGTCGAGGGTGGATGGCCTGCACTGAGCTGCGATCCGGCTTATGGCGGCCAGGGCCTCCCGCTGGTGGTGAACCAGTGCTTCTACGAAATGCTCAACAGCGCCAACCAGGCCTGGACCATGTACCCCGGCCTTACGCACGGCGCCTACGCCGCGCTGAGCACGCACGGCACCGAAGAGCAGAAAAAGACCTTCCTGCCCAAGATGACCAGCGGCGAGTGGACCGGCACCATGTGCCTGACCGAAGCGCATTGCGGCACCGACCTGGGCCTGATGCGCACCAAGGCCGAGGCGCAAGCCGACGGCAGCTACAAGATCACCGGCAACAAGATCTTCATCAGCGCCGGTGAGCATGACATGACGAGCAACATCGTCCACCTCGTGCTGGCCCGCCTGACCGACGCGCCGCCCGGCATCAAGGGCGTCAGCCTGTTCATCGTGCCGAAGTTCATGGTGAACAAGGACGGATCGCTGGGCGCGCGCAACCCCATCCATTGCGGCGGCCTGGAGCACAAGATGGGCATCCACGGCAATGCCACCGCGCAGATCGTGATCGACGGCGCCACCGGCTACATGGTGGGCCAGCCCAACAAGGGCATGCAGGCGATGTTCGTGATGATGAACGCCGC
>DATHWV010000120.1:0-3131 GCA_035460205.1 Ramlibacter sp.
CCGGCAGACGCCGAACACCGGCTTGGCATGCCGCTCGAACGCCGCTACCAGGTCGATCTCGTATTCGTCACGGATCTTGTCGCCGGCCCAACGCGACTGCAGCGGCTCCTCGCCATAACTCAAGGGCGACACGTCGGCGCCGCCGTGCAGCACCAGCCCGTCGAGCCAGTGCGCATAGTGATCCAGCGTCACGTCACCGCGCTGGGTCGCGCCCGTGGGGCTGGGAATCATCACGGCCAGCGCGCCGGTGGACATGACCCAGTGCGCAATCGACTGCTCGACGTACTGCAGCGTCTTGCCGGTGAACAGCTGGCGCGCCGGGTCGGCGTGCATGAAGCAGGCCGAGATGCCGATCTTCAGGCGCTCGCCCTTGTCCCTTTCCTTGTCCATTCACATCGCCTTCTCGAACAGGCGCTGGAAATCCGCCGCCGTGACCGGTCGCGGATTGGTCTGGTGGCACATGTCGGCCACGGCGATCTCCACCAGCCGGGGCAGGTGCTCGCGCTTCACGCCATGTTCGCCGAGCTTGCCGCTGATGCCAACGCGCGCCTTGAGCGCACGCAGCCAGGGGATGAACTCGCTGCCGCCGCCGGACACCTTGCAGACATGGGCCAGCTCGTTGAACTTTTCCGGGACCGTTTCCTGGTTCCACTCCAGCACCGTGTCGATCATCAGCGCGTTGGCCAGGCCATGGTGCAGGTCGCACACCGCGCCCAGCGCGTGGGCGCAGGAGTGGACCGCGCCCAGATCCTTCTGGAAAGCGATAGCGCCCATCATCGAGGCCATCATCATGTCGCTGCGCGCCTGCAGGTTGCCCGGCTCGGTCACGGCCTTGAGCAGCGCGGCCGCCGCAATGCGCGTGCCTTCCAGCGCAATGCCGTCGCACAGTGGGTGGTAGGCGGGCGAGAGATAGCTTTCGATGTTGTGCGTCAGCGCGTCCATGCCGGTGGCCGCTGTCACGTGCGGCGGCAGGCCCAGCGTGAGCTCGGGATCGGCGAACACCACCTTGGCCAGGATCTTAGGGCTGAACACCACGCGCTTGAGGTGCGTGTCGTTCTCGCTCACCACCGAGGAGCGGCCCACTTCCGAACCGGTGCCGGAGGTGGTGGGTAGCGCGATGAAGTAGGGCAAGGCCTGGTCGATGGGGCGCACCTTCGGGTGGTCCCACACATATTCCAGGATGTCGCCTTCGTGCGTGGCCGCGATGCCGACCACCTTGGCCACATCGAGCGCGGCGCCGCCGCCAAAGCCGATGACGCAGTCCGCGTTGTGCGCCTTGAACGCCGCGGCGCCATCCATCACCTGGCTGCAGGTGGGATTGCCGAACACGCCCGCGAACACCGCAACGTCGAGCCCGGCGAGGTGCGTCTTGAATTCCGCCAGCACCGGCAACTGTGCGAGCGCCTTGTCGGTGACGATCAGCGGGCGCTTCAGGCCCTGGCCGAGCAGGTGCGCAGCGACTTCCTTGCGGGCGCCGGCGCCGAAGCGGATGGCGGTGGGGAACGAGAAACCGGCGATGGTCATGATGGGACGAATTCCAGGTACATATGGTTCTTGGCGAAGGGACGGCCGTCGACCTTCATCGCGCGCGGCTCGATGCCGAACGAACGAAAGCCCACTGCCCCGTAGAAGTTGGTGGCCACCGTGTTGCCCTCGGTCACCGTGAGCACCAGCAGCTCGATGCCGATTTCCTTCGCATGGTCGATCAGCGCGTCAATCAGCGCGCGGCCCATGCCGGTGCCGAAATATTCCTGCGACACATACATGCCGACGACCGTTGCCTTGTGCCGCGCCTTGGGTCGTGTTTCGCGCTCCATGCCGACCATGCCCGACAGGACGCCACCTTCAAAGGCGCCCCAGAACACCGTGTTCTCGCCGGACAGGCGAACCTCGGACACTTCGATCGGCTGCTTCTCGAACTCGTCGTAGCTCGACGTAAACGCTTCCGGGAATTCCCACAGCGCGCGAATGCGCAGCGCCCGGTATTGCGTGGCGTCGTCGGGGCCGAGGCGGCGGATTTCCATGGCTCAGGGCTGGGTCAGGCGGTAGATGAACAGGGCCGCGCGGATCGCACCGCGCTCGATGGAAGCGATTTCGAGGTCCTCGTCGTCGGTATGGGCGCCCGTGCCGTCCGCGCCCAGGCCGTCGATGCCGGTGGTGTAAGGCGCAACGAACTGGATGTCGCCCGCGCCGCGCATCGACGGGTCCAGCGTACCGATGGGACCCAGCCCGGCGTCCTGGCTCACCTTGGAATACACCGCCATCAGGCGCGCGCCGGCTTCGGTCGGCGGCATGGGCGGGTAGCTGTCGCGGAAGGTGATGGTGGCGTTGGTGCCCGGCAGGCTGGCCGCGACGATCTCGCGCATGCGGCTCTTGGCGCGCTCGCCCTGCTCGGGCGTGAGGTAACGCAGGTCGCCTTGCGCCTGGAAGTCGCGCGCGATCACGTTGGACTTGCCGAACGAAGTGCCGGTGGCGGTGTCGCCCGAATAGCTGACATTGGTTCCGCCCAGCACCAGGCCCACGTTGAACGTGAGGTTGGGTTCAATCAATTTCTCGCGGAAGGCATTGAGGATGCGAGCCCCTTCGTAGATGGCACCGTAGCCCGCGAACTGCGAAAACACGCCTGCCGAATGGCCCGGCCGGCCGCGCACGGTGAGCGTCCAGCCGCCGGAGGACCGGCGCGCAATGCTCGCCATGCCCATGCCGTTGAGTTTGGTAGCGCCTTCGAAGGAGAGCGCGTAGTCGGAGCGCTTGGCCAGCGCCACCACCTCGGCGCGCGCCGTTTCCAGCGGTGCGCCGGTGCGCTCTTCGTCGCCCGTGAAGATCACTTCGATGCGCGCCTTGTCCAGCGCGCCGGCCGCCTGCAAGGCGCGCAGCGCCTCGATGACGATGACGTCGCCACCCTTCATGTCGCCCACGCCCTGGCCGCGCACGCGGTCGCCACGGCGTTCCCACAACGCGACGCTGCTGTCCTTTTCGAACACCGTGTCCAGGTGGCCCATGAGCAGCACCCGCTTGCCCTGCCCGCCGTCGCGCGAGGCGACGAGGTGGCCGGCACGCTTCATCTCCGGCGGCATCTCCACCCAGCGGGTGGCAAAGCCCAGCGCATTGAACTCGGCGCGGAACACCTC
>DATHWV010000121.1:0-10525 GCA_035460205.1 Ramlibacter sp.
CACGCTGGCGTTGTAGTTCAGGTGCAGGTGGTAGTCGGTGATGCCGCCGTCCCAGTAAGCGCCCGGAGGCGCGCCGGGAATGTCGTGGATCGCCTTGAGCACGAAGGGGATCGAGCAGCTTGCCTGCAGCGCAGCGTTGAAATTCGCGGCGCTCAAGGGCACCTGCCGTGTGCGGTAGTCGGCGGTTGCGAAGGGCAACGAAGCCGTCGTGCCCTCGCCTGCCGTCGAGAACACGACGCGCTCCAGCCATGCACCCATTGCCCGCCGGTGCACGCTGTTCGTGAGGAAGGCGCCGAGGTAGCCCATCGGCGTGCGCAACTTGTGTTCCCGCCCCAGCACATGGCGGCCGCGCGACGTGACGATATGGAGCCGGTAGCGCGGATGCGCCAGCACTTCCTGCACACGGCCACCGTAGAAGGACTCCAGGCTTTGGCCAAATCGCTCGCTCACGTGGGCTGCGGTGGGATTCTTGCGACCGGGCTCCAGTTCATAGTCCTGCGCGATGTAGTCACGCTCCAGCCGCTCGAACGCGGCGTTGGCGTCGGTCAGGCAGGCCGTGGCCATCCGCCACGCACCTATGGAAGCGCCGACCAGGTGCACCGGCTGGTCCGATGCCGTGAGCCAGTCGCCGAAGATGAAACGGTCCAGTGGACCGAGAACCAGCCCCTTCGGGCCCCCGGCGGCGCCTGGCACCACGCGCACGTCCTGCGGCTTGAGCCCCTGGCTTTCGATGTGTTGCCGGGCCTTGGGTCCGGCGTAGATGCGCAGCGCGTTCATGCGCCTATTTTGCGTGATCGCCTTCGCGGCTACTTGCGCAGGCCCTGCAGCTTGGCGAAGGCGCCGGCCATGGCAGTGTTCACAGGCTGCGATTGCGGCGCGCGCTGCCCCCGGGCGGCACCTTCGAACCGGTTGTCGCGCGGGCCATCGCGCCGCGTCGGCGCGTCGCCCAGCTTCATCGACAGGCCGATGCGCTTGCGGGCCACGTCCACCTCCATCACCTTCACCTTGACGATGTCACCGGTCTTCACGACCTCGCGCGCATCGTTGACGAACTTGTGCGACAGCTGGCTGACGTGCACGAGGCCGTCCTGGTGCACGCCCAGGTCGACGAACGCGCCGAAAGCCGCCACGTTGCTCACCGTGCCCTCCAGCACCATTCCTTCGCGCAGGTCGCTGATGTCTTCCACGGCCTCATTGAAGCGGGCCACGCGGAAGTCCGGGCGCGGGTCGCGGCCGGGTTTCTCCAGTTCGACCAGGATGTCCTTCACGGTGATCACGCCGAACTTCTCGTTGGCAAAGAGCTCGGGCTTCAGGGTCTTGAGCATCTCGGCCCGGCCCATCAACTCGATCACCGGCTTGCCACTGGTGGCCAGCATCTTCTCGACCACCGGATAGGTCTCAGGGTGCACGCCCGTCATGTCGAGCGCGTTGTCGCCGTCCCGGATGCGCAGGAAGCCGGCGCTCTGCTCGAAAGTCTTGGCACCGAGGCCGCTGACTTCCATCAGCTGCTGGCGATTGCGGAAGGCGCCGTGCGCGTCACGCCAGCGCACCACGGCCTTCGCCACGCTGCCGGAGAGGCCCGACACGCGTGACAGCAGCGGCACGCTGGCCGTGTTGAGGTCCACGCCCACCGAGTTCACGCAGTCTTCCACCACGGCATCCAGCGTGCGGGCCAGCTCGCCCTGGTTCACGTCATGCTGGTACTGGCCGACGCCGATGGACTTCGGGTCGATCTTCACCAGTTCGGCCAGCGGGTCCTGCAGCCGGCGCGCAATGCTCGCCGCGCCGCGCAGGCTCACGTCGACATCCGGCATTTCCTGCGAAGCAAACTCGCTGGCCGAATACACCGAAGCGCCGGCCTCGCTGACCACGACGCGCTGCATGCCTTCGCCCTCCGTACCCAGGCGCTTGACCAGGTCGGCGGCCAGCTTGTCGGTTTCCCGGCTGGCGGTTCCATTGCCGATGGCAATCAGGTTCACGCCGTGCTTGCGGCACAACAGTCCGAGCTGGTGGAGCGAGCCGTCCCAATCGCGGCGCGGCTCATGCGGGTAGACGGTGGCGGTGTCGACCAGCTTGCCGGTGGCATCGACCACCGCCACCTTCACGCCGGTGCGGATGCCGGGGTCCAGCCCCATCACCACCTTCGGACCAGCGGGCGCGGCCAGCAGCAGGTCGCGCAAGTTATCGGCGAAAACCTTGATCGCCACCTTCTCCGCTTCTTCACGCAGGCGGGTAAACAGGTCACGCTCGGTGGACAGCGAGAGCTTCACGCGCCAGGTCCAGGCCACGCACTTGCGCAGCAAGTCGTCCGCGGGGCGGCCCTGGTGGCTCCAGCCCAGGTGGATGGCGATCTTTCCCTCGGCCAGCGACGGCTTGCCGGGTTCGGGTTCGACCGGCAGCACCAGCTTGACGTCGAGGATCTCCAGCTGGCGGCCGCGGAAAACCGCCAACGCCCGGTGCGAAGGCACGCGGCCGATCGGCTCGTCGTAGTCGAAGTAGTCGCGGAATTTGGCAACGTCGGGATTGTTCTCGTCCTTCCCGGCGGTGAGCTTGGACTGGAACAGGCCTTCGCTCCACAGCCAGTTGCGCAGTTGTTGCACCAGCGGCGGAGACTCGGCCCAGCGCTCTGAGAGGATGTCACGCACGCCGTCGAGCACGGCGGGCACGGTCGTGAAGTCTTCGCCGCCCTCGCCTTTTTCGGACCGCACGAACGCCTTGGCTTCATCGTCCGGTTTCAGCGCCGGGTTGCCAAACAGCAGGTCGGCCAGGGGCTCGAGGCCGGACTCGCGGGCGATCTGCCCCTTGGTGCGGCGGCGCGGCTTGTACGGCAGGTACAGGTCTTCCAGCTCCTGCTTGGTCGGCACGGCCTCGATGGCAGCGCGCAATTCGGGCGTGAGCTTGCCCTGCTCTTCAATGCTTTTGAGGACGGCCTCGCGCCGCTCCTCCAGCTCGCGCAGGTAGCCCAGCCGGTACTCCAGCTCGCGCAGCTGGATGTCGTCCAGGCCGCCGGTGGCCTCCTTGCGGTAACGGGCCACAAAGGGGACGGTGGCGCCACCGTCGAGAAGCTCGACGGCCGCCTGGACCTGCTCCTCGCGAACGCGGATTTCGGCGGCGATCTGCCGGATGATTTTTTTCATTGTGTAACTGCTGGAATTCGGGGTGCGATGCGGCAGGACGCGGAGTTTGCCACACGGTTGCGGACAGGCGGACGGCATCCCCGCTGACAGCCGGCGGCAGGGGCTGGTTCGCACAATGGATTTCATTCTTCAAGGGAGAACTCTCATGCGCGCCCGACTTGTCTTCATGCTTGCGGCCCTCGTAGTGGCCGTGGGCTTTGCCGCCCTCAACTGGTCCGAATTCAACCGCACCTCGCCGCTGAGCTTCGGCCTGTTCATTACGGAGGCGTCGATCGGCATGGTGATGCTGGGGATCCTGGGACTCACCATCCTGGCCTTCCTGCTGAGTACCGCCGTACACGAATCGCGGTACGTGCTGGAATCCCGGCGGCACATGAAGTCGCTGGAAGCCCAGCGAGACCTGGCCGACAAGGCCGAAGCCTCGCGGCTGGCGGAATTGCGCCAGCAGTTCGATACCCATATCCGCGAAAGCCGCGAACACCGCCAGCAACTCGGCCTGGCCGCGACCGAAGCGGACAAGGCCCTGGCGCAGAGCCAGCGTGAATTGCGCCTGCAGTTCGAGCAGCTGGGCCGCATGATCGCAGGCCGGCTGACCGAGCTGGAAACCCGGATGGACACGCGGCTCGAGCGCTTCCAGGCCGCGCAGCCGCCGGTGGTCGAAGTGCCACTGCAGGATCGGGTGAATGCGCGCGTGAACGTGTAAGGACTGCCGCAATGGGGCGACCAAGGGGGAACAACCCCGAGGACGCGCCATGCCTTCCCTGCCCCCTGCTCTCGTCGCCGCCGGCCTGTTGGCCGCCGCAGGAACTTCCCTCGCCGCGGGCCCGGCTTGCAAGGCCGAGTCGCCAGTGACCATCGTTCCCGTCATCGAGCTCTACACCTCCGAAGGTTGCAGTTCCTGCCCGCCGGCCGACCGCTGGCTGTCCACGCTCAAGGGCAGTGCCGCCAATGGCCGGGCGGTGGTCCAGGCGTTCCACGTGGGTTACTGGGACTACATCGGCTGGGTCGACCGGTTTGCCAATCCCGCCCACACCAGCAGGCAACGCCAGCTCGCCAGCCTGAACGGCCTCTCCAGCATCTACACCCCACAGCTGGTACGCAATGGGCGCGACTGGCGTGACTACGGCGGCGCACTCGGCGGCGGTGAAGCGGCCCGCGTTCACATCGCACTGCAGAAGAATGAAGGCGACATGTTCGAAGCGCAGGTATCGCCCGCGGATGGCGGCGGGGCCTGGGCGGCTTACTGGACGGTGACCGAACACGCCCACAGCAGCAAGGTCAAGGCCGGCGAGAACGCGGGCGAATACCTCCAGCACGACTTCGTCGTGCGGCAGTACGTACCGGTCGGTGAATACCGCGGCGCCTCGCGTGTCACGTTGCGCGCCATCCCGGCCCAAGCGGCGCACCCGCGCCAGGTCAACCTGGTCGTCTTCGAGCCGAAGTCAGGCCGCCCGCTTCAAGCCCTGAGCCTGGGCTGCTGAGGCCCGGCGCGGGCCGGGGCCCCGCAGGTCCTCCGCTTCCTTCACCAGCCAATCGACAAATGCCTGGGCATCCGGGTTGCCGGCGGCTCGAGGCGCAAGCTGCGGGTAGTAGCCGCGGCGGGTGGCCGCCCGGCCACGAAATGGCGCCACCAGCTGGCCCGATGCCAGCAATTCATTGAGCAAGGGCAAGCGGCCTATCACCACGCCTTGGCCCGCGATGGCCGCCGCCACGGCGTCGGAATACTGTGTGAAGCGCAGGCTGTTGGCCAACTGGACGCCGTCCAGCCCCATCACCTGGAACCACGGCTCCCACTCCACGGTGAGCGCCTTGCCCTCGGGCAAATCGATCGTCAGCAATGTGTGACGGGCCAGGTCGCCGGGCTTCTTGAGCGGCCGCGTTGCATCTTCGAGCAGCTTGGGTGAGCACAGCGGCAGCACTTCCTCCTCGAACAACACCGGCCCCTGCCCCATGCTGCTGGGCACGAAGCGCACGGCCACGTCCACATTGCTGCGCGCCAGGTCCAGGATTTCCAGCGTGGCCGAGATGCGCACATCCACCTGGGGGTGGCCGGCGGTGAAGCGCGCCAGCCGCGGGATGAGCCACAGCGATGCGAAGCCCGGCGTGCAGGTGATGGCGACCTGGCGGGGGCCGGAATGGGTGCGCACACGCGCCGCCGCATCGCGCAGGCGCTCCAGGCTGTCGCTGACGGCACGCTGCATCACTCGCCCGGCTTCGGTCAGCGCCAGCGACCGGTGGCGCCGCTCGAACAGCGTGGTGTGCAGGCTCTCTTCCAATTGCTGGATCTGCCGGCTCACGGCCGACTGGGTCAGGTGCAACTCCTGTGCCGCGCGGGTAAAGCTCAAGGTGCGCGCTGCCGCCTCGAAAGCCGGCAGCAGTTCCAGCCGCAATTGCTCCGAACGGGGCTGCGGCAGGCTGGCGGGCGCCGGGTTGGCATTCCTTGGATGCATGCGAAGTATTCCGAATGACCGTTTGAGCAGAGGAGACCGCCCCAGTATATTCATTTGCATTGGGAATGCGAAAGGAATCCGTCATGTACCAAGGAGCAAGCCACTACCAGGTCAGCCTGGCCCATCAGGGCCTGTTTGACATCGCCGACGCCGCCGGCGTCAACCTGCGCTGCGACGAGGGCAGCGTGTGGATCACGCTGGACAACGACCCGCGCGACATCGTGCTGGAAGCGGGGCAGGTGTTTGCCACGCATGAGCACAAGCACGCACTGGTCTATGCCTTGGCGCCCTCCACGCTCACCTTGCAAGCCGCGGTGCAACCGCTGGCCGAGCCGACCCGCGTCAGCTTCGGCCTGAGGCCGGCCGCCGCCTGACATCCGCTCCGGCCTACACTGGCCGGAATGCAATTCATCCGCGGGCTGTTGCGCCACGCCTTCACCGCCGTCGTCGCGCTGGTCCTCGTCTTCGAGGAATGGGGCTGGGAGCCGCTCTCTGCGTTGCTGGGGCGGCTCGCACGCCTTCCGGTCTGGGCCCGGGTCGAAAGGCGCATCGCTGCGCTGCCGCCGTGGGGCGCGCTGGCGCTTTTCGCCCTGCCGGGGCTCGCCCTATTGCCGATCAAGCTGCTGGCCGTCTTCCTGATCGGCAAGGGCCATGCGCTGTCGGGACTGGTCGTGCTGCTGGCGGCCAAGCTGGTCGGCACGGCCCTGCTCGCGCGCCTCTTCACGTTGACGCAACCCGCCTTGATGCAGCTGGCGTGGTTCGCCCGCTGGTACCCGCGCTGGAAGGCCTGGAAGGACCGCCTGATCGCGCAGGTGCACAGCTCACGGTTGTGGCGCACGGCCAGGGTGTGGAAGCTGCGCGCGCGCCAGCAGTGGGCCGCGTTTCAGTCGAACAGGCCGGGCTCCGGGCCGAGCTGAGCGTTCTCGATCTGCAGCATGCGAAGCTTGGTGGCGACGCCACCTTCGGCCGAGAAGCCGCCCCCGCCGTTGCGTGCTGCGAGCACGCGATGGCAAGGCACGATGGGCGCGAAAGGGTTGTGGCCCAGCGCCTGTCCCACCGCACGCGCTGCGCCGGGCTCGCCCATCGCGGCCGCCACTTCGCCGTAGGTCATGGTGCGTCCCGGCGGGATCGCACGGGCAACCCGGTAAACGGCCTGCTGGAATTGGGGCACGTCGGCCATGTCGAGCGCCACGTCGAGCATGCCATCGGGCCGGCCGTTCAATGCGTTGCGAACCCGCTCGACGATGGCCTGCAAGCCATCTGGAACCGCGCCTTCAGCCGCATCGGGATAGCGTTGCCGCATGCGGCGCCGGGTGGCTGCCTCGTCCACGCCCGGCAGCTGCGCACCCGCCACGACACCGTCTGCGTTCCACGCCAGGGCGCAGTGGCCAATGGCCGTGTCGAACACGCAAAAGCCGGTGACGGTCGGCATCGTTCGCAGGGTCAGGCCGTTTCCGCCTTGCGCAGCACGTAGCCGACACGGGGAAAGTGCACGTGCACCACACCGGCCCGCGGGTCCTCGCGCTGCAGCGTGTAGTGCGTGCGGGTGGCGGCGATCAGCACGCCTTCGGTCGGCTCCGGCCCGAAGGTCTCCGCCGTGATGCTCACGGCCGTGCCCAGGGGAATGCCATGGTCGTCCTGGAACGCGCTGTCGATCAAAAGGTTTTGCCCGGGTGGCATGGGTTCGGCCCCACTGGCGACCGTGATCGCATCGGCCGAACTGAACTTGTCTGGTATGCCGTGCCCGATGGCGGCCATGCGGTCCAGCCATTCGCCCACAGCCGGCGTGGCTGCGAGGATCTCCGCCATCACCGGCACCTGGACGCGCGTGTACCAGAGCGCGTGATAGGCCGCGAAATCGGCGACGCAGGGATCGGTGCCGAACAGGAAATCATGCTCCTCGACCATGTGCGCGATGCGCCGCAGGTACGAGCGGTATGAGGACGTGGCGTCGCCAGGGCGCAGGCGGATCATGTTGGCGCTCATGGCCTTGCGGTCCTCGCTGAACGCCTTGGCGGCTTCCGGTGGCGCCTTGGCAAACACCTGTGCCGCACCCTTGGGTTGCAGGTTGTGGGCCATGGCAGCCCAGAATAGCGAGGTGTCCGCCCATTGGGCAAACACGCGGGAGACGCCTTTCAGGTGCGGCGGAAACAGCGTGGGCTCGGCCTGCACATGCTCCAGCACGTCGCAGATCAACGCGCTGTCGCAGTAAATGTCGGCGCCGACCTGCAGGAACGGCGTCTTGCGATAGCCGCCCGTCAGTGCCAGCACGTCGGGCTTGGGCATGATGGGCGGGATCATCACCGACTTCCATGCGAGCTTCTTGTAGCCCATCACCAGCCGGATCTTTTCCGAGAACGGGGAACTGGGGTAGTGGTGCAGGATCAGGTCGGTCATTCCGGTCTTTCGTTGGGTCAGTACGGCATCGCGCGCGCAATGATGGTGTCGAAATCAGCGCCCGCGCCCAGCGTGCCGAAGGCCTGTCCCCACTGTCCGGCAATGCGCGAGTCGCAGAACGCGGCGAACACCGCAGGTGGCGCGGTCTGGTGCAGCAGGGCGGCCTGCACGGCCAGCGCAACATCCTGCGCCAGGCGCCGTGCCTCGAATTCGGAGGCCATCTCTTCCACGCGCACCGGCAAGACAGCGGCCAAGCGATCGAGCGCCGGGTGAGCGCCGCGTGCCGGGGCGAGCTCCTGCGCCAGCGCGGCCGCGGCGTCGGCCTTGCGCAAGGCGCGCAGCAGGTCCAGCGCCATGATGTTGCCGGCGCCTTCCCATATGGAGTTGAGCGGCATCTCGCGGTAGATCCGCGCCATCACGCCCTCCCCGCCTTCTTCCACATAACCGTTGCCGCCCAGGCATTCCATCGCCTCCTGCGCGAAATGGCTGCCGCGCTTGCAGATCCAGAACTTGGCGACCGGCGTCAACAATCGCGCCATCGCGACTTCGTGCGCGTCGCCGGTCTTGTCGAACGCGCGCGCCAGCCTTATCGCCAGCGCCGTGGACGCTTCGGACTCGAGCGCAAGGTCCGCCAGCACGTTGCGCATCAACGGATGGTCCGCGAGGCGTTTGCCAAAGGCCTTGCGCTGTGACGCGTGGTTCAAGGCAATCGATAGGGCTTGCCGCATCAGGCCACTGGTGCCCAGCGCGCAGTCGAGCCGCGTCATGGTGCCCATCTCCAGGATCTGCGGCACGCCCCGGCCTTCGTCCCCGACAAGCCAGGCGCTGGCGCCATGGAACTCAACCTCGGAACTGGCATTGGCCTTGTTGCCCAGCTTGTCCTTCAGGCGCTGGATACGGATCGCGTTGACCGACCCGTCCTGCAGCACGCGCGGCAGGAAGAAGCAGCTCAGGCCCGCCGGCGCCTGCGCCAGCACCAGGAAGCCGTCGCACATCGGCGCGGAGAAGAACCACTTGTGCCCGGTCAGGCGGTACCGCTGGCCCCACCCGTCGTGGCCATCGGCCACCGCCTGCGTCGTGTTGGCCCGCACGTCCGAGCCGCCCTGCTTTTCCGTCATGCCCATGCCCATCGTCAGGGCCGGCTTGTCGGCCCAGCGCTTGAGCGCGGGATCGTAGTCGCGCGCCGCGAGCTTCGGGCCCCAGTCGGCGAAGACGGCCGCGTTGCTGCGCAGGGCCGGCGTGACCGCATAGGTCATGGAGATCGGGCACAGGACCGACGGCTCGAGTTCGGTAAACATCATGAAGCCGGCGGCGCGCTCCACATGAGGCGAAGCACCCTGGCCGGACCAGGGCGTGCCGTGCAGCCCGGCGCCGGTGGCGGCCTTCATCAACGCGTGGTAGCTCGGATGGAACTCGACCTGGTCGACGCGCCGGCCGAACCGGTCGTGACTGTGAAGCTGCGGTGTGTGCACATTGGCCAGGCGGGCGTGCGCCTGCATCTCCGAGCTGCCTGCCAGTGCGCCCAGGCGCGACAGCGCTGCCGTGTCCATCGACGGTGCGTTGAATTTCAGCGCGTCGCGCAGCGCGCGGTTTCCCTCGAACAGGTTGGTGTTGGCCAGTGGCTCAGGCTGGTTGAAGACTTCGTGCGTGGTGTCCACGGCAAGCTCCCGGCTGGGCTCAGATCAGCTTCACCAGCTGCTTGCCGAAGTTGCGGCCCTTGAGCAGGCCCAGGAATGCCTCGGGCGCCGACTCGATGCCCTGCGCCACGCTCTCGCGCGGCTTCAGCTTGCCTGTAGCCACCAGCATGCCCAGCTCCTTCAGCGCCTCGGGCCAGACTTCCATGTGCTCGCTGACGATGAAGCCTTCGAGCTTCAGGCGGTTGGTCAACAGCAATTGCGGATAGGCCATGGGCAGCGGCTGGCCGTCATAGCCGGCGATCATCCCGCACAGGGCGATGCGACCGAAAGCGTTCATGCGCAGCATCACGGCGTCCAGCACCATGCCACCGACGTTTTCGAAGTAACCGTCGATGCCCGTGGGGCAAGCCTCTTTCAGCGCCTTGGACAGCGAACCCGCGTCCTTGTGCTCGCGATAGTCGATGCAGGCGTCAAAGCCCAGTTCGTCGACCGCGTACTTGCACTTGTCGGGGCCGCCCGCGATGCCGACCACGCGGCAATTGCGTGCCTTGGCCAATGCGCCGAACGCGCTGCCCACCGCGCCGGTCGCGGCACTGACCACCATGGTCTGTCCGGCCTTGGGTTCGATGATCTTCACCAGTCCGTACCAGGCGGTGACACCTGGCATGCCCACCGCGCCAAGGTAGTGGGACAGCGGCACATGCGTGGTTTCGACTTTGCGCAGCGCGCCGGGCTGGTCCACGGAAACCACGCTGTATTCCTGCCAGCCACCCATGCCCACCACCTTGTCGCCCGGCTGGTACTTGGGCGATCGGCTCTCGACGACCTCGCCGGCAGTGCCGCCCTGCATTACCTGGCCGAGTGGCTGCGGCGCCGCGTAGCTCTTGGCGTCGTTCATGCGGCC
>DATHWV010000122.1:0-2437 GCA_035460205.1 Ramlibacter sp.
TCGTTGATGCGCTTGGCCTTGGCGTGGCGATTGAGCTTGTCGTGCAGGACCTCCAGCTGTTCCAGGTCCACGTCGGTCGCGTGCATCGCTGCTTCACGGGCGCATCGCCCTTCCAGGAGCGCGATCACCGGGAAGATCTCGTCAAGGTCCTGTTCGGTGACCTCATTGACGAAGCAGCCGCGGCGGGGCTCGTGACGGACCAGGCCCTCGGCCGTCAGCACCTTCAGCGCTTCGCGCAGCGGCGTGCGGGAGATCGACAGCTGCTCGGCCAGCCGTGCCTCGTCCAGGAAAGTGCCCGGCAACAACTCACCCGCGAAGATCCGGTCCCGCAGTTGGGCGGCGACTTCGTCGTGCAGGGAGTTGTGGACCAGGCGCATGGGGTGGGTTGTTCGGTAATTTTCAATAATTACGGATAATTATGAGACATCCCGAACCGGCGCGCCAGTGAAATCTCCTGTGGAAACTACCTAGCGGCGGCTGGCCGGGGCCGGCTGCCGAACCAGAACCAGAGGGCAACGCCGAGCACGATCATGGGCACGCACAGCCACTGGCCCATGGACAGGCCTGTGTTCTGCTGCAGCGTCATCAGGTGCGCGTCGGGCTCACGGAAGAATTCGGCAATGAAGCGCAGCACGCCATAGCCGCCCAGGAACACGGCAGCCACCTGCCCCTGCCTGCGCTCCTTGCGTGCGTAGACCCAGAGCACGACGAAGAGCAGGATGCCTTCGAGCAGAAATTGATAGACCTGCGACGGGTGGCGCGGGATCATCGAGCCGCTCTGCGGAAAGATCATGGCCCAGGGCAGCGATGGGTCGGCCGCCCTGCCCCAGAGCTCTCCGTTGATGAAGTTGCCCACCCGTCCTGCGGCCAGCCCCGTCGGGACGCAAGGCGCGACGAAGTCCATGACCTGCCAGAACGGCTTGGTGCGCGAACGCGCGAACCACCATTGCGAAACGATCACGCCGAGCATGCCGCCGTGGAAGCTCATCCCGCCCTGCCACACGTAGAAGACTTCCAGCAGGTGCTTTGCGTAGTACTCGGGCTTGTAGAACAGGCAGTAACCCAGGCGGCCGCCAATCACCACACCCAGCACGCCCAGGAAGAGCATGTCTTCCACGTCCTTGCGGCTCCAGGCGCCCGGGCCCTTGATGGAAGCATAGGGTTCATGGCGCAGGCGCCACATGGCCAGCAACATGAACAGGCCGAAGGCAGCCAGGTAAGTCAGGCCATACCAGTGGATCGCGATCGGGCCCAGCCGCAGCGCGACCGGGTCGATGGGGGTGTACATCAGCATGCGGCGTATTGTGCTGCAAGGTGCAGCCCATCAATGTCGGACAGTGGCGCGCTCACGGGCAAAGTCGATGAAGCGCTGGAGCGCCGGATGCGCCGCGCCGGCCCACACCAGGCTGGTCTCGCATTGCGGCACCTGTTGCGCGCTCTTGCCGCCCACCTGCCGGTAGACCACGCCCGGCCGCTGGAACTGGCGCACGCTGTCGGGCACCCAGGCCAGCCCCAGCCCGGCCGACACCAGGTTGACGATGGTCTGCATCTGGATCGCCTCCTGCGCAATGCGGGGCGTCCGCCCGGCCGCGTGGTACATGCCGAAGATCGCGTCGTGCAGCGAAGGCAGGATGCGGCGGGGAAAGATCACCAGCGGCTCCTGCACCACGGCGCTGAACGAGAGGCTGCGCGCCGCGGCCAGCGGGTGCGGCTCCGGCAGGGCGACCACCAGCGCTTCCCGGGCGATGCGCAGGTGTTCAAGCCCCGGTGGCACGAAACCCGGCGAGTGCAGCATGAAGCCCGCGTCGATGTCGCCGCGCTCCAGCGACTGCAACTGCACGTCGCCGGTGGCCTCGATCAGTTCCAGCCCGACTTGCGGGTACCGCCCCCGGAAGGCCTGCACCCATTGCGGCAACAGGCCAAAACCGACGGTCGAAACGAACGCCAGCCGCAGCCGCCCCACTTCGCCGTGCGCCGCTGCACGGGCCAGCGCCGGCAGCGCCAGCGCGCGGGCCAGCAGTTCGCGGGCTTCGGGCAACAGCGCCTGGCCGGCTGCGGTGATCTGCACGCTGCGTTTGGTCCGCTCGAACAGGCGCACACCCAGCAGTTGCTCCAGGTTGGCGATGGCCTGCGTGAGCGGCGGCTGGGTCATGTGCAGGCGCGCGGCAGCGCGGCCGAAATGCAACTCGTCCGCGACGGCAATGAACTGGCGCCAGAGGCGCAGCTCGACAGGGTTCTGGCTCATACGCCCCGCATATTAATCCCACCCGAAAAACGGATTGGAAAGAATCAGCGCCCCGGCGCATACTCGTCGCCTTTCCCCGTCCCCGGAGCCCCACGCCATGGCCACCAAAACCATCCAGATCAACAGCCGCAGCAAGACCATCACCGAAGGCAAGTCGCGGGCGCCCAACCGCTCCATGTACTACGCCATGGG
>DATHWV010000123.1:0-4693 GCA_035460205.1 Ramlibacter sp.
GTGACGTACTCCGGCACCAGGCCCGCCTCGGCCAGCTGGTTCACGGCGTCGTAGTCGGGCTTCTTCACGCCCACCGAAATCGACGCGTAGGCGCCGTTGGACTGCATGCGCCGGACGAACTTCACGTTGTCCAGGTCGAAGCGATGCATCACGTAGAAGTAGCCGTTCTGGGCGAGCCAGAGGCAGATCTTCTCGTCCACCACGGTCTTCATGTTGGCCGGCACCACCGGGATGCGGAACGTGCGCCCACCCAGCTCCACGCCGGCGTCGCATTCCGAGCGGCTTTCCACGCGGCACTTGCGCGGCAGCAGCAGGACGTTGTCGTAATCGAAGATTTCCATAACCAAGCTCCAGAAGGCTGTTTGTTGAACAGGTGAGCGCTTGGACTGGGGCCCGGTGGCTGGTGCGCAAGGCACCAAGCAAACCGGGCCGCAAAATGCTTGGGCCCGGTGCCTGATTTTACCCGCCGGATCGCCCGGGCGCGCATTTCGATTGCGCGATAGCCCTTATACGGCCCCGAGCATCTTCCACCCAGCCGACCACCTGGAGCCGCTTCGGGTTGGCGCCTTCGGGAATGCCCATGGGGCGCGATTCGAAGAGGCGCCTTTGCTCCTCTTTCGATAGCGGCCGGGCTCCATCCCATGGCGGTTGCAGGACATTCCGTACGAGATTGCGGGCGACAGGAGAGCCATCCGTGCCCGCCGGCACTGCTTCCACCAGCACCAGCCAGGCTTTCCATGGCCCACCGGAACCCGGCTTGAGCTCGATCGAGGCACCCATGTAGCCGTTGAAGGCCAGGCCGTGGGCCACGCGCAACTTGCGGTCGGCAGCGGTGGCCAGTCGCCGGGAGGTATCAGCCTGGGCAGGAACCGCCCTTCCGAGTGTCGCGAGCCGCTCCAGGCCGTCGCGGCTGGCGGCGGCGGACAAGGGCGCATCGTCACCCTTGCTGCCGGGCACGATCCAGTCCAGCGCCACTTCATGCCGGCCGGGCTGCACGGTGCGCGCATCGCCCCAGCAACTCTCGCAATCCGCGTTGATGAACCGCTCGACCAGGGCCACCGGCCGCGGCTGCCCATCGCTGCTGCAGGACGACTGCGCAAAGGCGGAAAAGCTGCCCAGGGCGGCAACGCAGGCGGCGATGGCGGGCAATGGTGACAGTTTGTTCATTCGACGGGACCGGTTCGGTTCCTACAATGCCATATGTTCCCAGAAGTCGACGCGGCGTCCCCGCTCTTACACAACCTGAACCCCGAGCAGCGCGCCGCGGTCACCTTGCCCAATGAGCACGCGCTGATCCTGGCGGGCGCGGGGTCCGGCAAGACCCGGGTTCTCACGACGCGCATTGCCTGGCTGCTGTCCACCGGCCAGATTTCCCCGGGTGGCGTGATGGCGGTGACCTTCACCAACAAGGCCGCCAAGGAAATGATGACCCGGCTGCAGGCCATGCTGCCGGTGAACGTGCGCGGAATGTGGATCGGCACCTTTCACGGCCTGTGCAACCGCTTCTTGCGCGCGCACTACAAGCTGGCCAACCTGCCGCAAAGCTTCCAGATCCTGGACACCCAGGACCAGCTGTCGGCCATCAAGCGGCTGATGAAGCAGCACAACGTGGACGAGGAGCGCTTCCCGGCGAAGGAGACGCAGTGGTTCATCGGTGGCTGCAAGGAAGACGGCCTGCGACCCAACGTGGTCGAGGTGCGCACCGAGGAAGACCGCCGCAAGGTCGAGATCTACCAGCTGTACGAAGAACAGTGCCAGCGCGAAGGCGTGGTGGATTTCGGCGAGCTGATGCTGCGCAGCTACGAACTGCTGCGCGACAACGACCCGATCCGCGACCACTACCAGCGGCGCTTCCGGCATATCCTGATCGACGAGTTCCAGGACACGAACAAGCTGCAGTACGCCTGGATCAAGATGTTCGCGCAGGCGCGCGAGGGCCTGCCGGGCATGGAGCCGAACTCGGTGTTCGCCGTGGGCGACGACGACCAGAGCATCTACGCCTTTCGCGGCGCGCGCGTGGGCAACATGGCCGACTTCGTGCGCGAATTCCATGTGCGGCACCAGATCAAGCTGGAACAGAACTACCGCAGCCACAGCAACATCCTCGATTCGGCCAACGAGCTGATCAGCCACAACAAGGCGCGCCTGGGCAAGAACCTGCGCACCGACCAGGGGCCGGGCGAGCCGGTGCGCATCTACGAGGCGCCCACTGATCTCGCGGAAGCGCAATGGATGGTCGAGGAGATGCGGCACCTGGTGCGCGGGGACGGGCCGGAGGGCGGCCTGGCGCGCAAGGAGATCGCGGTGCTCTATCGCAGCAATGCGCAAAGCCGGGTGATCGAAACCGCGCTGTTCAACGCGGCCGTGCCTTACCGCGTGTACGGCGGCCTGCGGTTCTTCGAGCGTGCCGAAATCAAGCATGCGCTGGCCTACCTGCGCGTGCTGGAGAACCCCAACGACGACACCAGCTTCGTGCGCATCGTGAATTTCCCGCCACGCGGCATCGGCGCCCGCAGCATCGAACAGCTGCAGGACGCGGCGCGTGCCGCCGGCTGTTCGCTGCACGACGCCGTGAAGGCCACCACCGGCAAGGCCGGCGCCAACCTGGCGGCCTTTGTCGCAAAGATCGACACGCTGCGCGAGCAGACGCAGGACCTGACGCTGCGGGAGATCATCGATCTCGTGCTGCAGGTGTCCGGCCTCATAGACCACTACAAGAGCGAGCGCGAAGGCGCCGACCGCATCGAGAACCTGGAGGAACTGGTGAACGCGGCCGAGAGCTTCGTGACGCAGGAAGGATTCGGGCGTGATGCCGTGGCGCTGCCGATCGACGAGCTCGGTGGCGAGATCCTGCCCGACTACGTGCCGCCCGATGCCGAGACCGGCGAAACCTTGTCGCCGCTGGCCGCCTTCCTCACGCATGCCGCGCTCGAAGCGGGTGACAACCAGGCACAGGCCGGGCAGGACGCGATCCAGCTCATGACGGTGCATTCGGCCAAGGGGCTGGAGTTCGACTGCGTGTTCGTCAGCGGCCTGGAAGAGGGCCTGTTCCCCAGCGAGCGCTCCATGACCGAGCACGAAGGCCTGGAAGAAGAGCGCCGGCTGATGTACGTGGCGATCACCCGCGCGCGCAAGCGCCTGTACATGAGCTATTCGCAGACCCGCCTGCTGCACGGGCAGACCCGCTACAACGTCAAGAGCCGGTTCTTCGACGAACTGCCCGAAGGTGCGCTGAAGTGGCTCACGCCGAAGAACCAGAACTTCGGTGGGTCCGCCTTCGGTTATGGCACGGGCTACAACACTTCCCGCCAGGGCGGCTTCAGCAAGGAAACTTTCGCAAGCCCACCGGTGCCGGTGCAGAAGTCAACGACCCATGGCCTGAACGCCGGCATGAAGGTGTTCCACACCAAGTTCGGCGAGGGCAAGGTGGTGTCGATCGAAGGGCAGGGCGACGATGCGCGCGCCCAGGTGAACTTCCCGCGCCACGGCATCAAGTGGCTGGCGCTGTCGGTAGCGAAGCTGACGCCGGTTCCCTGAAGGACCGGCTATTCACCCATGTGGTGCCACTGTTCCTCCGGCAACGCCTTGAGGAACTCGTAGACCGCCTGCAGGCCGCCGTGGGTGTCGGCCCATTCAATGTGGTCACGCAGGAACATCCGCCGCGCCAGAGAGGACGTCTGCTTCAAGGCTGCGCCCTTGAGCGGCGGGGTCGGCTGCATCCCTTTCTCGCCCTGCACCTTCCCGGGCAACAACGCGTAGAGCGCCAGCCAGCTGTCTTCCGTCGGGCAGATGCGATTGCTGCGACGGGCTTCCACCATCACGTCGTCGAGCGTCAGCGTCGCCGCCGCCACTGACTTGGTCGGCGCCTTCGGCTTGGGCTCGATCCGCAGCGGCGCTGGTTCGGTCTTGGCGTAGCGCCGGTCGCCCTTGGGTTGCTGACCTTGGGGCGGTGACTGCGTCGTGGGAGGGCTCAGCGCCGAAGCCGGCTGCGTCTCTGCGAAGACCCTGTCCTGCTTGGCCGACAGGTTGTTGAACAGGTTCCACGTCGTTTCCGAGTGCGTTTCCTCCGCGACAGGGGCGGGAATCGTGTCACCCGGCAGGTACGGCTCGTCCAGGCTGCGTGGGCGCCGGGGTGGGGGTGGGGTGCGAGCTGCCATCGGTACTGACTGGGGTTCGTTACATTCTAGGAGGATGCGCCAGCGTGGCGAATCTTTATGTTCGTGAATTTTGCACGCATCCAACGCGGCGTGCACGGCGTTTGTCTATCGGGCCGCGTGAACGACGGCCTCTCAACCTGCCCCCTACTCAAAGGAGTCGTCATGAACACCAAACACCTTCTCGCCTGCCTTGCGCTGGCTTCGGCAGTCACCTACGCCGCCGACACGCCCGGCAGCAATCCCAACGTGCGGGCGCCGTCGGTGAACGAGCGCCTGGCCTCGGCCCGCAAAGCGATCGAGGCCAAGGACTGGAGCCGTGCGATGACGGAGCTGAATGCCGCGGCCCGCGAAGAGCCGCGCAATGCGGACGTCCACAACCTCTTGGGCTATAGCTACCGCAAGCGCGCCACGCCGGACCTGCCCAAGGCTTTCGAGCATTACCAGACGGCCATCAAGCTCGATCCGCGGCACAAGGGTGCACACGAATACATCGGCGAGGCCTACCTGATGGACAAGAAGCCGGCCGAGGCGGAGAA